>NZ_DAOUBI010000076.1:0-6388 GCF_034432675.1 Chloroflexus sp. | reverse complement strand
GGCGTTGAGCGCGACGGGGGGAGGGGTGGAACACGGATGGACGCGGGTGAGGCGGATGCACGCGGATAGATCGTCACCCAAGGTGCACCCTTCTATCACCACAGCGACACGGCGGATGGGCATACCAGATGGGCGTGACGTAGTGCGTTTACGAAACTGGCTGCGACTCACACGATGCATACCGGTCAGATATGCTGCACAATGTGGTGCGCAGTGTCGTGCTGTGCATTATAGCAGGTAGTCTTTCGTGGCCTGCTCACAGCGTAGGTGGCAAATTGGATTAGCATACCAGTCTGGTCGTGGTGCACATAGGGGGAAAGGAGCGGGTTCACTGCCCGCTCCTCAATATTCCTATGCATTACCCATAACTCGGATACTGCATAGCTCCCGTGCAGGAGCTATGCATTACCCAAAACTGGTGTTAACCACGTGAGTATCAGCGGGTATAATCGCTATGGGTGCTGTTGTGGACGACTGACCCGGTGGCAGTGCACCGCTCCAGCCGTGGTATCACGTGCTGAATGGGTTGCCTTACACGCGCATTATGTGCGTATCGCGCAGTTTGGCGTGCGGCAGCCATGCTACCGCGCCAGCCGTGCTCACGATCCGGCGCGTGGCATACCGTTCCCCATCCTGGTCACGGCGGTACTGGATGTGCTCGTGCCGATCATCGAAACAGTCAGACATACATGCGATACCTGCACGTAGACGTATTGTTGCACCAGATTCGTGCCTGCGCACCAGCGGCCACGGCCAGCATCTGCCGGTGATGGAAGTATACCTCCACGCGGGCTGGAAGCCTGCGCCACGGGGAGCACTTACAGCCCGGTCTGACGCAGCGTGACATGTGGGTAATGCATAGCACCCCCAGCGGCTATGCATTACCTATACCTGGTGTCAACCACGTGCGTATCAGCGGGTATGATCGCTATGGGTGCTGTTTGGGCAACTGGCCCGGTGGCAGCGCACCGCTCCAGTCGTGCCGGCACGTGCTGGATGGATTGCCGTACCCGCTCGTTATGCGCGTGTCGCACGGTGTGGCGTGCGGCAGCCATGCTGCCGCGCCAGCCGTGCTTGCGATCCGGCGCGTGGCATACCGTTACCTGTCCTGGTCACGGAGGTGCTGGATGTACTCGTGACGATCCGGGAAGCGCTTGCCGCATGGCCAAATGCAGCAGGACACTGCGGAGTACGTGACCACATAGTGTGCTTGCCTCACAATCTGCCATGAGGTTTCATACCGGCTGCCGGGTGACAGGTGGGTAATGCGTAAGGGGCAGGATCATGCTCCAATGGTCTTCCTCCAGCGGGGGGCAGATTGGGAGGGGCGTAATCCTGAGAACGTCCATTCCCCACTCCCTACTGGCAGCGCGTCGGATTTTGAGCCTGGGAAAAGACCCGCTCGAACTCATCGAGATAGGCTGCGGCCAGCACCGGGTCTTCAATGATGAGCAGGTTTTCGTCGTTGGTGCGCTCGGCGCGGCTGGTGAAATTATACGAACCGGTAATCACAAACCGTTCATCAACCACAATCACCTTGTGGTGCATGGTATAGCAATTCCCGTCGGCTAGAACTTCTACGCCTGCTTCGTGCAACGGCCCAAACTCGGAACCGATCCCTCCAGCGTTACGCTGCTCGAACACCCCCCGCACCGGAATGCCGGCCTGCTGCCGATCAACCATCGCCTTGGCAATCTCGTCACTGGTAAACGAAAAGGCCATAAACACGACCGACCGGCGGGCATTGCTGATGACCTCAACAATCCGCGAGGCTGGCCGTTCGCGTGGTGTAAAGTAATTTTCGATAGTTGCCTGACCGGTGGTAATGCGAGTGTGGGGGGTTGTGGCCTGTTTGCTGTTGCCGAACCGACCGGCGGCCATTTCCGTAAATTCGACGCGATAGTTTTCGACGATAGCCGGAATAGTGATCCGCAACAGGTTGTTGTTGTTACGGTAGGTGTCGTTGATCGTCACATTCCACGATCCCGTCCAGACAATCCGGTTGTCAATGATAATGAATTTGCTGTGGAGAAACGCCGTTGTCTCTTCCCAGCTTATTGGAATCCCGCCCTTTTCAATAATTCCGGCGAATTTGGCATCTACCGGGTCCTCCAGGCTTTCACGGTCAAGCGCCAGCCGCACCTGTACCTCGCGCTGGTGGGCAGCAACCAGCGCTTCCGCCACTGGTTGCAGGGTGTATTCAAATGTCGCCAGATCGATACTCTGACGAGCGTTGGCAATATCGGTCAGCATATCGCGCAGAAATGATGGCGTGACCCGGTTGCGTGGCACATCGGGATAGACCAGCGCTGGTGTTGTGAAATAGACGGCGATGTCACCGCTGACATCAGGTTTAGATTGGGTTTCAATCCCGAATAGGGCCGGATCGAGACCGAAGCGGCGTAGATCAATAATCCCGGCATTAATCAGATAACCAAGCGCCAGGATGAGAAACAGGAGTATGATCTGCGTGCGGTTGGGGCGATACGGTCGTGACGAAGAGGGCTTGCGCGCCATATATTCCCCAGTCTAGCGACGGCCCAGATGGGCCAGCAGGCTGAATGGTATCGCATGCAGCCACCGCTTCGGATACACCGGTACCCCTCGCGGGGAAGGGGGGGGACTGATAGTGTCAGGGGGAGCATGAACAGTATCACGATCAGTCGCGCTTCCCAGCACAACACCCGCTACCGGATCAGCACGCTGATCCGGTGCGGTTTCGCTTGTCGCTGGTGGTGTCGGCAGCAGAGTCGTAAGCGCCCGTTCCGCCGTCGCCACTGTGCCATCTGCCCGCGCAGCGGCCCGCACCGCCTGTCGCAGCGCCTGCGCAATCGTCTCGGCGGTAGCCTCATCAGCAGTCGTCGCCGTCAATGTAACAGCACGGGTTGTTGCCCAGCGCAGCAACTGCATAGCTTGATCATCGGTTAAGCCGGCGGTCAGACGCTCGTCTTCTTGCAGCGCTTCAACGACCAGTTGTTGCAGCGGTGTGAGATTGCGGCTCATATGCCCAACCTGCCTTACAGCCGTGAACGTGGATCGAGCGCATCGCGCAGACCATCGCCGACGAAATTAATGCTAAGCACCGTCAGAAAGATCAACAAGCCGGGAAAGAGGGCCAGCCAGGGGGCTGCCTGCAAATACTGGCTACCGTCGGTCACCAGCCGGCCCCAGGTCGGTGTATCAGGCGGGAAACCGACACCCAGGAACGACAGGGTTGACTCGGTGATAATCGCACTCCCTACTTCAAGCGTTGCAGCAACGATAATCGGACCGATAGCGTTGGGTAGAATGTGGCGAAACATAATTGCCGGACGGCTGATACCCAGCGCAATGGCGGCCTCAACAAACTCCTTCTCCTTGAGCGACAGGAAGGTGGCGCGCACAATCCGGGCCGTACTCATCCAGGCCAGACTCCCGATTACCGTGACCACAATCGTGAAGATACCGGCCTCCGGCGAGCCCATGAGTTGAATGACGGGATCGCGGAACAGATAGACCACCAGCAACGTGAGAGGAATGGCCGGTAGCGAGAGGAACAGATCGGTAATCCGCATCAAAATCTGGTCAACAATCCCGCCCAGGAAACCGGCAGTAGCGCCGATGATGGTACCAAGTGAAATCGCAATTGCCATTGCGGTCAGCCCGACTAGCAGTGAGACCCGGCCACCGTACAAAGTGCGTGCCAGCAGATCACGACCGAGATCATCGGTTCCGAAGGGATGGATGGCACTCGGGGCGGAGAGGATATTGAGAAAATCGAGATGGTCAATAGCCGTTTGTAGGTCAACCCGATCCTGCAAAAATGGCGAACCGATTGCCTCTAGTTCTGCTGCCAGGCGTGGTACATAGAAATATGGCCCAACAAATGAGAACAGGGCCAGCATGAACAGTACAACCACCCCCAACATTGCCATGCGATGCTTGCGAAAGCGCCGCCAGGCATCGCTAAGCAGCGAACGTGGTTTTGCAGCCATCCGCGTGGTCATCTGCTGGGCACGGGCACTGGCCGAAATTCCTATGGCACCATTCATTTCTATTTCAGACATACGCTAACCCCTTCCGGTTGCCTCTCGCTTACGAATAGCGTACTCGCGGATCGAGCACACCGTAGAGAATATCGGCAATCAAATTAAACATCACCGTCAAAATGGCAAAGATGAACGTCAACGCCATCACGACCGGGGTATCAGAATTATTGATCGACGTAATCAACAGCGCACCCAAACCATTCACCCGGAAGAGGTTTTCGGTAATAATTGCGCCGGCGAAGATGGTGGGAATACCGAGGGCAATCAACGTGACCACGGGGATCAGGCTATTCACCAAAACGTGACGCAACACAACCATTCGGTCGCTCAACCCTTTGGCACGCGCTGTGCGCACATAATCGAGCGAGAGGTTGTCGAGCATTGATGAGCGCATGAAGCGGGTGAGGGCAGCGGTTTGTTGCACAACCAGCACCAGCACCGGCAAGGTCATCTGGCGTACCTGTTGGGTGAAGGTTTCCCAGTCAACGACCTGCAATGTTGTATTGTACACAATTGGAAACCATTTCAGATTAATTGCAAAGATCAGCATCAATACTAGACCGGTGAAGAACGAAGGTACTGAAAACCCAATAAACGCAAAAAAGGTAGCAACGTTATCAAAAATTGAATACTGCTTTACCGCAGAAATAATGCCAATCGGAATTGCCAGCAACACCGCGATCAGATATGCTGTGCCCACAACTATCAATGTCTGGGGGAGACGTTGCCAGATCAGATCAATCACCGGGCCACGGGTACCGAACGAGAAGCCCCAATCCCCTCGCATAAGCGAGGTCAACCAGCGTACATAGCGAATTGGCCAGGGTTGATCCAGGCCAAACTGAATCCGAATCAGTTCACGGGTCGATTCGGGAATGGCCGGATTGAGGGCAAACTGGGCCAGCGGATCACCAGGGGCAAGTGCGAGCACGGCAAAAATTACAAAACTGATAATCAGGAGCGTTGGGATAGCAATTAAAATACGTCGAATAATATACTGCAACATACGCCATTGCCCCTGTCGACTGTAGCACGGCTATAAGTCCGTGTTACGCTTCACCTATATCCTGTGCCGGCTTACCGGCGTAAAGATTGAATTGCTGTCAACCGTTTTTCGGTCAGTGATGCCAAGGCTGCATCCGTGGCGTGCGAAAGCTGTGCTTCCGCACAGTCTGGCTTATGAACACCTGCATGCAAGAGTCACTGTATGCGCCCAATTTGTCGAAGTGTTAGGGCAAGTCAGTGCTCGAACGTACCATTGTCAACAATACATGACATGCGCCGGTGATTAAGATGCGTTCAATATTGTACAGTATGTTTCAGATAGATGAAACCGATATCGAGAAAGCGCGAGAAGCGACAGGATTGCTCCTGCCACCCCTCGCGCAGACACTGCTTACGGCACGCGCCGCCAGCTTGCGATATTCCAGATGCTGCTATCGAAGGTGTTGAAGGTTGGCCCTTCCAGGTTCTTCAGCTTGGCGTTGGGCGTGCGGCGGTTGATCAGCGGAATAACCGCAACATCGTTGACCAGTAAATCGTTCATCTGAATGGCCAGCTCTGCCCGGCGCTGCAAGTTGAGTTCCCTCTTCAACTGCTCGAAGAGCGCATCGTATTCAGGGTTGCAGTAGCGACCATCGTTGTTGCCGTTCCACTGGTTAGCCGAAGAGGCTACCTCAGCACAGATCCAGCCTTGCAGATACTGCTGCGGATCGGTCGAAGATGGACCATTAGTGTACATTTGCAAGTCGGCGTAGAACTTGTTCAGCGTGTCGGGGTTGCCCGGATCACCACCGAAGAAGACGGCGGCATCGATGGCCTTCACGTTGACCTGAATGCCGATTTCGGCCAGATTCGACTTGATAATCGCCTGTTCGCCCTGACGCAGCGTGTTAATGCTAGTCTGGAACGAGACGATCAGCTTAACTCCATTCTTCTCGCGCACCGATCCACTCAGCACCCAGCCCGCCTCTTCCAGAATCCGCTTCGCCTCTTCCACATTCCGTTCGCAGCTTGTGTTGGGTGAATTGACGTTAGCCGGTACCACCAGAATATTGCAAGTCGGTTCGCCGGTTGGTCCGTAGAGCTGTTCGGCGATAGCTTTGCGGTCAATCGCCAGCGCGATGGCCCGACGCACGGCGGGGTCGGTCAGGAAGGGGTGCGGCTGATCAGGTTCGCTGCGCTTGTCACCCAGGGCCGGGTCAGGGTTAGCGAAGTTGACCACAATCCGCTCGACACCGAACGAACCGCCAGCGATAGCATCACAATTGCCGGCAGCCAGAATCGGTTCGAGCACGGCCTTCGGAATCTGCAAGTTCCAGGCAAAGTCGACCTCAGCCGTTTCACAGACCGCCCGTGCC
>NZ_DAOUBI010000075.1:0-27952 GCF_034432675.1 Chloroflexus sp. | reverse complement strand
TAGAACTTATTTCAGAAAAAGCTGTCCTGTCGCGCTCGAATAACCATCTCCAGTGCCATCACGCGCTGCATTGGTTGCCTTGTGCGCTCATCATCCGCGTGTAGCGTCGTTTGGAGTGCGGCAGCATGGCTGCCGCACCAGTCGTGCTCACGATCTGGCGCATGTCACGTCGTTGACCCGGCTGGTCACGCGGATGTCGGGTGCGCTCGTCACGAACGTGGAAAATGAATGAGATGCCTTCATAGTAGATGTTCTTTGAAAAAGGTTCTATCTTGCTCTCAGTCTGCCGGTATGGAAACGAGGATGGATGACGACCATCTCCGGTGCTATCACACGTTGGATTGGGTGCCTTATCCGCCTGGCGTGTGCGTGGCGCAGCATTTGAAGTGCGGCAGCATGGCTGCCGCACCAGCCGTGCACACGATCTGGCGCATGTCAGGTCGTTGACCCGGCTGGTCACGCGGATGTCGGGTGCGCTCGTTACAAACGTGGAATCGGGCGGCAATGAATAAGACACCTTCTCGTAGATGTTTTTTGAAATAGGTTCTAATCCTCGTATCACGTAGTTTGAAGTACGGCAGCTCTGCTTCCGCACCCACCGTGCTCGCTGCCCGGCGGGTGTTGCAGCGGCCACTCTGCTGATGCGGGGACGATGTATGATCTTTTCACAATCATCTGGTGAGGCGACACGCCCTGGATCAGCTCCCTTCTCCATTCACTAATCCACGTGTCGCGTAGTGTGGAGTGCGGAAGCCATGCTGCCGCGTGCGGTTTCTTCCCACCGTCTAGCATACAAACCCGCCAGTTCAGATGTCGCTTCAGACTGTTGAGCCTCATCTGACTGTATGACACTTCTCAACAGCAACACCTCGCACCAATTCGTTGCCTGCGTATGCGATGGTATAATGCAGCTATGGCAAAAACACGTACTGTCTTCGTTTGTCAACAATGTGGTGCTCAGCAAAGTCGCTGGATGGGGAAGTGTCCTGAATGCGGCGCGTGGGACAGTCTGGTTGAGCAGATTGTTACGCCTGCCCGTGGCACAGGCGGTCAGCGGGCTGCTACTGTCGGCCAGAATCAACCGATCCGACTGCGCGATGTTCCCCTGACCGACTTTCAGCGGCTGCCCGTCTACGCCGACGAGTTTGCCCGTGTACTCGGTGGTGGCCTGGTACCCGGCTCGGTGGTGTTGATCGGTGGCGACCCTGGAGTAGGAAAATCAACCCTGCTGGGTCAGGTAGCGGCCCATTTTGCGGCCAGCGTGGGGCCAGCCCTTTACGTGAGTGCCGAAGAGTCGGCGCAACAGATTCGGTTACGCGCCGAACGATTAGGATTAACTGCCGATGACCTCTTTCTCCTGGCCGAAACATCACTTGATCTGATTATTGAACATATCCGTCATTTACGGCCACGACTGGTGATCGTCGACTCGATCCAGACGGTCTATCTCCCCGAATTAACCAGTGCAGCCGGTAGTGTCTCGCAGGTACGCGAGGGTGCCCTTCGCCTGATGCAACTGGCGAAAGAGACCGCCATTCCGATTGTGCTGGTTGGTCATGTAACGAAAGAGGGAGCCATCGCCGGCCCACGTGTCCTCGAACACATTGTTGATGTCGTGCTCTACCTCGAAGGCGACCGGTTTCACCAGTTTCGCCTGTTACGCGGGGTCAAAAATCGCTTCGGTAGCACGAATGAAGTGGGCGTCTTTGAAATGACCGGTGATGGTCTGCGTGAGGTGCGTAATCCATCGCAGGTCTTTCTGGCCGAACGGAATACGCAAAGCCCTGGCTCGACGGTGACCGTGACGCTAGAGGGAACCCGTCCGTTACTGGTGGAAGTGCAGGCGCTGACTTCCCATACCGGGAATGCCCAACCCCGGCGTACCACCAATGGCTTTGATCTCAATCGCCTGCTCATGCTGACAGCCGTGCTCTCCAAACGAGTAGGGCTGCCGTTATTCAATCAAGACCTTTATGTCAACATTGTCGGTGGTCTGCGTATCGGTGAACCGGCAGCCGATTTGGCAGTTGCCCTGGCGATTGCGTCCTCATACCGCAACCAGCGGATTGATCCCGATCTGATCTGCCTTGGTGAAATCGGGTTGTCAGGCGAACTGCGTAGTGTCAGTCAGCTTGAGCGTCGCCTGAGCGAAGCAGCAAAGCTGGGATTTCGGCGAGCAATTGTGCCCGCACATTCTACGCTTGACCGGGCAGACGGTCTCACCATTACACCAGTACGCTCACTAGCCGAAGCGGTCGAACTCCTCACCCGCAAAGGAACAGCTTCGTCATCCTCGCCAGCCATCGAACAAGGGTGAGCTATGAGACTAAGTCTCGATCTTATCGTGCGTTTATTCGGTTTTAGTTGGATGGCCTATCTGGGGTTTTGGGTTGGCCATTCACTCTCCGGCCCAACACCAAATTCCGAGCAAGTACTTGCTACCCTGCTTCTCACCCTTGCCGGTGGTGGTCTTGGCCTGATTCTGGCCCCGCGTATCATCGCCGACCCACTTCGTTCCCTCTTTCGTCAGGCACGCACTATACCGTTGCACGAAGTTGTTCTGATCACGATAGGGATTAGTATTGGTGGTGTTCTTGGTGCATTGTTCACAGTGCCGCTGGCTATGTTGCCGGCACCGTATGGTAATCTGTTGCCGGGCATTGTGACGGCAATCCTGGTCTACTTTGGCGCTGCAATCCTTTATTTACGCAAGCGTGAGTTTGTTGATCTGGTGAACCGTTGGCGACAGCCACGCTCACAGCCAAACTCCCCCCCCCAGTCTTTACATTCCGAATCTCCCTCTGCGCTACCATCAAGACGTCGTTACCTGCTTGATACCAGCGCGATTATCGATGGCCGGATTGCAGCCGTGGTGCGTACCGGGTTTATGGAAGGATCGATCCTGATCCCCTCGTTTGTGCTGACCGAATTGCAAATGCTGGCCGACTCAAACGACGACTTGCGACGACATAAGGGCCGTCGTGGGCTTGAGTTGCTCAATCAGATGCAACAATCATCGCCTTTGCCGATTGAAATTGTCAGTCACGATGTTCCCGACTCGCTGCGGGTGGATGACAAGTTAATCGAATTGGCCCGGCAGTATCACTGTCCAATCATTACCAACGACTATAATCTCAATCGAGTTGCCGGTTTGCAGGGCGTAACAGTCTTGAGCATCAATCAGTTGAGCGATGCCCTCCGTCCACCGGTTATGCAGGATCAGCGACTTCAGGTGTTGATCCGCAACGAAGGCAATACCCGCCAGCAAGGGGTCGGCTATCTTGATGACGGAACACCAGTGATCGTTGAGAATGCCCGACATCTTATTGGCCACACCATTGAGGTTGTAGTCACTCGTATCCATCAAACCCAAACTGGACGTCTGGTATTTGCAATTCCGGTAGAGGAAACCTGATGCGCGCAGTCATTCAGCGAGTCCGCGAAGCATCTGTCACCGTCGCGGGTGAAGTAGTAGGAGCGATTGGCAATGGCCTGTTGATCCTGCTCGGCGTGTGCCATACCGATACAGCGGAAGATGTAGAGTTGCTGGCAGAAAAAATTGCTCAGCTGCGGATTTTCAGCGATCACGAGGGTAAGTTTAACCTCTCCCTGCTCGATGTTGGTGGGGCCGCGCTGGTCGTATCGCAGTTTACCCTCTATGCCGACACGCGCAAGGGTCGTCGTCCCAGCTTCACGGCGGCTGCCCGACCTGAGATTGCGGCACCACTGGTTGATACTTTCGCCGCTACACTCCGGACACGTAATATCCCGGTTGCTACCGGTGTCTTCGGTGCTATGATGCAGGTCGCTCTGATCAACGACGGCCCCGTCACCCTGGTCATCGACAGCGCCGAACTACGCCTGCCGCGGCGAGCAGGTGGTAGAGCTGACAGCTAGTCGTTCAACTCTCGCAGCCTGACACCCAACCCGGTCACATCCGAATTAATATCATTCAGGTATAATGTGAGAGTATGGAATCGACAACGTTTCGCATCCAGCGAGAAGCAGATGTCTACGTTGCGCTGAGCAGTGGTCGTCGCCTGGCTACTGAATTACAGTTTAGCGAAACCGACCGCACCCGCATCGAGATCTGTATTCTCGAACTGGCTCACAATCTGATACGACATGCCGGTGGCGGCGAGATGACGATCACTGTGCTGCGACGCGACGATCAGACGACAGGGATCGCAATCGAAGCCCGCGATAACGGCCCCGGTATTCCTGATATTGAGCTGGCTCTGCAGGATGGTTACAGCACGACCCATTCGCTTGGTGCCGGTCTACCTGGCGTGCGTCGGTTAATGGATGATTTTCACATCCAATCAACACCAGGTCTTGGAACAACAGTACGTGCAGTGAAGTGGCGGACAACACGCCGATAATGAGGAACTATGAAACTCTCGTGGGGAGCAGCGCTGCGTCCAAAAGCAGGCCAACACATCAGCGGTGACGCTTATCTGGTCTTACCCTATGCTGACAATCAACTGTTAGCTGCCGTTATTGATGGACTTGGCGGTGGTGACGCGGCCGCTGAAGCAGCCCAGCGCGCTGTTGCCGTTCTGGAACGCTATCCAACACTTGAATTAACCGAGTTGATGCGCCAGGCCGACCGGGCGCTTGTCGGTAGCCGTGGCGCAGTGATGGCGCTACTTCGCCTCAATGCCGATCAACATACTGCTGAATTTGTGGGTGTCGGGAATATTGGTGCGCAGGTGTATAGTGATCTGCTGATAAAACCCATCTCAAAAAACGGGATTGTCGGTTATCGCCTGCCACAACTCCTGCGCCTGAGTTATACATACAATTCTGGCGATACCTTCGTTTTATACAGTGACGGTATATCAAGTCGCTTTACTACCGAGATGCCGCCTGATTTACATCAGTCACCACAACACATCGCCGATGAGATTCTGCATCGCTTTGGCAAGGATAGCGATGATGCAACTGTGGTTGTGGTACGCAGTGAATAACGGAAATTACCGACTCAGCTTATGAATCCCACACTCAGTCAATGGCTGCACACCCGGCAGACAGCGATCCTCGACAACTGGCCAGATCAAAACGAAGCCATAACAGGGAACGTGGTTATCCAACCGCGTCTGGAAACGCAACGCCTGGTGTCGGCCCTGATTGCCGCTGCTGAGGGGAATGAGTTACCACTGCGTGATCTGTTCAGTGAGTGGGTTGCGACTGAAGCGGACGTTGGCCTACCGGTCATGGTGCGGAACTTCCAAAACCTGCATCGTACTGTTCGGGCCACACTTATCCAGGATACATCCGGTCTGACTCTTATCGATGAGCTGGCCGATCTGTTTGATCAGGCGATTGCGATACTGGTTGAACTCTGGACTGAACACACCAGCCAGCTCATTCACGAACGTGAATTCATTGCCGCCAGTCTCGATGCTGCTTCAGCAGCAGCCGATCAGCGAGCACTGCAACTGAAGGCACTCAACGACATTTCTCAACGTCTCTCTGCGACACTCGACCGCGACACCTTGATTGAAATTGTCATCGATAGCCTTCATCGCCTCACTGAAGCGCATCACGTCGCTCTCTGGCTGGTCGATTATAAACAGCGGATCAGGGTTGTTGCCAGTCGTGGGAGTGATGATGGCCCGCCAGTTGGTTACATTTTGCCGGATGCTAATCCAACTGTTCAGGCTGCATTTCATAAAGGTGTTTTCTGGCCTGCTCTTCCTGCCGACAATATGCAGGAGTGGATGATTACCGGTTGTAGTGTGCTTATTATTCCTATGATCGGCGGCGAGCGTTTGATTGGTGCCGTAACCCTGCAGGAACTGCACAATCCGCTCGATCTACGCTTTATGCAAGACCTGGCCCAAAGCATCGCCAGCCAGGCAGCGATTGCACTGCAAAATGCCGAACTCTATCACACCATTCGCACACTCAATGCCGATCTCGAACAGCGTGTCATCGAGCGTACCCGTGAGCTTGAAGAAGAGAAAGATCGGCTGGCCACCCTCCACGCGATTGCGGCACAGGTAAACCAGACCCTCGATCTGGATCAAATCCTCAATAACTCGTTGACGATGCTGGCCCGCATTGTGCAGGCCGAACATGCATCGATTCTGCTCACTGAAGAGGATAATCCCAGCCTGCTAGTCACACGCGCTATTCTGGGCACGAAGGTTTCACCCGACAATACAGTACGCTTTGCAATTGGGCAGGGCATTGCCGGTTGGGCAGCCCAACACGGCCAGACCGTGCTTGTTCCTGATGTTGCCGAAGATGAGCGCTGGATCACGATCCCCGGCAGCAGCCGGAAGCGTGAGGGATCGATGATCGCTGTACCGCTCTTCGTGCAGGGTGAGGTGATCGGAGTAATGACCCTCTCCCATTCCCAGACCCATTTTTTCCACGAGGGCCATGTACGCCTGCTCAATGCCTGTGCCGGTGCGATTGCAATTGGGATCAACAATGCCAATCTCTTCCGCATGATTAGCACAGAAGCTGAACGTCGTTATGAGCTACTTGATCGCCAGCAAAAAGAGACCAGTCAGATTGCGGCTATCTTGCAAAGCCTGCTCGATGGCGTGATCGTGTGCGATCTGTACGGCGGCGTGATTAGCATTAATCAAGCAGCCAGCCGTATTCTGCACCGACCACTCGAAGAGTTACTGCTCTGGAATCTGCGCGATGTTATTCAACGCTACCTCGGTAGTCACGCGGCTGAACTGCCACTGGACGATTTACTACGTCGGCCTTTGTCTGTCAATGGTGAAGCACGAACCTTCACGACAACGGCTAATGTCGGTGGTAAAACGGTCAATTTCTCGCTCAGTCCGGTACTAAAGGAAAATGATGAGCTGCTCGGTGCACTGCTGGTGTTACGCGATATTACCCGCGAAGTGGAAGCCGACCGGATGAAGAACGAGTTTATCGGCACAATGTCGCACGAACTACGCACACCCATGACGGCTATTAAGGGATTCACCCAGTTACTGGCCATGGGTGGCCTCGGCCAGCTCAACGACACACAACGCGAGTTCGTGAATACCATCTACAGTAATACCGAACGTATGATTAATCTGATCAACGATGTGCTTGAAATTACCAAGATCGAGTCGGGTAGCATTGATCTTGAATGGCGTTCGCTACATCTCGCTGAGGCGTTGAGTGGAGTAATTGCTGAGCTGCAACCACAGATTACTCAGCACTGCCATCAACTTACGATCTCAATCCCGCCGGGCTTGCCTCTCATCAGAGCAGATGCGATGCGGTTGCACCAGATTCTGTACCATGTGTTGCTGAATGCAGTTAAGTACACCCCAGCCGGTGGCTCGATCACGATTGCTGCCCGTGAAGTGATGAACATTGATATTCCAGAACCAACGCGCAGTACCCTGAGTGAGAATCGTCGCTATCTTTTGTTCAGTATCAGCGATACTGGCGTCGGTATTCGCCCCGAAGACCTGCCGCGCATCTTTGACCGGTTCTTCCGCGGTGAAAACTCGCTCAAGGTAGAGGCTGGCGGTACCGGCCTTGGTCTCTCTATTGTCAAACCCCTCGTCGAATTACTCGGTGGTCGGATCTGGGTCGAGAGTACGGTCGGCGTCGGTAGCACCTTCTCGATCATTATGCCGATTGCCGGTGAACATGCCTGATCCGTCTGCTGACTGAGGTCATTATGGCAGAGTATGCTATAATGCGCATTCATAACATCGACATAACCTCACTACGGAGGAAGCACAAATGACGCCTCTGATTGGAATATCATGCGGCACCTTCCGTGATCGCGACTGGTGCCCGCCATCTTATGGACATCGCCAAACTTATGTTGACGCCGTGTTGCAGGCAGGTGGAGCGCCGATCTTGATCCCACCACTCCTCGATAGTGCAACACTACGGACGATCTACGACCGCCTGGATGGATTGCTCCTCGCCGGCGGTGGCGATATTTCACCGAATCATTATGGTGATCAACCTCACGAGCGCCTTGGCACGATTGATCCCCCGCGTGATCTGATGGAATTACGGCTGGCACGCTGGGCGGCTGCCGATGGTAAACCTCTGCTCGGTATCTGTCGGGGTGTGCAGTTGATTAATGTAGCCCTCGGCGGTTCACTTTACCAGGACATTCCTTCACAACTTGATACGACCATCGACCATAACCTCTCGTATGCGCGTGAAGACTGGACATACATGGCCCATTCGATCACGATAGCCGCCGACTCTCGATTGGCACAGGCACTGGGAACAACGAACCTGATGATCAATTCGCTGCATCATCAAGCGGTGCGGCGGGTTGCTTCTGGCTTGCGTGCCGTTGCCTGGGCACCGGATGGGGTGATTGAAGCTCTGGAGGGTGATAGCCAGCACTTTATTGTTGGCGTACAGTGTCATCCTGAAGCACTCCAGGCTACGGTTGATCCACGCTGGCAAGGTCTTTTTGCGGCATTTGTCCAAAGTTGTAGCGATACCCACCGGCAGAGTCGTGCTGCCTGATCACCGTGAGGCTGTATGAACAATCAGCATCGTCCGCTTATCGGTATTACGACTATGCATAGCGGTACCAGCGCCGATAGTCGCGAATTGCAGGCGGTGCGTCCAACCTATCTGCGGGCCATCGAAGCGGCTGGCGGCATCCCCATTATCATCTATCTGACCGATGATATGAGTGCAGTGCGGCGATTGTACGAGCAGTGCGACGGCATCTTGCTCCCCGGTGGTGATGATGTTGATCCGGCCTATTATGACGAGCCGCCCCATCCGAAGCTCGGTACGGTAGATCGCCAGCGTGATGCGGTCGAGATTACTCTGGCACGTTGGGTACATGCCGAACGTAAACCGTTGCTGGGCATTTGTCGTGGGTTGCAAGTAATTAACGTGGCCCTAGGTGGATCACTCTACCAGGACATACCTTCGCAGCTTGCCACAACCATCGATCATCGAGCGAATACCCGTACCAGAGCCTGGACAGAACTGACCCATTCCTTACACATTCTCGCCGACTCGCGACTGGCTACCGTTCTGCACACGACCGACATCGGCTGCAACACCATGCACCATCAAGCGATCAAGCAGCTCGCTCCTGGTCTGCGTGCGGTTGCCAGCGCACCTGATGGTATTATCGAGGCATTTGAAGCGCTCGATGACCACTACTTGCTGGGCGTACAATGCCATCCGGAACATCTTTGGGATAGCAGTGAACCACGCTGGCAGGCACTGTTTGCCGATTTCGTCAACACGTGCCGTGAACGAGCGATGAATGCGCATCAGGCTTCCTGACGTGAATAATCACCTACAGTATCATCTCCTGGTATGATTGGCATCTTCGATTCAGGATTAGGCGGGCTATCGGTTATGTGTGCTATTCACGAACGATTGCCCGACACCGATCTGCTCTACCTGGCCGATAGTGCCTACTGTCCGTATGGCCCACGTCCATTATCAGAAATTCGCGACCGGGCGCTGGCGTGTGGGCGCTGGCTGGTCGATCAAGGCGCCCGCATTGTCGTGGTAGCCTGTAATACGGCAACGGCAGCAGCCATTGAGCTGCTCCGACGTGAGCTACCGGTACCGGTGGTCGGCATGGAGCCGGGGGTCAAGCCGGCAGTGGCTGCGACCCGAAACGGAAAAGTCGCAGTTCTGGCAACCAGCGGCACACTCGCCAGTGATCGTTTTCGTTCACTCGTGCAGGCTTATGCGGCTGGGGTTGAAGTTTATCCTCTGGCATGTCCCGATCTCGTGGCACAGGTTGAAGCCGGTGAATTGCAGAGTGATCAAACCCGCCACCTGATTGAGCAGCATCTGGCGACGGTGCCAGAGGTTGATGTGATCGTGTTGGGATGCACACACTTTCCCCCACTCAAGCCATTGATAGCGACATGTGCCGGATCGCACGTGACTGTTATCGATACCGGCCCCGCAGTTGCCGCTCAGACCGAGCGGATTACCCGACAGATCAATGTACCCACCGGTAGCGGTACCATCCGTTGTGCCACAACAGGCAATCCACAACTCGTAGCACCGGCTCTGTACAATGTTTGGGGTGCTCCGCTACCGCTAACGGGAGTACAAATTGACTCAGCGGTTGTAGTACACGAATAATTATTATTGGTAAACGTGTAAAGGAATAAACTGGGGCAGGCTAGAAGCCTGCCCCACACACTTTACCCTGTCGCATCTGTCGGCGGTTCGACCGGCAGCTGTTCCACCGGTATCGGTTCTGCCGGTGGCGGTGTCGGCGTCGGCAATGGTTTGCCATCAGGGCCGAGATCGGCGGGGTTGTACTCGAAAATATCCGGCCAGGGCTTGAAGCGTGTCACAAACTCACGACGCTCGATCTCTTTACCGTCAGGTCCAAGGACAATGCGCGTGAAAAGAATATCCATCCCACCACGTGCTGTATCGCTCTGCCGTGGCTGGCCTACCGGGCGATCAGGAACCGCAACGTAGACTGGCTCGGTTGGCGGCGGTGTACGATTGGTGATCACCGGCCCTTCTAACAGCACCTTCCGTCCGGTCTCAGGACCGTAGAGCCTCACTTCGGCCAGATTCCGCCGCGTATCAACCATCGTCTGCATCAAAATCCAACCACCGGTGTCGTTGAGAAACTTCAGGTCAGGGCCACCGGTGAAGATAGTAGCATCCATACCGGGACCATCACCGTATGGCCCAAACCCATAGCGGTCGTACCAGCTAATATAAAATGAATGCCCCCAACGCTCGGTAATCGGCAAACCGGCCCAGAATGCAGCACGAAAGACAGTTGTGCTATCCTGGCAAATCCCACCACCCCACTCTAACTGAGTACGATTCTGAATGATGGCATAACCTTCAACAAAGCCATTTGAGCTATCGATGCGACCAATCGTCTGATTGAATGAAAACTCTTCACCGGGTGCAATGAGGATACCGTGCAACAACCGCATGCCGGCCTGGATATTGGTCACGCGATAGGCTGCCGAACCGGTGAAATCGCTACGACCAACCCCAAGCAGAGTCGTGATGCCCAACTGATCAAGGTTGTCAGCCGTGACCGGTGACGGTATCTCGCGGAAGTTTACCGTTACCGTGCGTTGATCCGCCGGTTTGTTCAATGCTTCGAGCACCGCATTCAGCGACTGCACTTCGTCGATTCGTTTACCTGGCTTGCCCGGTTGAAAAATTTCTAACTTCCCTTCGTTCCAGTTGAGGCGTGGATAGGTACCCTTGACTTCGGTTGAGTCGCCGAGCGCGATCAACTTTTCCATCACCATATTACGATCAACGCTCACCGCCAGCCGGTCGCCCGCCGGATCGGAAATCCGCTCAACCCGAATCATCCGCGCCAGTTCATCGAGCGACCAGACAAACGGACGATTATCAACCAGCAGTGTCACCGGACCTGCCAGGAGAGCTGCGATCTGATCCTGGGCGAGGAATGCTGCATCATCACGAAGTGATGGCTCAAGGGCACGAGTACGCAATGCGACTGTATCAGGATTCAAATCCTGAATTGCAGACAATATCTCTTGTAATGTCTCAGCCACAAGCACCTGACGCCCCACCGCACTCGGTGTTACCTCCACCGTCGTGCCGTGTAACATCAGATGGGCATCACGTGCCGGTTGTTCGACTTCTGCCACCCTGGCTAGCAGGTAGCGTTGCATCGCATCTTGATCGATAGAGAGGCGCAAGGGAATATCAATCCCATATTGCCAGACCGCACTTATCTGCTGGAGATCGGTAAAGAGGTTCGCACTCCGCCCTACCGCCAGCGCTGCATCGAGTGCCTCGTCTATTTCAAGTGCTACACCCAGCTCAGCAAGCGTTGGTGTCCAGGAACGACCACTGTAGGTTAGCACAACCGGCTGAGCCAGAAAAGGCGCAAAGCTGGCCTCAATCGCCGCACGTGCTTCCTCACGGGTCATACTTCCAACCGCAACGCCGCGCACCGTCACATTGGGAAGAATCCGTCCGGCATACGAGCGATCAAGGAACACCATGCCTGTACCAATAATCGCTAAGCCAGACAATACAACTAACAGCAACCACCACCATCCACGGGACACCCTGCGTTGGGTACGCCGGCCTGTACCTTGCTGCACTGCCGGGGGATGAACCTCTTGATCCGGCCAGTCGGCAGCACCCGGCAATGATGGTGAAAACACCTCACCGTCGGTGCGCTCGTGAGTTGGATTGAAAGGCTGCGAATGCTGAACCGACACCAAAACCCTCCTTACCACCTGTAAATTTGTCTGACAACCTAATATACTCTTGTCAATGGGGGATGTCAATAAAACAAAGCTGACAAATTGCTTGCTTTTGGCAGTTATACCAATGTGAACGTCGACAGAGCTTCAGCGGCATAACCATCGGTAGCTGAAAATTAAACCCGCACCCGGAAGCTCGTGCGAGCTGAAACGTGCGCGGCGTGATAACTATGTGTCCATTGGGTGAGAGGGGGGTGTTTCTTTGTGAACAGTATTCTCCAGCAACCTGCGCACCAACGCCAGTAATTCACTGGCGCGAAAGGGTTTTTGCAACGTAGCCATTACCGGCACGTCCACCAGATTCTCTGCCTGCACCGCATAACCACTGACCAGGGCCAGCGGAATATGCGGATGCATTGCTGCAATACGGCGACAGACCTCATAGCCATGCATATCAGCAAGTGTCATATCTATCAGGGCACAGGCTACAGGATGATCAGCGATAGCCCGAATTGCGTCATTACCATTGTGGAATATCAGCACGCGATAACCGGCACGAACCAGGATGCGTTCGATGAGTACCCGTACTTCAGGGTTATCGTCAATGACGAGAATGTACGATTCAGCGCTTGTTGGTGATGGAACAGGTAACATTTCAGTCGTTATGGATGACATCACCGGTATCCAGACGGTAAAGGTACTCCCCTGACCCGGTTGACTATCCACCTCCAGGCCGCCACCGTACCGCTGCACAATATGCAGAACGCCGGCTAAACCTAAACCATGGCCATGCGGTTTAGTAGTAAAAAACGGCTCAAATATACGCTGACGAATGGCAGGATCGATACCCACCCCATTATCACGAACCTCCAGGATAGCATACTGACCGGGCAGCAAATGGTGCTGTCGTATCAACCAACTCTGCATTCTGGCTGTCACCACACACAGACCGGTTTGGACACAAATCTCACCCCTCTGATCTGGCAACGCCTCAGCGGCATTGGTCACCAGATTCATCAATACCTGCCGTATATGTACCGGATCCGCCAGCACAGCAGGGAGACTCGGTTCTAACCCAATGCGAATGTGCACATGAGGGCCAAGTGAGGATTGTAGTAAAGAGATAGTTTCCTGAATGAGATGATTGAGATCAACCGGTTGTAGCGCCGTCTGTCGACCGGTGGCAAACGATAGTAATTCGCGGACCAAATCACTGGCCTGATGGGCAGCCTCGATGAGATGGTGAATATGCTGATCGGCAGGGTTTCCCATCGGATAGATTGTTTGTAACGCATTGGCATGCGCGAGGACCATGCTGAGCAGATTGTTGAAATCGTGCGCAATTCCGCCGGCCATGATTGCTATACTCTCAAAGCGTTCGAGCGCCTGAAGGCGCTGCTCATCACGCACCAACGCCCAGGTCTTTTCCCGCTGATCGGTTAAATCCTGACCAACCAGTAATAATTCTCCGATGGTACCATTCGTTTGTCGCCGACAGGTCACTGTCCACAAGGCATAGCATTTTCGCCCATCTACCCAAAACGAGGTTTCAAACGAACGATCCCCCTGACCGGTAATAACTTCGCGTACCAGGGCAGCGAAGAGGGGATGTTCAGCCTCACTCAACAGAGTCGTGGCAAACGGGCGACCAATTACATCCTCGCGGGCACGAGCCAGCACTTGGGCTGCCATACGGTTAAATTCGGTGATGCGGAGATCGGGATCGAGGCAGATCACAAGATTACCGGCCAGCTCGATCAGAAGGCGAAAGCGCTCGTTCGTATCGCGTAGGCGCTCGAACAACAACGAGTTGAAGAATGCGATCCCAATCTGATCGGCTAACAGTGAAAGTAAAAAGAAATCCTCATCGTCTAGCGCCGGATTACCCTGTGACTCGACGATAATGGCCCCAACCGGTTCGGCTGTTTCGTAGCGCAACGGCACCGCAATGCACTGCTTTGTATCGGGCATCACTTCTAGAAAATCGGGATCGTGCTGCGCATCACGCACGAATTCAGCTCTCCCATTGCGCACGACCCGCCCGGCAACCCCTTCGTGCAACTGAATAACCGGTAAGAGCCGATCATAGCCAACGACCGCCTGTAAGTGTAACGCGCCGTTCTGGAGCAGATATATGCTGACGAGCTGATAGCCGAAGACATCGTGCAACTGTTGCACAACCAGCTGACAAATCAGATCGGTTTGCAAGGTTGAATTAATTAGGGCGGCTACCCGCTGTACCATCAGTAGTTGCTCTAAACGGCGTCGAGTGGAACGATACAACAGAATATTCTCGACTGCTATCGCGATGCGCCGGGCCAGTTCACAGATCAGGTCAATGTCATTGGTAGTAAAGCGTCGCGATGAAGAATCGGTTATGGTCAAAACCAACGCCCCACAGGTCGTATCATGACCTCGCATCGGCACACCAAGGATATGACGTGGCTGGATTTGGCGCATAATATCGCGGTACAATGGGGAAAATGCCGGATCGTCGTAGTATTCGTCGGACAGATCGGTAAGCAAGAGTGGTTGACTGCTATCCAGGACACGAGCCGGTATCGAATGGGAATCAATCAACAGAGAGTGTTGAATAAGATGTTCGACGAGGGGCTGGAAGCGAGTATCGGCACAAGCCAGAGCAACTCGTCGTACCTGCTGCCGTTCATCGCGGATAACGATAGCACATAAATCACCTAACAGTGGTATTATGTGGCGGGCAACCTGTTGAAGCGCCTCAATGCCATCTAATGAGACGAGTAAGGCGCCGACGTCGGCGAGCAAACGGGTTTGGGTCACAGTCCAACGTTTTGCCATCAGTTGACTACACTTTCATGCATAGCAACTCGCCCGCCACGAAATAAGTATAGTATACGCTTTTTTAATTATGACTTCAAGCAACTGCTGCTCGTGATACAATACCGCTAGTGAGCAAAAACTACATAGCGCGGAGCATAACGATGGATCGTGCGCAATCAATGGAATTAACTGCCACAACATCACCGACCAGTCTGCTCGACTGGCTGACGTTGACGTGTCGGCATATTGCCTTGCTGGCAGCAATGCTAGCTACCGGTGGTAGTCTCTTTTTCAGTGAAGTGCTGGGCTGGATTCCCTGTGAGCTGTGCTGGTATCAGCGCATTTTGATGTATCCGCTGACAGTTCTCCTCTTCATTGGCATCTGGCGCGATGATCGTAAGGTCTATCTGTACGTGTTACCCCTCTCGCTCACCGGCATTGCGGTCGCGCTTTACCACTATCTTATGGTGATGCTGATTATTCCACCCGCGCCCTGTGCCGGCGCGGTACCCTGTGCGTTTGACTACATCAACATTCCGGGGGTGCTGAGTTTTGTCAAGATTCCATTTCTGGCACTGGTTGCTTTCATCATTATCAGTGTGATGATGGCAAATCTGGCCCTGGCCGAAACTGCACCGGCACACGGTCGGATGGCGCGCATGATCGCCACGGCCATCGTCCTGGCAACCAGTCTCGCTTTCATCGGTCTCGGTGTGATGATCTGATTGTTAGCGATTATATAAGTAAACTGTCATTAGCAAGTGGCCCGGAGTATGGTATACTCCGGGCACTATGATCAGTATGGTAAGGGCTGTGCGGGGGCACGGCCAGGAGGGAACAACGACCGACAATCTGCTTTGAAGCGCATGGACTTCGCGAGGAGCGAAGTTGACGAGGAGGGAGGTTCCCGGCGCGAGCCGGAGCTAACGGGTCTGAACAACCCGGAACATCGAGAGATCAGCGGAAGCCTCCCCGGTGTAGGGCACCACCGATAACAGACAAACCAATACCTGCCGGTGACGGTGAGGGCAACGTTGTCTGTAGTGACCCACCACTATCCATTCCCCCACTGATGACGTGAATATTCGCTATGGATGCTGCTCATGGTAGCAGGTCTGGCTGCTGCGCTCTGTCGCAGGCGGCGGCTGTCATGGGCTGCTATGGATTGCTTTGCTTTCTTTCCTATGAAGGAGTTTCTGCTATGTGTGGCATTGTGGGCTATATTGGTGGACGTGAGGCGACCGACGTTGTGCTGAATGGCCTTCAACGATTGGAATATCGGGGTTACGATTCGGCGGGGATCGCTGTCTACGATCCAGATGCCGGGTTGCAGTTGCGTCGCAGTGTTGGCAAGCTCATCAATTTGCAACAACGGGTGCAGGCCGATCCACCGCGTGGCCGGGTCGGCATTGGTCATACGCGCTGGGCCACGCATGGTGGCGTCACCGAGCAAAATACTCACCCCCACTGTGATGCCAGTGGCACGATTGTGGTGATTCAGAATGGGATTGTTGAGAATTATCTAAACCTGAAAGGGCGTCTGATCGAATTGGGGTACCAGTTTGAGTCGCAAACCGATACTGAAGTGATTGCGAAGCTGATCGGACATTACTATCACGAGCAGCGTGATCTGGTCGCGGCCACACGTCAGGCGTTGCAGGAACTACGCGGTGGCAATGCGGTTGTCGCCTTTTGTATTCACGAGCCGGACACGCTGGTTGCAGCACGCCTGGGCAACGCTGGTGGCATCGCGATTGGGCTTGGCGACAACGAACAGTTTATCGCTTCCGATATTCCGGCAATCCTCGATTACACACGCAATCTGATCTTTCTGGAAGACCATGACATCGCCGTTGTCCGGCGTGACGAGGTAACGATTACCCGGCTCGATGGTACAACGGTTACGCGCACAGTACACAGTATTGCCTGGGACCCCGTTGCGGCAGCGAAAGGTGATTATCGCCACTTTATGCACAAAGAGATCGATGAACAACCACGGGCGCTCATGGATGTGTTGCGCGGACGGATCGATCAGGAGCGTGGTCTGATCACGCTCGAAGATCTCCGCCTCGACGATCAGGACCTACGTCGGGTCCGTCGTATCTACGCTATCGCGTGCGGTACGGCGTGGCACGCCGCGTTGGTGGCAAAGTTTATGATCGAGAATCTGGCACGGGTGCGGGTTGAAGTCGACTATGCCAGCGAGTTCCGCTATCGCCAGCCGATATTGCAGAGCAATGGTGAGCGTGATGCGCTGATTCTTACCTTCACGCAAAGCGGTGAGACAGTCGATACGCTGGCCGGCATGGAAGAGGCACGCACGCAGAGGGTTCCCAGTGTAGCGATTGTTAATGCCATCGGTAGTCAGGCCGCTCGGCTGGCCGATGGTGGACCGATCTATTTGCACGCCGGGCCAGAAATTGGAGTCGCTTCAACAAAAGCCTTTACCTCGATGCTGATTGCAGGCTACCTGTTTGCACTACGTCTGGCGCAGGCACACGGGACATTGACGCCGACCCAGATTCGAGAACACATTCAGGCACTGGTGGAATTGCCGGGGAAAGCAGCGCAAGTGATCGAGCAGGTTACTCCTGTATGTATCGAGTTGGCCGAGCGCTACTATCGGGTTAGTAATGCCCTCTTCCTGGGTCGTCAAATCAACTACCCAATCGCGCTCGAAGGTGCACTCAAGCTCAAAGAGATCAGCTACATTCACGCCGAAGGCTACCCGGCAGGTGAAATGAAGCACGGACCAATTGCCTTGATCGATGAGGGCATGCCGGTTGTCTGTCTTGCTACCCGCGACCACATCTACGAAAAGATGGTCAGTAACGTCGAACAGGTGCGTGCGCGTCACGGCCAGGTGATCGCAATTGGTCACGAGGGTGATGAGTTGTTGGCAGCAAAGGCGAATCATTTCATCGGAGTACCGGCGACATTACCACTACTCCAACCGGTGTTGAATGTGATACCGTTGCAAATCTTTGCCTATCACGTTGCCGTGTTGCGCGGGTGTGATGTCGATCAGCCGCGTAATCTGGCCAAGAGTGTGACTGTGGAGTAGGCGTTATCGAGAGCACGTTGCCAGATAACACTCCTTCCGCACGCTGCACGATGTGCTTCCGGGTTGCAGCGTGCGGAAGCCGTGCCGCCACACTCCATACAGCGCAGACACGGACGGTTTGGCGGGTGAGAGCATCGGAAGAGGAATGCATTCTGATGCGAACCAGCGGCTTGCGCTCCCAGGGCGAAACGGTGCACTCATCCGACATCACGCCAGCCTCGTGGGCTGGCATTCCGGGATCGCATCACTGCTCAGAATACTGAAGAACCATACCGACGCTGATGCTACGTCGCAGCAGGTACAGTTATTGTGAACGCTGTGATGATAGTGATGTACGCAGTCCCTGTAACGAACGCTCGGCGGCATCAGCTTCATCGGTGTCAACCCCATCTGGTCGATAGCGTGCCCGTTCATACGTCGCGGTCAGATCGATAAATGTCTGCTGGTCGGGCAGCACCGATGAGACGTGTGTGCACCATTCGGACGGTGTCTGATCTGGTGGGCGTCGCCAACCCTGAGCTTCCAGGGCGAGCAGTGCCTGAATATACGCTCGCCGCACACGCGATACCGCGTCCGCTCCTCGCAAGGCAGCCAGTGCGGCTTGCAAGCCGTGCAAGTGTCGCCGGAAGGGACGCCGGAATGAACCAAACAGATCGCGGAGGTCGGCAATTAAACTCTGCCCGATGTCAAGCGACTGACGTTCTTCATCGGTCACCGAACGACGGTGCCGTCGTCGCCAAAGCACGATAATGATGATCAATGCTATCAGGGGGATCAGTGCCAGCAGGAAGGTTGCCTGTTGGGCAATGGCGACAACTGTCTCTGCAGCAGTATCATCAACCACTGCCGTATCGGGTGTTGGTGGTGGCTCTGGACGGAGATTCATCTGAGCCAGTGCCCGGCCTAATACCCCCAGGAGCGCACGTATCACATCACCAAAGACAACGGTAATGAGATAGACAAGTGCGGCACCGATGAGCGCAAACGGCAAGAGGAGC
This sequence comes from Chloroflexus sp., assembly GCF_034432675.1. Lineage (GTDB taxonomy): Bacteria > Chloroflexota > Chloroflexia > Chloroflexales > Chloroflexaceae > Chloroflexus. The sequence continues at coordinate 8,930 of NZ_DAOUBI010000075.1, read as the reverse complement.
AGTTGCAAAAGTGCGATCATTCCCTCAAGGGCCAGATCACCGCTCAGGAGAGCGGCTAAACTGATACCAAGAGCGAGCACGGCACCGATTACGCCCAAAAGCAGAAGACTCCACCTTGCATCCAGTGACTGAACCTGATCGGATGTCATCTCAACAACGTGGGTCAGCGCCAGCGCAGCAAGACCACTACCCACGAAGACAACGATGTAGACTAGCAGCAGATCATTACTAACCGCTTCGCCTGCCCGCAACAGTGGACCGAGGATGAGTGCCAGTACCGCACCGATCACGCCACGTCCAGCCAGGGTCAAAATAGTAGCACTGTCGTGGTCAGCGAGTCGCACACCACGCCAGACCAGAAAGAATACAACCAGCACTGCCAGGTAGAGCGGGCCACTTTGGGGTTGGCCGGGAGGCAACACTGCGAGCAATGTAAGCGGATCGAGGCCGAACGTCAACCAACTCAGCCAGGCTGCTGCGACTATTGGCGCCAGCACGAGCAGCGAGCGATTAAACGGCCAGCGCAGACGACCCCCGACCTCATCAGCCACCCGCCCCAGCACGACGGCGCTGAATAGCCCCAGCCACGACAAGGCAATGGTCGTCAGTGCCAAGAACGGCAACCCGACAACCGTTGCTTCAAACGCAGCCAGAAATATCGTGCGGAACAGGCGAGTCATGAAAGAACAGATTTCAGATCAGGTGTGGGAAAAGACGTACTTCAGCAAACCGTAGTGATCGCAACCAGCGCAAAGAAAATACCGGGAGCGGTTATATCGCTCCCGGCTACCTGACTTACTTCGTCTCACGATAGAGCACGTGGCGGCGAACAATCGGATCGTACTTGCGCAACTCGAGACGGCTCGGATCGTTGCGGCGGTTCTTCTCGGTGGTATAGGTGTGACCGCTCTCAGTGCTCTTCAGCTTGATCACGATGCGGTTTCCCTTTTTGCTGGCCATGGCAATTCCTCTTCCCAACACTACACACGAAATTGCGCCTATCGGCGCACTACGCGCTAGTATACCATATCGGCTGAAGGCGGGCAACTATGCCTGAGCGACAGCCGTAATGTTCGGATTAATGTAGTTGTGCGCATCAGGCAGCCACATCCCGCCGGAAGACAACACGGAGTGATGAGTCCTCGAAGAAGGCATCCTGGGCCCGCAAACGGGCCAGTGATTGTGGAAGGACAATCCGATGGCGATGCCAGCCAACTGAAATCAGCAGCTCATCATCGCTCTGGGCCAGATGCACCTGATCTTCTGAAGCAAAGGGAAGGGGCACAATCAAATCGTAGCCGTAAGCAGTCTTCTCCACACGCTGGGTTGGGCCTTGATACAGGAAGGCTGTCGGATCACGGTCGGCGAAGAGATGGTCGGCCAACCGCGACAGTAGTTCGGTGCCAATGATCTCTTGCGAAAAGTGGGGGGCACGCAGGATGGGCAGCGGCTCAAACATCTCTTCAACCATCGGCGCGTACTGCTGCTGCATTGCCCGCCACTGCGCGAAGTGAGCATCAACCTCAGGGGGTAAAATCCGGTTTACAATAATGGCATCGACCACGTAGCCAAACAGACTGAGGTAGGTTAACGACCGTTGCGCTTCCCGAATTACCATCTTTTCGAGGTTCATGACGATGCGGGCGGTGCAAATCTGCTGATTGGTCAGCAATTGACGCACATCGATCAAGGCATCAATCGCTTGCTGAGCAGAGGCCAGCACATCATCATCAGCAATTGGCATATCGGTGACCCGGCGCGCTACCGGTCGTACCACGCGCAACAGGGCACGGGCTATCGGAAAGAGACGAGCGATCCACCAGCGTATCACATCCGGCAGCGACAGCAGGCGCAATGTCTCGCCGGTAGGGGCCGCATCCACAACAATTACGTCGTACTTGCCCTCATCGTAGTGACGTTTGATCTGGAGCAAGCTGAAGAGTTCTTCGGTGCCGGGAATAACCGACAATTCGCCCTGGGCGATGGTCTCGACACCTTGCCAGGCCAGCAGATCAGCCAGATAACGTGAAACTGTACCCCAGCTCGATTCAAGTTCGTGCAAGGCATTGATCTCTTGTGCCCACAGATTGGGAGCAACCTGAAGCGGTTCTGCCCGCAGATCAACACCGAGCGAGTCACCCAAAGAGTGGGCCGCATCGGTCGAGAGCACGATTGTACGATAACCGAGCTGAGCGCAGCGGAGGGCACTAGCCGCTGCAATACTGGTTTTGCCAACGCCGCCCTTACCGGTGTAGAAGAGAATGCGCATACTCGACCGTTTGTTGTAGAAGCGATTTTGTATTATGATAGCGTTAAATTATCTTTTATGCAAATTCGGTGTGTGTACCAATCAGCCTATGCAAGCTACCTCAAAGGTAGCACGGGTTTTGCAACGTGACGAATTACAACTGGTAGATGAACCGTCCCGACCCTGATCAGGCCCAACCTAAATCATCCGGCTTCCCGGTTGAGCTGCTCTCATCGTCTTTCTTGTCGCTTAGTTCTTCTTCGAGCATCTGATCGACCATCTCGTCCCAGTCTTCGCCGGCATCCTCACCCAGCTCCTTTCCCAGCCGCTTGGCCCAGCGTGCAATCGAGCGGGGGTCGCTTTCGTCAAGTCCCATGAATGTCGAAGGATCGGCAAGTGATTCAAGACGATCTTCTTCTGATTTAAGGGTCGCAAAGCGCGAGATTGCACGACGCACCCCAGTGTTGCCGCAGCGTGGACAGGCCAGACCGGGCGGATCACTGAATCCACGTACCAATTTTTGAAACTGACCGTTACATACTGGACAGAGATACTCGTAGATTGGCATAGCAACCTCTATTTCCTGGTCACTCGGTTTTACCGAATAATCTCTTCAACTAAAGGTATTGGCGGTGGTGGCGTATCATGGATAGTATAGGCAAGCTGGAGCCGTTCGGCAACATGATCGACATCAGTTTCACGTGCCGCGTGGATGGTGAGCAGTGGGTCACCAGCCTTCACTGCATCACCAACTTTTGCCTGCAAGACCAGGCCTACCGCATGGTCAATGGTATCTTCTTTGCGTGAACGTCCGCCACCCAGCGCATTGACCGCTAACCCCAATGCCTGACCATCAATCGCCGTCACAAAACCGGCCCGTGGCGCCGGGAGATCGACCTGCACGGGGGCGACCGGCAGGCGTTCGGGATGATCAATCACATCTGGATCGCCACCCTGATTGATGACCATGGCCCGAAACTTTTCCCAGGCTGCACCCGACTGCAATGCGTCGTTCAACAACGCACGTGCGGCATCACTATCGTTGCGCAGGCCGGCCATGCGTACCAATTCGCTCCCCAACACAAGGCACAACTCAACCAGATCAGATGGCCCAGAACCACGCAAAGCTGCAATGGCTTCGCGCACTTCCAGCGCATTACCGACCGCAAAACCGAGCGGCTGTTGCATACTGCTCAGCACCGCAGCAACTCTACGCCCTGCATGCCGACCGATTGCCACCATCGTTTGGGCCAGGCGACAGGCATCGGCGAGTGTCTGCATGAAAGCGCCACGTCCATATTTTACATCGAGCACGATACAATCAGCACCCGATGCCAGCTTCTTGCTCATCACACTGGCCGCGATCAGTGGAATTGACTCGACGGTGGCAGTGACATCGCGGAGGGCGTAGAGTTTTTTGTCAGCCGGTGCCAGATCGCCGCTTTGGGCAGCCACCACCAGCCCCAGTTCACGCACTGCTCGCCGAAACTCATCGGCACTGAGATTGGTGCGAAAGCCGCGAATGCTCTCCAGCTTATCAATCGTGCCACCGCTAAAACCAAGTCCCCTGCCACTCATCTTTGCCACCGGCAGGCCAACGGCGGCGACCAGGGGTGCCAGTACCAGGGTCGTTTTGTCACCGACACCACCGGTTGAATGCTTGTCAACCGTGAGTGGTGCAATATCGTGGAGATCGAGCATATCGCCGCTGCCAGCCATGGCGATGGTCAGATCAGCCGTTTCGCGATCATCCATCCCGCGCAACACGATGGCCATCGCCAGGGCAGCCATCTGATAATCGGGAATCGCACCGGCTGCATAGTTCGCAACGACCCATTCAATCTCTTCGGTGGTCAATGCACGGCCATCTCGTTTCGCGGCAATAATTTCTACCATACGCATGGCAGGCATTCCTTTCTACGTCCTGGCCCGGCAGCTTAGCCGCCGGTGCGCAACTCTTGCATGACTGATGGCAACAGCGGCAACAGATCACCGGCAACGACGCCGGCATCTCCAAAGGCCATACGCGCTCTGGCCCCGGCGGCACCGTGCAGGTAGACACCCAGCGCCGCGGCAGCGAATGGTAGACAGCCCTGGGCAATGAAGCCGGCAATCACACCGGCCAAGACATCACCCGAACCGGCTGTCGCCAGGGCCGGATTCGCCCCGTCATACATCAGCGTGCGGCCATCTGGGGCAGCAATGACCGTAGTTGCGCCCTTCAGAACAACCGTCTGTCGCCAGCGTTGCGCAGCTTCAGCCGCCGTCGCAACCCGATCAGCAGGTAATTCACTTACGCCAAGTAGACGACGCATTTCGCCGGGGTGCGGGGTAAGCACACAGTGTTCGGGTGGTAGTCGCTCGAACCAGTCTGGGGCGGTGGCAAGAATATTCAGGCCATCGGCATCGATCACGGTGGGTGGTAAAGCCACCGTTTGCTGGGGCTGATTGGTGAGTGGTTCACCGACGGCAACAAAGCCGACACGCGCCCGGATCCGCGTGTGATCGAGACCAAAGAGGCGCAGTACCAGTTTGCGGGTTGCCTCGGCCTGACCCAATCCCGGCCCAAGCAACAGCGCCTGATAGCCCGGCAGATGTTCGGCCAGATCATCGACGGCGGCAGGGCCGATTGCGCCCCAGTCACCTTCGGCAACCGGTAACAATGTCACCTCTGATGGTAGCGTAGCCAGCGACAAGACTGTGCGGCCAGTGGCAAGGGTGACCAGACCGGCACCGGAGCGTTGGGCACCGGCGCAGGCCAGTACGGCTGCACCAGGGTAATTGATCGAACCGGCAACCACCAGTACTTTACCGAAAACACCTTTATGAGCATCAGCCGGACGGGGTGGCAACAATGTACGTGCCTGGCTGGCAGTTAACAATTCGCTCATCGTTAATACTCCATCTAATGATGACAGGCCGATGGGGGCGACCACAATCTCTCCTGCATAGCCACGACCGGGCCAGAGCAGTAATCCACGCTTGATCAAACCGGTCGCAACGGTCAGATCGGCGCGAATGGCTACTGTGGGCACCTGACCGTCGTCGGCACCAACACCACTGGGCAGATCGATAGCTACCACGCGCAGATCAGATCGCTGGGCACGTTCGGCATTCACGGCTTGAATGATAGTTACCAGGTCAGCAGTCGGAGGTCGGGCACCGGTTCCCAAAAACCCATCAAGCACCAAAACAGCCTTACGGAGCGCCTGCGCGAGGAGCGAACCATCACCATCGGTTGCGGCGGATAGCTCAGGGATCGCTCGCTCACGGCAGGCTTGCAGGTTGGCATCAACCCCACTGCGGCGCCACACGTAGAGCGTGACCAGCGCACCGGTATCGGCCAGATGACGCGCAGCGACCAACGCATCACCGCCATTGTTGCCAGGGCCAACCAACACCAATACCTGTCGATTGGCTAACGGTGCAGCGTAGCGCAGAACTGCGTCGGCCACACCGGCACCGGCCTGCTCCATTAAAGCCGCCCAGGTCGTACCACGCGCAACCGCAGCCTCTTCCGCAGCCCGCATCTGACCGGCAGTTACCACAAATGGCAATTTCTCCTTAGACATCAGCTACCCCGCCCATGCCACAACACTGGCCAGCGCCAGCTCATCGGTATGCGACAAACTCACCGCCAAAGCGCGAATTCCCAACGCAGCGGCTTGCTCAGCGGCAAACCCCGATAAACGCAAGACAGGACGACCATCGTTGTCACGTACCACTTCGATCTCGTGAAAGCCGGCGTGCGGGCGATCAGCGACTGCCAGTGCCCCAAGACCGCGCAGCCCGATACCCAGAGCTTTGGCACACGCCTCTTTTGCTGCCCAGCGTGCCGCCAGTGCTTCGTAGCGAACATCAGCCGAACCGGCGAGGCAGTCAACCTGCTCGGTCGCGGTATACACGCGCTGCACAAACCGCTGACCGTAGCGCACAACTGCATGCCGGATACGTGCCACCTCTACCAGATCGACCCCGTGATACAGCATAAGGTAACCTATTGCGTTCCAACCAGTGACACCTCGGCCACTCGTGCGTCATAATCATGGCCATTGGCGTAAATCTCAACACTGCGCAGATAACGATAATCGGGCAACCAGTTCTCATCGCGCAAATCAACCCGGAATTGGGTCCAGGTTGATGGTTCGATGCGCAGATAAAAAACCCCATCGGCACGCACCCGCAACGCATCATCACTGGTGGCCGTGTAGATACAAACTACACGTTCCTCGTCGGGATCGGCTGGACTACTGCGGCGGGCAACAATGCGGATCATCAGCGGGCATTCAGTGCCACGATCACCCGCTGCCGGTAATGATTGATAATCCACCCGCGCCCACAGTGAAAAGACCAGGGAACGAAACTCGGACACATCAATCCCGGCCCCTTGTACACCAAGCGGCTGGCGGATACTGGTGACAAAGCCTTTGGTCTGCCCACCAACCCGGTAGAACCACGCTGCGGTACGCCAGTCTTCGATTGGGCAAACCAGCGTATCGTTAGGAGGGCGACAGATTTGCGCCAACCGGAAGAAACCGCGTTCAGGCAAGGGGAGACTCGGTGTACCTGAAACCTGCCAGGTGGTTGAACGTGGCAGTGTCGGGTCATCGGTGCGCGTGGTATTGTTATACTCAACCTCGGAAAAACGGGAAAAACCACCATCGCGAATAAGCTCCCAGCGTGCCGGTATCGGTAAACCGGGGATGCCAGCCGGATCGACTTCGATCCGCTGTCCAGCGGCCAGGCGTACAGGTTGACCAACCACACCGGTAACGATAGCACTCCCGCTGCGCACAGCAACATCGGCTATCAACGCCGGACGACCATCACTCCGGATCACCCGCCGTTCGGGTGGGTAAAGATTAATGCTATAACTCCCACCGGGTAATAATTTAACCTGGGCATCGCCTACAGTAACGGTGAAGAACACATTTTGAAACGGTTGATCGCCGCGCACATCGTAGCGCACGTACCCATTCGTCTGTTCAAGCGCAACCTGTAACGTACCACTATGCCAGCGGGTGGTGCGCAGCGTTGTCAGCCGTAGTTCGGTGCCGGCCCACAGATCAAGTTGACTACCCTCGAACAGACGTAACGAGGCCACCTGCCCGTAGCCAGCATTGGGAAGGGTACGCACCGCGTCCCCCTCACTCAGCGGTTGCTGATCGCGCACCCCCTGAAAAATGGTACGACCGGCCGGCTGCCAGACGATACTTTCATCGGAACCACGCACGACCAGAATCGCGGTCTGTACGTCGGTCACCGTCAGATACCACTGACGGATATTCCACACCACCCACGAACTCAGGGCGAGGAACAAACCAAAAAAGACGAAAAGCGTCAGCCACGCAATGCGTAAGGTACGTCGTTGCGCTACCAATCGATCATGTGTTGCAACCGTTGATGTTCTCATAGCTGCCATTATACTCCAGGCCAACCTCGCGCTTGTCAGAAATCAAACCTGCCAATGATACGATGAAATGGCTATAGGCAGGATACTCTTCCTCAGATTGATAGCGACACGTGTAGCAGACGAAAACTTGAACAAACGTACTTGACAAAACAAGTGTTCGTTAGCTATAATTGCTACATAAGTTCTAATTTTTTCGCCGCAGCCCATCAAGGTCGCGGCCAATGAAAGGAAAGCGGCCATGAGAAGGCACGAGATGTCTGATCGACAGGCGGAAATCTATCAATACATTGTTCGTTTCATCAAAGAGCGTGGTATTTCGCCGTCAATCCGCGACATCCAGCGCGATCTGCACATCTCATCGACTTCAGTTGTCTCCTACAATTTAGATGTTCTGGAGAAGCTCGGCAAGATTGTACGTAACGATAAAATCTCGCGTGGTATCAGCCTACCGGGGATGGTACCCGCACTCCTGAGAAATGATGTTGGGCGGGTGCCATTGTTAGGTACGATTACTGCCGGTTCACCGCTCCCCGATCCAGAAGAGATCGACATCAATCGAGCAGAGCAAGTGGTTGTTCCAGCCGATGTTGTACCTCCAGAGCGATTGAACAATGTGTACGCATTGAAGGTGCGTGGGCAATCAATGATCGATGCGCTTATTGATGACGGCGACATTGTCCTGCTCCGCCAGCAAGAGACAGCCGAGAATGGGCAGATGGTGGCGGCCTGGTTGATTGACGAAAATGCGGTAACGCTCAAGAAGTTCTACCTTGAAGATGGCCGCGTCCGCCTGCAACCGGCCAACTCCACGATGCAACCCATCTATACCTCGCCCGATAATGTTCGTATCCGGGGGCGGGTGATCGGGGTGTTGCGCAGCCTGGTGTAGGACGCTGCCAGTGTTTGATATGCAGATCAACTAATACCGCTGTTGCTTGACCGGAATGCGATACATCGATACGAGGGTGATGACAGGTATGAGATGCCCTACAGAGCATACCTGTCATCACCTTAACTTTTTTGTTCTCCTGAGTACAATTGCTCAGTGGGCGAACGACATCGCTTCGCTCTTTCTTTCGGTCGTGCTGTCATATGTGGGTTGTAAATGTAGTTGAGACTGCGTAAACCTTGCTTCCAGTCGATACGTAATAGAACCTATTTCAAAAAATATCTACGAGAAGGTATCTTCTTCACTGCCGCTCGATTCCATGTTCGTGACGAGCACACCCGGCCTCCACGTGACCAGCCGGGTCAACGACGTTGCACGCG
>NZ_DAOUBI010000074.1:0-10443 GCF_034432675.1 Chloroflexus sp. | reverse complement strand
ACGGCAATGACCAGCCCCTGCCGGCGGTGGCGATGATGCCTACACGTGGATTAGAAGCCCGCGCTGCGGGGAGCGTGGGCAGCATGTCATAACGCAGCGTGACATGTGGGTAATGCATAGCCTAACAGGAGCGGGGCTGGGGAGTGAGGTGAGGGAGTGCATGCTGTGCCAAGGTAGTGGGTGAGACGAATGTTTGCGCTCCCAGGAGGTATACCGGCGCTTGTGCGTCCTGGTGATTATCGGTCGAGGCGACGCTTACGTCACCCCGACCAGACCATTGTTTTCCGGCTGTTGAGGATGTCAGCTATGTGCTGTAGGCGAATTAGAAAAACAGCTTCGCAAAGCGTAAAATACCCTGGCTCCAGGGCACGCGATGCGAGACACCAGTTTGCTGACCAAACTGGTTAGCGTGCTCGACATACCACCGGAAGTTGCGCACCAGCGCCTCTTTGTTGGAATACTTCGGCGTGAAGCCCAGAACGCGCTCGGCTTTTTCCACCGATACGAAGGAATCTTCGGTGACTGTGCCATACGCCCATTTATACACCGGCGACAGCTTCAGTTTCTCTAAAATCGCCAGTGCCCACACCATTGGTGCTGCCGGGAAGGTGATGATCTTCTTGCCCCGACCGGCCGCATCGAGTACGGCTTGAAAATCTTCTTTGATCGTACCGAACTCCTTAGCACCGATATTGAAGGTGTCGTTGACCCGATCACGGTCAAGTTCCAGACAACGAACAATCGCCTCGCAAAGGTCTTCGACATCGAGAAGCTGGTAGCGATTCTTGCCGTTCCCCGGTAATGGGAAGTTGCGCCCATCCATTGCCCAGTCATACAGCATTGCGAAGATGCCCAGCCGCTCTGGGCCGACGAATGACTTGGGGCGGAGAATTGGCACGCACATACCGGCACGCCGGAATTCGAGACACAGTTCTTCAGCTTTGACTTTCGCTTCGCCGTAGGGGCCGACACCACTCAGGGGATCGGTTTCAAGTAGTGGGTGATGGTCAGGAATACCATACACGGCGGTTGAGGAGATGTGGACAACACGCTCAACCCCGTGATCGCGAGCCGATTCGAGGACGTTACGCGTACCATCAATATCGGTTGAGAAAATGTCAGCCGGTGAGTAAAGTGGCAGAGCTGCTGCAGTGTGAACAACGAAGCGCACATCCTTCATCGCCCGATCAACGGCCGCTCGGTCACGAATGTCACCCATGTGCTCTTCAATCTGGTTGCGTTCGGGGTAATCAAAGGGGGCAATATCAAGTGAGCGCACCAGATACCCGCGCGCCAACAGGTAGCGCGTCAGGTTAATGCCTAGGAAACCGGCTCCGCCGGTAATTAAGACACGATCAGCCATAGGTTACCAGTCCTACTATTCGCTTTGTTGTAATAAAGCCCTGATCAGGGCACCACGTGTGATTATACCCGACAGTCGACCATCGTGATCAACGACCGGTAAGCGCTCGGCGTTATAGTCAAGCAACTGTTGTGCCGCTTTGCCGAGGCTGGCATCAAGCGCGACGGTAGATGGGGATGGCTCGACCAGGGTGTCTATCGTTTGGCGAGCGCCGGGCAGTGCCGTCGTCGGCGTTGGTTGCGCACGTTGAATTGCTGCCAGTAGTACATTCCGTTCGTCGCCCTGTAAATGATTGAGGACACCGGTCAGTCGTAAGGTGCCGACCAGACGACCGGCCTCATCAACGACGAACAAGAGTTGACCGGGTGCGGTGATAAGCAGTGCAAGCGCGGTTGCCAGTGATTGGCCGAGCGCAATCCGAGCGGTGGCAGCCTGCATAACCATGCGAACCTGCACACCTTCTGAAGTCTGAACGGCGGCAAGTGTTCGGGCTGCGGCCTGCAAGACTGCGCACTGACCAAAGACACCGGTGAGGCGGCCCTGATCATCAACAATCGGTATTTCAGTATAGCCCCATTCGATCATCATGGTGAGCGCCTGGGGAATCGTTGTTGTCGGCGCAATTCCACACACCTCGCGGTTGACAATCTCGCCTACACTTCGCCCCTTCAATGCTGCCACCAGCGCAGTGCCTTCCGCCGGTCCCAGTACTCTGAGCAATTCTGGGGCCAGGCGCAACCCTGCCCGCCACGCCAGTTCACGGGTCGAGACAACACCTATCACTATGTTGTTATCAATAACAGGCAGTACCTCTGCCCGGGCCGTCACAAAGTGCTCCAGTGCCTCAATCAGCGAGGCGTTATGGGCAATGGTTTTAGAGGGCGCCTGCATCAGATCGGATACCATCTGTTCAGCCCCGAATGGCCCGCCCGGACGTAAAGCACCCTGAACAACCTCGACCGGTTCAGTGGTGATGAGCGCCGAGGGCGCAAGTTCACCAATCAGCGGGAGCAGGCGTTTAATACGAGCAGCATGATCAACCCACTCAATCACTACCGGCTGGCGGTCGGCAAGGGGTGGTACCTGCCGTCGTGGCCCAAAGCCGGTCAGGGCTGCAATTACCGTCGCACCGGTTGCCCCACTCTGGCGCAATTCGGCTAACACTACCTGGTAAAGGGGTCGATCTCCGCTCCGATCCTCGCCGTTCAAGTAGATTCGCACCCGTTGTACTGCTGGAACCGCCATATTGTTCTCCTTAACCGGATTGAGATGTACATTGTTTGGAACGACATTACCTCATCTGAACCCGGCAATAACAACTTCTATTATCGCTCACAAGACTACGAGCGTACATGGTACAAAGGTCACTCTTGACAAAATGAGTTTTTGATGAGAATCATAATGTCATATAGTTGTTTCGCAATAGTTATGTTCATTGGAGGCAGGTATGAGTCGGGAATTAACCCTCATCGGTGTGTCCGGTTCGCGAACCGGGCAACAGATCGTGGTCAACCGACGCAGTATGGTGATCGGGAGTGCCCGTCAATGCGACATTGTGCTGTATGACCGGCAAGTCCTCGAACGCCATGCCGAGATTGTGCAGGCGTTAGAGCGCTGGTTTGTTGCACCACTCGACGGCAGTGCCCTGGTTGCGCTCAACGGTCACCGGATTAGCTCGCGTCAACGTTTGCAGAATGGCGATTTACTCTCAATCGGTAGTGCAACCTTTAAAGTGGCTGACCGCTAAACCGGTCAAATGGTTTGTGACCTGCCCCCTCCTTATCGAAGGGGGCAGGTTTTTTGCGTCCTAGAAACCAACATCAATAATGGTTCGTCCGGTACGATCCTGGAAAAACCCAACACCATCTTGAATCAGACCAACGTAGAATCCCATCCGTGTTTCACGTTGCAAGATACGCACCCGGCCAATAATCTCGGCCTCTTCGCCTGGGTACAGAAAGTCTTCGACAAACGGTTGGGCCCACTTTTCGGGCGGACGGGGTGAAATAGCCCACCGGTATGGGTAGCGCTTAGGACCACCACCACTGTTGGCGTCCCAATCCATGCCCACTCGCCAGAAGCCACCGGCTTGCGCAGCGTAGATACCGTCTTCAACCGAAGAAAAGACTTCATCGGTTGTGTATTCATAGCCGCTCGGTGGTCCGTAAGTGCGGATGGGAACGGTGCCGGTGTTTCGTATCCGGATAGTGACCGTAATGACCTCGCCAAGCATGACACGCTGGGGGGCAATCATCGAGTAGACAATCCGTGCTTCGGGTTGACCAACGTCGGCAAGAGTGATTTGCCCCTGGCGCTGGACCACATTGCCGAACCCATCCTCTGCCCGTACCGTGTACGTGTAGACTCCGGCTTCGAGGAGCGAACCGTTGGGACGTTTGCCATTCCAGATATGACGCTGTTCGTATGGACCCTCTTCTTCACGGGTGACGACCGGAATGATCTCGCCGTTCGGTGCCTGTACCTCAATATTGACGGTAGCGCTGACCGGTAGCCGATAGGTAAATTCGGCGACATCATCTATGGCATCAGCATTGGGTGAAATAACCGGCGGCCAGACCATCAGATTTTCGATTTCGGGTGGGGCAATCACATCGCCTTCGATGCTCAATGGCAGACGGCGTTCATCGCTGTCATTGCCATCAGCCGCACGGGCAGCTACAACCAGCGTGTATTGTCCAGGTGGTAGTAGTTGGCGTAGTACCTGCGGATCGTCGGTTGGAACACTGCCATCAAAGCGCAGGATGTATGGATCGTTTGCGGCTGCTCGTGGCTGTGCCCGGCGCAGATCATACCGTTGTCCATCAGCATCAACGATGTAGATATCAACCAGGGCGGATCGCCCAATCTCATAGCTAATCGCTAAGGGGGTATCGCGACCCGGATTGTACTGTTCGGCAGTTGCGGTGACTTCCCCCAGGATGGGTGCTGCTGTACAGCTACTCAACCCACTGATCACAAACCAGAACAGCACAATACCAATTATTGCGGTCAGCGGGCGTACTGTACACCACACACGATTATGCATAGTGATCTCCCTTTTTACGCACCCTCACCTTATCCCAGATTCGCTCTGCTCGTGCATCCGGCATCCGGTTTCATAGTAAGAGGGTGAGATGTGAAAGTTGCATCAACGAATATTAATCGGCAACCGGCGGTCTGGCCAGTGCTATTTGACGTTGAAGGGCATAGCCGCCGATCAACGATGGAACAATCGCGATTGCAGCCAGCAATGCGGCAACGCGCATTGCTACATCATAGCCGCCGGCCAGAATCGGTTGCGGTGCAGCGGTGATGGGGGTCACCGGGCCACCGTTTAACGCAAATATCTGCGATGCCCATATCGCACCGGCCAGGGCAATTCCGCCGGTCTGTCCAATGGTGCGGACAACCGCCAGTAAACCACTCGCCACCCCCAATGCCTCTGGCGGGGCGTTGCCTAACACTGTACTGTTATTCGGACTTTGAAACAAACCTACTCCCAATCCCAGCAATATCAGAAAACTCAACATTTGCAGCGGTGGTGTGACCGGTGTGGTCGTACTCAGGCCCAGTAAGGCACATCCGGTCACCAGCAAGCCGACGATGGTTAACACCCGCGGCCCAAACCGGTCTGAGAGCCGGCCACTGATCGGCGAGGTGAGCGAGAGGGCAATGGGGAGCGCCATGAGCATCAAACCGGTGCGTTGAAGATCGAACTGGTATACCAGTTGGAAGAAGAGTGGCGTCAGCAACAGGTTAAAGGAAATACCGAGAAAGAGGATCAGCGCGGCCAGTAGATTGAGCGAGAAGGCCAGTCGGCGGAACATGCGTAGTTGCAGCATTGGCTGCGGATGACGCCATTCCCACCAGACAAACAGTATTCCACCGATCAGCGAGGTTGCAAAGAGGCCGATCACGCGACTATCACTCCATCCCCACAATGGCCCTTCGGTTAGTCCCAGCAGGAGACAAAACAGGGTGACAGCCATTAATACCGCCCCGATCAGATCAAATCGCTGGCCGGGGCGTGTTGTGTGATCGGGTGAGATTGAGCGGATGGTAAGCCACCAGCCCAGCACACCAATCGGCAAGTTGACGAAGAAGATCGCTTCCCAACCGATGTACTGCAACAGCACGCCACCCAGGGCTGGCCCGATCAGAATACCGGCGGCGACGAAGGAGCCAATCGCTCCCAGCGCCATCCCACGTTCACGGGCGGGGAAGGCAGTTACTAGCAATGCCGGGCCGACGGCTTGAATCATTGCAGCCCCAATTCCCTGTAGCACCCGGAAGCCGATCAAGGCTGCAATCGACGGCGCGGTGGCGCAGAGCAACGAAGCGATGGTAAAGAGGGCAAAGCCGATCAGATAGATCCGGCGTTTGCCATACATATCGCCTAAACGCCCCATGATCAAGAGTGTGCAGACCAGGGTCAGTAAGTAGCCCAAGACCACCCATTCGACAACGTTCAGATTGCTGGCAAACGCCTGTACCAGGGTGTTCAGAGCAATATTGACAATCGAGCCATCAATGGTCGAAATCAGCACACCGGTGCCGACCGCCGCTAATGCCCACCATTTGCGCCCTTCGTTCACACGCCACCTCGTCGCCGTATCATTGTTACCGGGTGCATTCTACCGCACAATGGCAGGAATGGCGATACGTTTCGCCTTTAGTATTGTGCCCGGTTGGATGATGCTCATGATTGGTTTGCAATGGGCATACAGTAACCCCTGCTGTGCCTCAGGATGGCTGCCGTGAACGCCAGCTTCGCTCTCCCTTCATACCAGCAACCGTGCGTGGTAGTGGCGTTCGTTGGCGGGATGGGTAACCGCACGCCGGGATTTGCCATCAGTGACCATACCCGGCGGTGCGTCTTTCCGGGTACCACATCTACGGCTTTCGTCACCGGGTCAGTGCTCGCTGTACGGCTGCAGCAACATCGAGTAGACCGGCACCAACACCGTTGCCAACCCCACACCGATCACCATCACTGTAGGGGTAAGGTTTGGCCGTCTCGCGCAGGATTTGTTCCGTTGTCTCAATATCGCCGATCAGGGCAGGATTGGCCGACCAGATCAGGGCTACAGCGCCGGCAACGTGCGGCCCTGCCATCGATGTGCCATCGGCATAGGCATAGCTCTGATTGGGAAAGGCCGAGAGGATGTTGGTTCCCGGCGCGACCAGATCGGGTTTGGGGCGTAAACTGCCATCACTGGTGACCGGCCCGACGCTGCTGAACGGTGCAAGCTGGCCTGCGCTATTCACTGCACCGACCGTCATCACGTCATCGTAGATAGCGAGTGGTGCATTCAGCGAGCTACACGTCGGGCCGTCATTGCCGGCGCTGGCAACCACAAAGACACCAGCCGCTCGCAACGCCTGTACTGCCGGTTGTAAGGAATTCGGCGTACACCCTTCAAAGTCTGCCGGGCAGCCCCACGAATTGTTCAAGATGTGCGCCCCTCGGGTCGGGTCACCGTCGCGGAAGGGATCGCCGGCGGGTGGGTACGGAGCAAAGAGGAATTGCATGCAGTCAAGATAACGCGGGGCATTACCGAGGTTGCGTGCCAGATTCACGCACCCGATCCAGGTTGCTTCGGGTGCGACACCAACCCGGTTACCGAGGATCGTTGCCAGCGTATGGGTGCCGTGACCACTGGCATCGTAAGGCGCTGGCGCATTGGTCCAGGGATCAAGCCAGTGGTAGGCGTGATCGACACCATTAGGTGTCTGACCAGCATACGAATCACGTAATTCGGGGTGTGCGCCATCAACTCCCGAATCGGCCTGACCGATTATGATGCCCGCGCCGCGAATGCCACGTGCCCAGACCTCCGGTGCGCCGATAGCGATCAGATTCCACGGCGTTTCATCTGGTGGCAGTTCATTCCCAACAGACGTTGACAATCCGACCGGCAATGGCCGCAGATGCGGTACCGGCATCACCTCGGCTACCTCCGGCAATTGTTGCAGCCAGAGCCGCACGGGAAGATCGGCCTCGACTTCGAGCGCATTGACGAGATAGTAGGGCGTATAGCGTGCTCCTATCCGGTCGAGCGTCGCCCGCAGATCGGCCTGGGTGGTCAAAGCATGGTTCGTCAGTCGTTGATAGACGGCCATTCGTCGTTGATCGTAATCGGGGATAGTTGCCAGATCGCTCAGCACCGCCTGATCGCGCAACACCACAAACCAGCGGTCACCCTGTGGTGTTGCCCGACCACCACCGATGATCAGTGCTAGCCCGAAAACCGCAATCACGCCAGCTCCAACCGCGTGGAGGCGAGGATTGCGAACGAACTGCACCAGGAAAATTGCGATCAGGGCCAGGAATGCCTGGCCGATAGCTGCCAGTACTGCGAGATGAAAGCCTTCGGGAAAGCTGCTGAAGAGCAAGAGGGTGATCAGGGTGTCGGAGTCGGTGAGGGCCAGCGGCACGCCAAAGAAGAACATCCCGAAGAGGATGGTCATCGGGACGACCGTAGCAACCGCTGTGTACCGGCCAAGGGTCAGGAGCAGCCAACCGCCAATCGGTGCGCTAAACAGGAATAGGAGTGCGGTACTGTTTACCCCCAGCGCACGGCTGAGGATCAGGAGCAGCACACTCAAGCCGACACCCTCAATCAGCCGGATAGTGGCTGAAACAAATGGTTGTTGCCAGCTCTGCGGTGGTCGCCATGCAAGCAGGCATCCGCCAACCCAGCCAACCAGCCCACCGGTCAACAGCGCCAGACCGGTATCCAGCCACGAACCGGGTGTGCCAATAGCGAGCCAGGGCAGGCTCATCAGCAGACCGCTGCTGAAGACAGCAGGTAACCAGCGCCATTGCCAGGGGGAGCAACGGGTAAGCCGGATGATGATGAGGGCATAGCAGAAGCAGATCATCGCCTGGATTACCATCTGCAACTGACTCTCGGCAGAGGGCAAAAGGCTGGTTAAGACCAGGATTGCCGGGAGTGGCAATCCGGTCAACCAGCGCAAGGCCGTATCCCGCAAGGTACCGCTGGTTAAGCCGAACCAGATGCCAGCCATTGCTGCGCCGATAGCCAGACTGATCCAGACGATAATGATGCGACCACCGCTATCAGCGCCAAATAGCCCCACGCCGATTTCGACCAGGCGCAAAAATCCATTGATGCCCAGCCCAAGGGTAACTACCGCAATCAGAAGGCATCCGGTAGCCCAGGATGGCTGATATTGCTCTGTCGTTAGGTTGTCTGAAGGTTTCATAATCCGTGATATACTTGAATAAGCAATGATGCGAACTGTCCCCAAATCTGCGCGCAGGAGGATAACTTCTCATGAACGATCAATCGCTGCCCGGCGTACCTGATCGTAATGATACCATTGCCGCTCAATGTATGCTTTCCACTGTATCAGATGACAAGCCGGGTCATGAGTGTGGTGTTTTCGGCATTGTCGCTGCCGATGCTGACGTTGCGCGCCTCACCTTTTTCGGTCTCTACGCGCTTCAGCATCGTGGTCAAGAGAGTGCCGGTATTGCGGTGAGCAATGGGCGGAGCATTCGTTACTACAAAAACATGGGTTTAGTGGCGCAAGTGTTCGATGAAGAGAAGTTGCGTCCACTCAGCGGTTATATGGCGATTGGGCATACGCGCTATTCAACCACCGGTTCATCGAAGCTGGAAAACGCCCAGCCGTTCGTTGTTGAGAGTGCATTAGGGCCACTGGCGGTTGGTCACAACGGTAACCTGACCAATGCTGCCGCACTTCGACGTGAGTTGTTGCAGCGTGGCGTCGGTCTGACCAGCAGCAGCGATAGCGAAGTCATCACGCAGATGCTGGCCGGCGGTGAAGGGCGTACCTGGGAAGAGAAGCTCAAGGTCTTTATGGTTCGGGCACAGGGTGCGTACTGTCTCACCGTCCTGACCCGCGATGCGCTCTACGCAGTGCGCGATCCGTGGGGATTACACCCGCTCTGCCTGGGTCAGCTCAGTGACAATGGCTGGGTGGTGGCTTCGGAAAGCTGTGCGTTGGGGACGATTGGCGCTGAGTTCGTGCGCGAGATCGAGCCGGGTGAAATTGTCAAAATTACGCTTGACGGCCCCCAGACCATCTCGCACCAACCGTCGCTGCGCATGGCTGCCTGTCTGTTCGAGTACATCTATTTCGCACGTCCCGACAGTATGCTGCATGGAACGGTGCTCCACGCCATTCGGGTCGCGCAGGGGCGGGAACTGGCCCGTGAAGCGCCGTGCGATGCCGATATTGTGATCGCGGTTCCCGATAGTGCAACGCCGGCAGCAATCGGCTATGCACAAGAGTCGGGTATCCCCTACTCGGAAGGGTTGATTAAGAACCGCTACATCGGACGAACGTTCATTCAGCCTGATGATCGATTACGTCAACTTGGTATTGCGCTCAAATTCAACGCCCTGACCGATAATCTGGCCGGAAAACGGGTAGTCTTGGTTGATGATAGCATCGTGCGGGGCAACACCAGCGGGCCAATCGTGCGTCTGTTGCGTGAAGCCGGTGCGCGTGAGGTTCACGTGCGCGTTTCGTCACCACCCATTCGCCACCCCT
This sequence comes from Chloroflexus sp., assembly GCF_034432675.1. Classification (GTDB taxonomy): domain Bacteria; phylum Chloroflexota; class Chloroflexia; order Chloroflexales; family Chloroflexaceae; genus Chloroflexus. The sequence continues at coordinate 533 of NZ_DAOUBI010000074.1, read as the reverse complement.
GCTTCCTCGGTGTCGATATGGCAACCTATCCTGAGCTGATTGCCCATCGCCTGACCATCGAAGGCATTCGCCAGCATCTCGGTGCCGACAGCCTGGCCTACCTGAGCCTCGAAGGATTGATTCGCTCAACCGGACGCGATCCTTCTACTTTTTGTACTGGCTGCTTCACCGGTCAATACCCGGTTGAGGTCGAGCTGGTTGACAAAGAGGTGTTTGAGGTGCGCTGAAAGCAGATGAATCACGCCGACGCATGTGAATGGGGAATGGGGAAATGGGGAGTAGGGAGTGGCGTACTCCAGATGACTTCCGGTCACCTTGCCCCCCTCCCAACCTCCCCCCGTTGGCTATGCATTGCCCACATCTCGGATTCACGTGCAGATTTTGGTCGTCGTATGCGGGGTCATCAGCAAGGAGACAGGGTGACGCGACGATGCAATCATGGGCTGAACACGAATTGCGCTACGCCCGACTCGGTGATGCCCGCCTGAACCGGCGTCTGATGCGTCTGGTCGCGGCATTGGCTGCGCAGCCGA
>NZ_DAOUBI010000073.1:0-38901 GCF_034432675.1 Chloroflexus sp. | reverse complement strand
TACGAAACAATTCCGGGCAATCGTCACCATTCAGGGGAATATCGATGCCATCTTCCGTGAGCGGGACGATGTGTTTGTAGCGGGTGATCTGCTCTGGTACCCGGTTGAAGGTCGCCCTGATATTCGGCGAGCGCCTGATGTCATGGTGGTGTTTGGCCGTCCCAAAGGAGATCGTGGGTCGTATCGCCAATGGGAAGAGAACGGGATTGCGCCCCAGGTTGTGTTCGAGGTCTTGTCGCCGGGGAATACGCTGACCGAACTGGCAGCGAAGCTGGAGTTTTACGACATCTATGGGGTGGAAGAGTACTATCTGTATGATCCGGAACAGGGCGATATGGGCGGCTGGCAACGGATTGACGGTCGGTTGCGGGTGATCCAGGAGCTTGATGGCTGGTTCAGTCCACGCCTGGGAGTCACCTTCAAGCGAACAGATCGTGGCATGCAGTTGTACTGGCCGGATGGGCGTCCGTTTCTAAGTTTTGTGGAATTGCAGGCGCAGGCTGAACAGGAGCGACAGCGGGCCGAGCAAGAGCGGCAGCGGGCCGAGCGGTTGGCTGTACGCTTGCGTGCATTGGGTGTTGATCCAGAGAGCGAATAGAAGCTATTGCCGACGCCTACGTCAATTGCGTAGCCGGATCTATGCTCAATATACGTCAGTAATGTGTGTCCTGCATTGTTGTGAGTTCGGAAGTGTTGACTGCCGCATCGGCCCAACGTTGTGTAAATGGGGAACGAGCCGGCATGCTGATAGTTTTGGAGAACGTGCTATCGTTATTTTGAGCAGTATCATCTGCTCCATTATGCCATTCCGCGCCCAATGATGTTTGTGCTACTTCAACACCAGACGTGTGATGAACGAGTCAATCAACCAGTCGTTAGATAAATACCGGTCATTGCACGGTCGTTACGTATACTAACTCAAGTTGCTACCTTTATCACCACAGGGACACGGAGGACACAGAGCATGGGTGTAACCCAGCTTGCTACCGTGAGGTGTGACGTATTACGTCTATAGGAACTGGCTGCTCCTCACATCGTGCATACGTTTACACTACATGGTGTTGCGTGCAAGGTCGTGCTGTTCGACCTGGCAGTTAGCCGCTGTGGTCTGCTCACAGCATAGGTGGAAACTTGAGTTGAGCTAACCCAACGTCTACCGCAACCAGGAAACTCCGGCGCAGCGCTCAATGCTCCCCGCTTCCACACTACAGGAGAAGGAGCGGGGAAGAGAACGTTCTGGTCGTCCCCAGGCCCTGTCCCTGCTATACGCTCGAATGTTCTGGTCGTCCTGCAAGCTGGCGGGGGCAGGTAGGAAGACTTCTCTATGACAGGCAGGATGCTTCGGTACGACACGCGCATAGCGTTGATCACGGTCGATGCGGAAGCACGGCTTCCGCACTCCAATCATGTACCCGTATATACCACGCAGTCGCGCCATAAGCCGAAAAACCGGGTACAATAGAGGCGATGTACCATTACACGAGGAAGCCTATGCCAGAGTATATCGCCACTATTGGTCTTGAGATTCATGCTCACGTGTTAACTGCCTCGAAGATGTTCGATGGATGCAGTACCGATTATGCCGGTGCGCCGCCGAACACACGTGTATCGGTGGTGAGTCTTGGTCTGCCCGGTGCCCTACCGGTACTGAATGCCCGTGCGGTAGAGCTTGCCGCGCTCTGTGGGCTGGCACTCGGCTGTCGGGTGAACGAGCGCTCTATCTTTGCCCGCAAGTCGTACCCTTACCCCGATCTGCCGAAGGGCTTTCAAATAACCCAATACGATGAACCACTCTGTAGCGATGGTGCTATCGAGATACGGAATGCTGCCGGCGAAGTGCGCCGCATCGGTATCGAGCGGCTGCATATCGAAGAGGATACCGGTCGCCTGATTCACAGTCCTGACGGTGCATCACTTATCGACTACAACCGTAGCGGAATGCCGCTGATGGAGATTGTCACGCGACCTGATATTCGTACGCCTGAAGAGGCACGCCTGACGTTCGAGAAGATTCGGCAAATTTTGGTCTGGATCGGTGCCAATAGCGGTAATCTCGAAGAAGGTGCATTGCGCTGTGATGCGAACGTGAGTGTTCGCCCGGCAGGCTCTGAACGCTTTGGGGCGAAGGTTGAGATCAAGAATATCAATTCGTTCCGGTTTGTGGAACGAGCATTGACGTATGAGATCGAGCGCCAGATCCGCATTTTAGAAGCTGGCGGTACTGTCGAGCAAGAGACACGCGGCTGGCGAGAGGATCTTGGCCGTACTGAAGGACAGCGCTCGAAAGAGTACGCACATGACTACCGGTATTTCCCCGAACCTGATATTCCGCCACTGGTGCTTTCCCCAGAATGGATCGCTGCCCGCCAGGCGGAATTGCCTGAATTGCCCGATGCCCGTCGGGCGCGATTGATGGCAACCCACGGCCTTTCGTGGCAGGATGCCGATTTGCTGACGCAGGAACGGGCAATTGCTGATTATTACGAAGCGGCAGTCGCAACGGTTAACCGGCCTGATGGCGCAAAAGAGGTTGCGAACTGGGTGTTGAACGAAGGGTTCCGTTTACTGAAAGATCGGGGCGAGCCGGCAACAGTATTGATCGAACGGATGCCGGTGCAGCGGTTGGCGACGCTCATTGATCTGGTCCAAAAGGGCACGATTACCCGTGTCGTCGCCCGGCAGCTCTTCGAGGAGGTATTTGCGACCGCGGCCGATCCGGCAGCACTCGTGGCCGAGCGTGGCCTGACGCAGATTAGCGACGATGGCGCCTTGCTGGAAGCAGTACGCGCAGTGCTGGTCGATGAAAAAGCAGCAAAGGCAATTGCTGAGTATCGCAAGGGTAAGACAACAGCCATCCAGTTTCTGGTGGGTATGGTCATGCGGGCAACTAAGGGGCAAGCGAACGCCCAGCGGGTACGTGAGTTGTTAGAGGCAGAATTGCAATGACGCTGGCCGGTGATGAGTCTGCTACAGTCAGTCCTCTGGCGCTGATGGAGTCGGCGCGGGAAAAATACACCCTGGCGCGAGCGCGTCGTGAAGTGCCGGAACTGGCTCTGCTCAGCCTACACGGTGCGATTGAGGATACGTTGCGTGCTCACCTGTTGCGCATCGGATCATCGGCAGCGCTCGGCCCTTTTGCCGGTGTGCTGACGGCGATGCGGACGCTTGATCAGGCTCCACTCAGTGCAGAGGAGGTTGATGCTGTCCAGCGTCTGCATCGGCTGCGTGGTCGGATCGCCCGTGGTGAGCATCTGGCGGTGACCGGTGAGACGCTGGCGGCCTATCAGCGGCTGGCGGTTATGCTGTTGCCCCGCTATGGGGTACAGGTTGTGCCGCCGGCCGAACCGGATCGCCCTCGCCCAACGCGACCGTTGCAGGCGCGGACAACACTGCCTGACGATGAGCCGGTGCGGGTACGCCTCCGTGATCGTCATACGCAATACGATGATGCACGGCGTATCCGTGCTCTTGGTGATCGAGAACTGGCAGATACACGCGGTGCGTCGGCACCGATTGTACCGGGCTGGATTGCTCCGACATTGATTATTGTGAGCATTTTTGTGATCGGTATGGCGGTTGCCCTCTTCCTGCAAAATCCAACGCCATCGGTATTGCCGACGGTCACTGTTGGCGGGTTGTCACCGGTGCCAACCGGTCAGGCTCCGGGATCGGCAACCGGCGAAACACCGATTGCCGGACAAACGTCGTCACCGGTTGTGACGCCTCTTAGTGAGTCATCACCAACGGCGATCCCGACCGGTCTGGTTGTTGGTGGGAGAGCTGTTGTCAGTAGTGCAATACCTGCTCTCAATGTCCGGGTTGAGCCGGGTATCAATGCGGCGATTCGAGTTGCGCTCGGTCCCGGAACCGAGGTGGAGATTATTGCCGGTCCAGTTGAGCGCGATGGTCTAACGTGGTGGCAGGTTCGGAGTGCCGGTATAGAAGGATGGTGTGCCGGAGAGCTGTTACAACCGTTGCCGTAACTAGTGGTATAATGGAAAATTGGAAACTTACTGCACACTAAGCCGGAGTGGCGAAAAGGCAAACGCTGCGGTCTTAAAAACCGCTGGGGGAAACCCCTTACGGGTTCGAGTCCCGTCTCCGGCACCATGCATGGTACGATGAAGAGCGGCCACTATGGTCGCTCTCCTGATTCTGTTCAGAGCAGGGCGACGTCTGATGGCACGGTGCAGCCTGAACATTTTATTGAACGATAACATCAGATCAAATCTCAGCGCAGAATAATATCACATCTTAATGGCATGCTTCTCCCCTCGGCTCTGTGCATGCCGCAGACCGTCCGGTGAATCCGGTTGGAGGGCAGGTTTAGAACCCGCCCTACACCGCCACACCTTTCCACTGTCAAGTAATGGGAGCGGCCAGGTGGGTGGATGGGCAGTCTGTCTACCATCGAGCACGCAATGACTTCTGCTATTATGTGCCGGTATATAGCGCATTCTCCTGTCACGAGGGAGTCCTGCCTGTCCAGCGCCAGCTTTCCAGGAGAAAGGTGAGGCCAACGAGCAAGAATAAACCGGGTAACAGCAGTCGTGGCACGAGAAACAGAACTCCAAGCCCGAACAGCCAGATGGCGTTACGAATGCCCGATGCAAGCGTTCCCCGCCGCAGGTGAATGAATATCTGGGCGATGCCGAGTACCATAAGAATGTTTGGCCAGATCATCGGTGGTAGCTAGAAGATGATCGGGATCAGGAGTGCAGCACCGATGAGCAGCAGAGTAATCCCCATATCAAACTCGTCATGACGTGCCGGTTGTGGTTGGGGTGGGACGACGGTACGCGGTACGCTGCTGGCCGGTTGTCCGGCACTATGCTGAATAGCTTCGCCGCAATACACACAAAAGTGCGCATAAAGTGGATTAGCTGTGTTGCATACCGGGCAGGTAATGACCGCATTAAGCGTCGGTGGTAGCTGGACGGTTTCGCCGGTTGCTACACGCACCGCAGTGCCACATTCGATGCAGAAGCGAGCATCATCGGGTAATACTGTGTTGCAGCGGGGGCAATGCATAGCCTTCCCTTTCTATGCTTACTGTGAAGTGCAGGATCACGATTCGGTCAACTCAGGTGGGCTAAAGGCCCATGCGCCCGGTTTGATTCGCGTCGTTCTGCACTCGGCAAGAGTCCGCCATGTCTGTCAGTATGACGCTCATGGCCCGGCTATGGTTGCACTAATCGCTGTAAACAGACCAACGCCTCGCGTTGCATCAGGGCGGGTGCTTCGTTGAGGGCTATGTCGCCAATAGTGACACTGTACAGGTAGGACTCAACACCAAAGATAGCACAACGTGCTGCTGGTGTGGGTGGTAGGCCGGGAGCAATTGCAGCGTGAACTGCCGCCGCTGCACGTCGTGGATCGGATTGAATGCTGGTATCGGTAAGCAGGCTGCTCAGGGCAGGTAATCTTCCCAGCGCTGCACTCAGGCGTAGTTGAACCTCCGGTTGATAGAGGGTCTTGAGCAAGGCAGTCATATCGGTGGTTGTGGCCTGACCAGCGCGATGGCGCAGCAGAAGACTGCCACCGATTAAAGGTTGGGCCGGAGCGCCGGCAAAGGCCGGCAATGGGGCAACTCCAATCTGAAAGGTGTCACTGATCGTCTGATAGGTCTGCCATGCCCAGTCACCATCAATCGCGTAAGCCGCCATCCCTTGCGCTAGCAGGCGTTGACCACGAGCGTAGCTATCACCATTACGGGGCGCTGCCCGGTACAGCTCGCGCAGTAGGGTCAGAGTGGCCGTCATTGCCGGTGTATCAAGCGTCGGTTCAGTGCCATCGGGAGTAGTGAAGGAACCGCCGGCAGCGTAGAACCACGGCGCCATCCAGCGGGCGGCGCCCCAACCCTGCACAAAACCGGCCCGCTCTGGTGTACGTGCGGCCTGGGCTGACGTGACGAGATCGGCGGTTGTCGTCGGCAATGCGCGGTCGGGCTGATACAGCAAGAGGAGCATATCTTGCGCCGTGATTGGTGCCCCCCATACCGTTGTGGACTCGCCGGCAAGGCTGCGCAGGCCGGGTAAGAGATCGGCGGGTAGGTCGATATCTAATGGTGCTAGCGACCGATCGGCCAACAGTCCAACCATCCCCTCTTGATTGGCCCAGATCAGATCAGGTGGCGGTAAGCCAAGCAAACGGTCGGTAGCCAGACTCAACAAGAGACCGTCTGGATCGCGCGGAATGATCAGTACATCGATGCCGGCAGTGTGTGCTGCCTGCTGCAATGCATCCGTGACCACTGCCTGTGCTTCGACCGGTTCTGCCACCCAGATAGTGAGCTGACGGGGAGCGGGTGTTGCTGTCGGTGCCGGTGTCGCCGTTGGAATCGCGGTGTTGGTTGGAAATGGTGTTAGCGTGGAACGTACTACGACAGGAGATACTGCGGCGGTGGCGGTTGGTGTAGGCGGCGCAGCGGCACAGGCAGAGCAGATCATGGCCACGACGCATAACAGCGCCATGGCACTGATAGATCGTGAATGTACGTTGTTATCCTTGCAGATGTGCCTCAAGGAACCAGAGGTCTTTATCGATAGCACGGGCAATTTCGGTCATCAAATCAGCTGTTGCCTGATCGCTCAGCTCAGTCGCAAAATCGATCCCCTGACGAGTGGTTTGGGCATATGCGGCAAACCTGTCGGCGAGCGCAGCCACATGGCTTAGGCCATCAGTAATATCGGTTGGGTATTCAGGTATCCGCGATGCAGCGGCGGCCATGCGAGCAGTACCGAGTGGCATCCCGCCCAGTGCAGTAATTCGCTCGGCGAGCAGATCGACGAAGCCGTTCAGGCGAGTGGCGAGTTCGTCAAACAGTTCGTGCAGTTCCAGAAATTGCGGCCCTTTGACATTCCAGTGTGCTTGTTTGGCCTGACTCATCAGGTCGAAGGTGTCGACCAGTTGTTGGTTGAGCATAGTAATCAGCGAGCGACGGTGCTCGATGGGTATATCAATGCGCGTTGCGAATTCAGTTTGCTGTGTCATTCCAGACCTCCTTTGTCTTCCTTCTTTTATCGGTGGAGATGACGATAATCACAGCCTAGATTATCGATACTAATATCATACCAAAGTCATGTTGGTTTTGCCAAACTGAGTTGATACACTGCAAGTATGCCGTCTTATGCTTCGGGGAAAGAGCACAAGATGCCCGAAGCCAAGGCGCTCGTTCCGGTTAGTGGTGTGGATGGTAGAGGCGGTATGTCGCGATGCCATTGCTGAGGTTGGAATCAAGCCATCTTTATTTCACGTCTAGAAAGAATAACCCACATGCATCTACGAACTATCGGTATCCTCTTGTTAGCGAGCATAAGCCTAGCGTCGCTGGCCCAGGCGCAATCCAGTGCCATCACGGTCTTTCTTCCCCTCGTACAAGCGCCACCGCCGACCGTCGCCGGCTATTTGGGCGGCGCCAACGACGACAACCTGGTTGCTGTCAGGATAACTTCTACCGGTGAGTTGGTGCTAGCCGGTACTATGTCGGCAGTAACCGGTATACCGGAAACGGTATTACCCGGTGGCGGGGCAGGGGCATTGATCCGCATCGGGGTTGATGGCCGCAGCATCGATCGCGTTATCCGTGTGGCTACTAGGCTGAACCATGCGGCGTTCGACAGGAGCGGTGGTACGGTGGTTTGTGGCCCTGATGGTGTGGTCGTGCTTGAGCCTGATTTGACCACGGTGCGTTGGACAGCAACACCGGGGGAGGTGATGCGTTGTGCAATGTCTGATGGCCGGGTGGCGGCTCTTCTCCAGAGCATGACGCTGCTTGTATATCCGGTAGACGGTAGTGTGCCGTTGTCGATCAACGTGGGCGGCACCAAGGTTCGCGATATTGCAATTGACAGCGCAAGCGGTCTCGTCTTTGCGACCGGTTATACCCAGGCTGCTTCCGATCTAAAGGTGGCATTTCTCCGTGCATATCGCCTCGATGATGGTTCCTTGGCATGGCAACGCTATGGGTTCAGTGCCAGTGTTGTGAAGGGCGCCAACCTTGCTGCCGACAGTGAAGGGCGGCAGCTGGCGATAGGTGACGACGGGATGCTCTATTTTGCCGGCTTTACCGATGGCGGGAATTCGATCTTTGGTCGTGATCCCGCCGACATCAATCGTGTCCTTAGCAAAAGCGAGTTGATCAAATACGATGCTTACAACGATCCATATAGAATAAGTGGTGCAAAGTCATTGGCGTGGTATGGTCGCTTTGATCCGGTCAGTGGCACCCTCCTGCATGGGCAGTGGTTGTTGACCCGGCTCGATGACGGGAAGGGCAACTCGATCTCGATCAAGGGGTTGGCAGCGGCAGCCGATGGTACGCTGGTAGTGGTCGGTAGTACAGCGTGCTGTTTGCAGGGGCGAAGGACTATGCAGCTGTTCGGGCAGGTGCTGGGCAATTATGAGATCGGCGAGCCATTTGTGCTAATTGTTCATCCTGCGTTTACGCAACGTTACATATGGACGACGTTGGCAGCGCCGGGGAAGACTGCCGGTAGTTCGCCAGCAATTGCGGTAGCGGTGACCGCAGATCGGATTGCGGTAGCGGTGAATTTCACGAATAATGATGCCAGCTCACGAGCGCTGGTAACAACCGGTAATCCGGTATTTGCGACCGGTTTGGGGGGAAAAGATGGGTACTATGTGACTATGCCGTTGGGAAGGTAACATACGGAATTGTCACCATTGTGGCACACATTGCGCAAGAGCGTGTATAATGCCGATACTCAATCCTTGCCCCTGGCGGGCAAGCCTAGTATTCGGTTTGGAATGGGTTATTCGTTGTGTCAACAGTTTCTGAAACAGCCATTGCCGAGATTTATCGGGTTTCGACCGCGATTCGTGAGCAAATAAGCCGCATTATTGTTGGTAAGGAAGCAATTATTGATTTGTTACTGTCCGCTTTGCTATGCGAAGGTCACGTACTCCTTGAGGATGTTCCGGGTACCGGCAAAACGACGCTGGCGCGCACACTGGCCGGCACGTTGGGATGTACGTTTCAGCGTATTCAGTTTACACCAGATTTATTGCCGTCTGATGTAACCGGGCTGTCGTTCTTCAACCAAAAGATCGGCGAGTTTCAGTTTCGTCCCGGCCCGATCTTTGCCCAGATTGTGTTGACCGATGAGATTAACCGGGCCACGCCGCGCACCCAGAGTGCGCTGCTCGAAGCGATGCAGGAGCGGACGGTGTCGATTGATGGTGAGACGCGCCCGTTGCCACGTCCCTTCCTGGTGATTGCGACCCAGAACCCGATAGAGCTAGAGGGTACGTTCCCGTTGCCGGAAGCGCAGCTTGATCGTTTCTTGATCAAAGTTGCCATGGGGTATCCGAGTGCCGTTGAAGAAGAAGAGATTGTGCAGCGATCGCTGATACCGACGCGCAATCTGTCATTGGCGCCGGTTGTGAGTGCAGAGCAAGTCAGAGGGTTGCAGGAAGCGGCACGTGGGGTTGCGATCAGTCCACCGGTGCGGCAGTATCTGGTGGCGATCACGCGGGCTACCCGTGAGCGGGCCGAGATTGAACTCGGCGCGAGTCCACGTGGTTCGCTGGCGCTCGCCCATCTGGCACAGGCAAGAGCAGCGATGGCGGGACGCAGTTTTGTGTTGCCGGATGATGTGAAGGCGATGGCGGTACCGGCACTTAACCATCGGCTCATTCTAACCGCCGAGGCGCGCCTGCGTGGCCAGACGACGACGGCCATTCTCGAACAGATTCTGGCGCAGATACCGGTGCCGGTAGAGGGTGAGGGAGTGACGGGGTGATGGTTGTGTGTCGCTTGTCGGCAGTCCAGGCCGGTATGTGGAAGCATCGCTGGCTGGTCATACGCCAGAGCGGTTGGGTCTCTGTGCTTGAAAGGTTGTCACCGGGTAGAGGTTGATCGGGCGGACGGTTTTCCAGACTGCGCTCTCTTTGAAGAGAGGTACGAAACAGCAGGGGTACGCGCTGTAACCTGCGCCTGGGCGCAAGCACGGCTGGCGCGGCAGCATGGCTGGCGCACGCCAAACTGCGCGACACGGCAATCCGGTCTGGCAGCGGTATTCCCTCTGGCGCAGATACACCCTCGACCCGCAGCGGTAGCGCTACCCCACGCGCCGGATCGTGAGCACGGCTGGCGCGGCAGCATGGCTGGCGTACGCCAAATTGTATCCACTCTAGCGTGTGATACCATGGCGTCACCAGTGGAACGCCGTTCTTTGCGTCCGTACTCAGGTCACGGTCAGCGTGATGATGCGATCATGAGCGATAACTTCTGGTAAACCAGATGTGATAGTACCTCTGGGCCTCGTGGGGATATGAAACAGCTTAATCCGCCGGGGCACGACCATTCTGTAAGCGCAAAATGGTAGGCCAGACCTCATCTGGTGGGAGGGGATGGGCAAACAGGTAGCCTTGCAGGATGTCGCAACCCATGCTGATCAATGCCGAGCGTTGTTCTGGTGTCTCAACCCCCTCGGCAATTACTGCCAGACCTAGACTGTGGGCCAGGTTGATGATGGCGCGGAGGAGTGCACGGCTGTTGGTGACCATACTGCTTTGCTCGTCGATAGCCCGTACAAATGCCTGATCTATCTTCAGTGCATCGAGGCGAAGCTGGCGCAGATAGGCCAGTGAGGAGTAGCCGGTACCGAAGTCATCGAGTGTGATACGTACACCAAGTTGACGTAACTGATCAATTTGACGGGCAGCGTAGATCGGGTCATCGAGCATCACCCCTTCGGTGATCTCTAGCTCAAGCCAGTTTGCCGGCAGTCCACTGGAATGTAAGATCGCAGCGACTTCAGAGACAAACTCAGGTCGTAATAACTGACGGGCCGACACATTGACACTAATGCGCAAGAGAGGGTAGCCGGCCTTGTGCCAGGCCATCGTCTGACGACATGCCTCGCGCAACACCCAGGAACCAATTTCGATGATCAGATCACTCTCTTCGGCAATAGGTACAAATTCACCCGGTGGGATCAGTCCGCGCTGTGGATGATGCCAGCGCACCAGTGCCTCGACACTGGCAACCTGCTCGGTAACCAGATCGTACTGTGGCTGGTAGTAGACCATCAGTTGCTGACGTTCAATGGTGCGACGTAATTGAACTTCCAGTGCCAGCCGGGTATGAGCACGGCGACTATGTTCGGGTCGGTAGTGCAAAAATCCGCTTCGTTTGAATTCCTTTGCCCGATGCATTGCACTGTCGGCATTTTTGAGCAGCGTCACACTATCAACGCCATCGCGTGGAAAAAGGCTTATACCGATACTGGCGGTCAAACGCAGCTCCTGCCCTTCATGGATATACGGCGTCTGCAATGCATCGAGGAGACGCTGGGCGGCAATGTCAGCCAGGCGCGGATCGGGCAAATCGGGCATCAGCAACAAAAACTCGTCGCCACCCATTCGGCCAAGGGTGTCTTGCGGACGGACGCAAGCGGCAAATGCCTGACTGACGTGTTTCAGGAAGCGATCACCAATTGGATGGCCCAACGAGTCATTCACCTGTTTAAAGCCATCGAGATCGATGAAGAGCAAGGCAACCGTATGCCGGCGTTCACGTGCATCACGTAATGCCAGCTCGATCCGCTCCTGGAGGAGATGGCGATTCGGCAGACCGGTCAGGTCATCGTAGCGTACCTGATAGTGGAGCTGGGCATTCAGTCGGGTATGATCGGCGATCAGGTTGAGCAGATCGGTGATCACACGGAGCAGCGGTTGATCACGTTCTGGCATCCAGTCAGTCTGGGTGTGGAAGATAGCCAGTGCGCCATCATCACCGGCGAGTGACCAGAGCCAGCAGCCGGTAACACCGTACTGGCTCAGATCAGTCCAGTGAGTATGTACATTAATCGAGATTGGGGTTGTGATGCGATGGTGGTGGGCAAGTAATTGTCGAATGCGTGCTTCAAGTCGTTCAGCTTCATCGAGCAGTCGTTCACTTGAAGCTATTGCATACCCATCAATACCCACCCATACCAGCCAGTGAGGTCGTTGCCGTTCAATCAACTCCACTAGCTTTGTAAGCACTGTGCTTACCGGACTATGTTGAAGCAGGAGCGCCAGGATTTCCGAGCGATCATGTTCGAGGAACGTGGCCAGTTTCTGCGCACTAATATCACGATGTAACGCGATAAAGTGGGTAGTTTGTCCATAATCATCGGTGACCGGTGACAGACTCAGATCAACCCAGATTGGTTCACCGATGCGCGTGTAGTAGAGCAATTCAAGGCGAATCGGTTTGCGCTGTTCCATTGCCTGCCATAGAGTATGCAGGCTCATTACATCGGTAGCGGGGCCGTGCAGAATGCGCAGGCTACGTCCGATCAACTCATGGGTGGCATAGCCGGTCAGGCGGCTACAGGCTGCATTCGCGTAGCGAATAAATGGCCCGGGTGAATAGAGCGGTTCTGCATCCAGGATGAGTACAGCATCATTAGTATGAATCACAACCGACTCAAGCAGGCGGAGGCGTTCCTCAACTTGCTTGCGGCTGGTAATGTCACGGACAACGATCAGCGTACCACCGTTTGCCAGTTCATCGTGGTGAAGCGGATCGATGCTGACCTCGACGATCATCGTGCGACCATCGGGTAAGCGGTGCAGCAGTTCGCCGCACCAGCCTGATGTATGACTGAGCGGATTCCATTCGACGGTCTGCGCTGGTAATGGCTCGGCGACAAACAGGCGTGAAAGCGGTTGATCCAGCACCTCGGCGGGATTGACGCCGTAAAGATAGCCGGCCATGTCATTCAAATAGACAATTGCACCACTGCGATCCGTAACAATCACCGCTTCGCTGATTTGGGACAAGACGTGAACCTGCAAATGGAGGCGACGTTCGGCTTCAATCCGGTCGGTAATATCGTAGCCAAAAGACAGTACTTGTGGTTCATCCGTACCTTCGATTAAAACCCCCTGTATCTCAACTGTACGCACCACATGATCACGGGCATAGATGTGATAGCGCATGGGGGACAGTGGTTGACCGTTGCGTAATACCTGCCGGCGTTGCCACATAATGGCGTGTTCGTCGGCAGACAAAAATTCGGTAAGTGGACGGTTCAACAGCTCTTCAGGGGTGGTCACACCAAAAATGCGTGCGCCAGCGGGATTGCAATAGCGGATCATCCCGTCGGGCAGACTGCTGATGATGATCATCATCGGGGCCAGTTCGAGGAGCTGGCGGTAGCGCTCATCATGGCTACGTAATGCATAATCGGCGGCCAGTAATGGGGTTACGTCGTAGCCACTCAGCACAATGCCGTTGATGCCTGGGTGCTGCTGACGATTGCACAACCGCAATTCAAAAATACGCCAGCTCCCGTCGTGATGCCGCAACCGCACCCGGAAAGGTAGGGGCTGGCATTGACCGGCTACCAGTTGACTGAGGTGTTGTTCGACAACGGCGGATTCCTCAGGATGAACTAATTCGCTGAAGTGGTGGTTGAGAATGGTAATCGGTTCGTAATCGAGCAGAGTAATAAAGGGTTGATTAACAAAACGAACAGTATGATTAGCATCAAGAATAACAATGATTTCAGCAATACACTCTAGCAATCCTTGCCATGTTGTTGGGATAACATCATAAATAGGTTGGGAAGGGACGATGTTGTCAGTCATACCGGTAGCGATAACATAATGATTTCTTTGCTAATCTTGAAAGTATACCACGTTTGCCGTATTACGTTGCAGTGATGTATATAGTATATAGAAGTAGATGCCTGCTCCTGGATGAAAAAATAATTTATCAAGCAGGAGCAGGCATCGGTGCGATCAGTTACATATCTGGCGATCAGGTCAGTAGTTGCCACACATCGAATCCTAATGAGAAGAGAATGATGAACAGAATAACGCTGGAGAGTGGCAGCATATCAAACCGGCGTGGGTGACGGGTTTGCCAGAAGTAGCGCAAACTGCGCACGAGCATAGTTATTGCCAGTAGATCGAGCACAATAACGAGGGGGAGTGAAATATCAGTCGTCAACCCGATCAGCGGTAATACCACCGGTAGCAGCACATACTGAAGCGTGCAGCGGGTCGCCGAGATGAAGAGTGAGAAACTAAAGGCTCGTTCGCCTGGCGTTGCCGGTACCACTTCCGCTTCCTCGTCACTCACCTCATCGTTCAGCGGTACTTCGGTTGATGGAGGTGGCGGTGAGAGGAAGAGTAACCGGTCAAACACTCGGTCAAGGGTATCAGTAAAAGCTGGCATAGGCATTGTTACGTGGACAAACTATGAACTACACTCTATTATGCATTATACTGCGTTTTCCTGCAATGCAGTGCAGGGTAATGGACGTGGACTGGAAAGTCGAACTACGCGATGATCCAGATGACAGGTAAGCGTGGAAACTCCTTGCTTCGTGCTCATCTGTCTGATCGCCGCTCTATTGACGATACACTCATCATCGCACACCGGTATTGCAGTATACTGATACCAGATGCATGCTTTTGATACCGTGTACACATGTCTATGCGTTATCTCAAACCGTTTCTGATCGTCCTTCTGCTGCCACTGGCCGGGCTATGGTGGTTCGGAAGCAATGTCTTGATAACCGAATGGCTGCTCGGTCATAGTGAAGGTTTTCAACGCTTTGTCATCTGGCTCATTTCTACCTTACAGAGTAGCGGTTACGTCACTATCATCTTGCTCGGTGTAGGGTATGTTCTGATCAGCCTGTTTGAAATGATCTTGTGGCCAACCGGTACGCTGACCCGCCGCTGGGGTATCTCGGCCCTGATCTTCTGGCTGGCCCTGGTTGGGATCGAGGCTATCGGTATCTTCAACGGCTACAGCATTCGCTACACCGGTATGCTGGCGATAGATGGCATGCCACCACCGGAGTGGGGGCGATGGCTCAGTGGCATTCCGGTTGCGTTGTTATGTGCGTTTGCTCCTGAAGGGCTTATTCGTTGGGCCTTGTTACAGGTTTGGACCTGGTGGCGGCAGTGGTTTGTCCAACCGGTGGTGGTGGGCGAAGGGTAAGAGGTTGTGCTGTTCTGCCCACGTATACACTGGTATGCCGGCGACAAATACCTGTTGGACAACCGGGTCTGGCATCAGGCGCACGCAGATGAGGTCGGCGCTGCGGCCCGGTTGAATACTACCAATGATGTGATCGAGGCCAACCGCCCGTGCCGGGTTGTAGCTAACCAGGGCGACTGCGGCAGGCAGGCTCAGGGTGCCGCGATCAGCCAGGCGAAAGATGACCGGTAGGAGCGAGGCCGGATAGTAGTCGGCGCAGAGCCAATCGACAACACCGACTTCAATCGCGCTCAGTGCGCTCAGATTTCCACCGCTCGATTTGCCACGCAGAACGTTCGGCGCTCCCATGCCAACCGACATCCCACTCGTATAGGCAGCCCGTGCTGCACTCATCGTAGTGGGAAATTCGGCAATGTGGACGCCGTATTCCGCCCATTGGGCAATACGTTCCGGCGAGTCATCGTCGTGACTGGCTATCGGTAAGCTATGATCGCGGGCGATCTGCACCACCTGATCAATCCGATACGGAATATCAGCCTGTGCGGCCCGTTTACGGGCCAGAATTTCATCAATTTCATCAGCGCTGCGTCCGGTCGTCTGCGCTACATAGGCCCGAAAAGCAGCTTCTGTCGTGTATTGGCCCTGGCCTGGACTGTGATCCATGATCGAGACCAGGCGTAAAAATGGATGACCGGCAATCGTCTTAAGAGCAACCAGGCCGTGATCACTGCTGATCTCGACCCAAGCGTGTACCAGGTGCCGTGCACCGCAGTGCTGTTCGCTGGACAGGCGGTGAAGAAAATCGTAGACGAAGCGTTCGCTTCGGACACCAAATTCAGCATCATCCAGTGACAGCGCATGAAACTGGCAGGTGACGCCACAACCGAGTAAGAGCCGATCCGCAGCGTGGAGCGCAATCCCGACCTCAATTTCAACTCCGGGACGCGGCTGTACCAGTTTTTCAATGACATCACAGTGCAGATCGATCAGGCCGGGCAGCAGCTAGGAACCACTGAGATCGAATTGGGATACGGTTGGCATTTGCGGATAGCTGCCCTGCCCAATTGAGACGATTTTACCGTTTTCAACCAGCACCCATCCTCTGTCGACGACTCGGTCAGGCAATACGATGGTTGCGTTTGCTAGCAGAAAATGCACACACTACCTCACTCGTTAAACGTCCACTTGCGGTCGGCATACGCCCCTAGCCCGGCCAGATCGTGAGAGACACTGATAATCGCTGTCCCGTCGTGTTGGGCAGCCTGGATCATCTCGATCACAATCCGTTTGGTTCCTTCGTCAAGGCTGGCGGTAGGTTCGTCGAGCAGGAGCAGCCGTGGTCGAGCAATGAATGTCCGACCTAGATTGATGCGCTGCTGTTCACCACCACTAAACGTGATCGGGCTGGCCGGCCATAGCGACCGGGCAATACCCAGCCGTTCCAGCCATTCCTGTCCAATATGTCTGGCTGTGGTGCGATCTATTCCCTGCCGGTAGAGCGGTTCACAGATAGTGTCGAGGGCCGATACCCGTGGCAGAACGCGCAAAAACTGCGAACAGAACCCAATTTCACGTTCACGGAGACGCAAGATGACATCGTCTGCCGCCAGTCTGAGATCAATCCGCCCAAATTGTTGTGAGGAAAACCAGATATGACCGGAGTCGGGGATACAGGTGCGATAAATGCATTTCAGAATGCTGGTTTTGCCCATTCCACTGCGACCATAAATGAGAAGGTGTTCGCCGGCATGCACTGTCAGGTTCACATCGTGCACCGGTGTAATTGTGCGACCGTCGATTAGGTGCAGGGTAAAGGATTTAACTAGATTCTCTACTTCGAGTAGTGGCTGCATAGACAGAGATCACCTCTACAGGGCTGAAGAGACAAGCAACTGGGTGTACGGGTGCTGCGGATCTTCCAGAATCTGATCGGTAAGACCGGCTTCAACAATGTGGCCATTCTTCATCACAATGGTGCGTCGGGCTAATTGACGGACGACGCCGAGGTCATGTGACACCAGTAGCATAGTGATGCGATCTTCCCACTGAATACGACGCAGCAAGTCGAGAATGCGGGCCTGTACTGACACATCCAGACCGCTGGTGATTTCATCGAGGAGCAGGATCGTGGGTCGGCTGGCCAGCGCCTTGGCGATCTGAACGCGTTGGAGCATCCCACCACTAAACGTGTGAGGTTCATCGTCAATGCGTTCAGAGGGAAGCTCGGTTTTCACCATCAATTCGATGGTGCGGGCACGAATACGACCGAAGTGTCGCCATTCAGCGAGAAGCAGCTTTTCAGCTACATTCCCGCCTATCGAAAAGCGCATGTTCAGCCCAAGCTCTGGTCGCTGGTAGACGATACCAAGGTGGGTATTCCGAAAAAGCCGTACTTCGTAGCGGTTCAGGGCCGTGAGGTCGTGTGCCATCTCGCCGTTTGCACGATACCAGATATGACCACGGTCGGGTTGTACAGTCAGGTGGATCATCTGCAAGAGTGTGCTTTTGCCGCTGCCACTCTCACCAACGATGCCGAGGACTTCGCCCTTGGCCAGTTGTAGGTTCACGTCCACACATGCCCACACGGTGCCACAACATGGACAACGGGAGCGTCCCTGTGCGGGGCCGGTAAGCTGGTGACAATCGGCACAGGTTGGGCCGAAGTGTTTGTAGAGATGATCCACTCGTAAAATCCAGTCTTCATCGATCACGTTGTTCACCCTGTCGTTTAGCACAAAATGCAACATCGGAACATGTCATCTCCCAACGTTCGCCATTTGCATCAGCAACAAAATGTGATATCAGGAAGGTGTTTTCGGTGCCACAACGCGCACAGCGTTGACCAGGCCGATACTCAGTGCGGAAGGGATAGTCTTCAAACTGCAACGGTTCGACCTGCGTATGCGGCGGTACAGCGTAGATCCGCTTCTCGCGACCGGCACCGAACAGATAGAGCGTCTCGGCCATATTTAGTTTAGGGACATCCCAGCGTGGAATGGGGGTTGTGTCCATCATGTAGCGGTGATTCACGATAACCGGGTACTGGCTGGCAATCCGTAGATCGCCTGCTCGGACAACACTCTCATACAGATAAACCCACATCTTGCCATAATCGGCTTCACCGTGCATAGTGATCGCACGTTCGAGGTTGGGTTCGACCCAACGCAGTGGATCGGCCATCGGCACCTGCAAGACCAAAATCTGATCGGCCCGTAGCGGTTCTTCGGGAATACGGTGGCGGGTCTGGATTAGGCTCGCCGCAGCCGTATCGGTGGTGGTAGCCACGCCAGTTAGGCGGTGAATCAATCGCCGTAGGTTGACGGCATTCACACTTTCGTCATCACCCTGGTCGATGACTTTCAGTGTATCATCCGGCATAATGATTGATAGCGTGATCTGAAGCCCACCGGTGCCCCAGCCGCGTGCAATCGGCAGATCGCGACTGGCGAAAGGTATGAGGTGACCGGGGAGCGCAACAGCCTTGAGCAGGCTCCGTCGAATTTCGCGCTTCGCATCTTCATCAAGAAGTGCGAAACTGTACAACTGGTCGGCAGATTCATTCACCATCACACCTTACTCCGTAAGTGCTTGATCAACCAACCGGTACAGGCGACTCTGTTGCTGTGCGTGATCACGGGCCCGGTCAAGCACACTGAGATCGGCAGCAAACGTGACATAATGTGGCAGCCTGAAATGTGCCACGAAACCGCTGGCCTCAATACCATCGGTGTGCAGTAGAACAAATTCCTCATTAGCGGCAGGGCCTGACTCACCCGCCAGACTGCCGGCACGAGCCTGTGTCAGCACACTGTCGAGAATAGCCATACTCATAGTTTTCAGCTCACTCTGCCCAAAGGCGAAGCCGTATCCAACATTGAAACGCGGTGTTCCGGTGTGGCCGGTGACGCTATGTGCTTTCGAGGCAACCTCAGTCTCTGTAACTTCAATCTCGCCAATGGTTACCGGTTCGCCGGTAAGCGGGTGCGCGACTTGAATGGCCAGGTAGCCGTAACGCACTTCCACCAGTGACGGATGAGCGTCACCATACCCTCGCACGCTACTGTACGCCAGACACATCAGACTACCGGTGTCGGCTTGCATCAGCGCTTGTAGCCGGGCACTGCGCGGACAGGGGAAGACCAACGGTTCACGAGTAATGTCGAACGGTTCCGTTTCATCAATATCGGCTGGAATATCGACGATCATCTGCTCCTGCCGCATATAATCGGCAACTTTGGGAAACCGTCCCCATTCACCAGAACGTAGCCCGCCCTTATCAATAAGCGCATCATACCGTTCAGCAGCACGTGCAACATCGACAATAGTTTCGTGAGCTAGATCAGGTTGTAGCAGCCGGATAAGGTAATCGCTGGTCGGTCCCAACATCTGACCGCCGGGAATGTCCTTGAAAGAAGCCGAAGTGCGGCTTAGGCACAAGATGTCGCGTCCAGAAGCCGGAAGCGACGCCATTACCCGTGGAAGCGTTGTGCGGTAGGCACGTAGGAGAAACGCTGCTTCGATGCTATCTCCCTCGGCCTGTTTTAGAGCCAGCGCGGCTAATAATGGTGCGTAGAGCGCACCTTCGTGCATCGCCCGACTCACCGCATGTCGCAGTTGATCGCGAATCTGGGGTAATTGGAGAGGGGTGCTGCCACCCAACAGCCGTAAACAGGTGACAAGCTCCTCGGCACGGCTGATGGCTTCACTACCGCCACGAACGGCAACGTATCCCATAGTTGCTCCTCTTTGGTCAGGCCACGATGGATGGATCAGCTCGCTGTCATGAGTATTCGGGTTGTGCGTGGTATACCCAGGCAGTGACCACTGTCGTCAATGAGAAAAAGATCGATCCCCAACGGAAAGCGATTGCGCCGGGCAACCAATAGATCGATATTCATAGAATAATGAGATGTTATCCCAACAGTGGCAACATCGGCAATACCTGGCCCCGTCAGGTGGAAAGTGCGACCGTTAGCGACCAGCTCTGATACACAGAGAAACGCTGTACAGCTCTGTTCTGGGTAGATCATCGATCCCTCTGGTAGCTCACTTAGAAGCGACATACTGGCGGTATCGTACAGCAGGGCAAAATCGGCGATAGCCAGTTCAACCACTCGTGAACCACTACGGAGTGTGATCCAACGAGTCAGCGGCTGATCGTCGGTGAGCCATCTGCTTTCAAACGCATGCCCAAAACTCACTCGCTGATCAAGCAGGCTCAGACAGGTAGCTACTGCCGTTGTGTTCGGCGGCCTGCCGTCGGGTAGTGGTGGTAAGTCACTGTAGGGCGGTGGCGGGAGCTGGCCGATCTTTCCCGGACGGGCTAGACAATTGAGCAATACCCGGAAGGCGCGACTATTAAACAGTTCAATCGGCGTTGGTTGCGAAGCGACAATAGTCATCATCAGAATGTCTCAAAATCTACCCGCGTTGCAGCGGCGGCGGCAAACCGGCGTTCGTACGCCGTGCCAAGCTGATGCCCAAGTGCGGCAATTTTCGACCTGAGATCGGCATGGGGATCACCTGGCATGCGGAGAGCGGCATCCAGGATGGCAAGGGCCGTGGCGTGATCGGGGTCACGTCCGATGACCATTCCAAACCCAAACTGGCCATTTAGCTCCAGGCGGGTTTCGGTGACCAGAACCTCACCGGCGTTGAACAGGGTTTCGGCCACACCGTCGCGCATACGCAACTGCACCAGCACATAGCGGGGGCCGCTAATACAGCGGATCGCGTGCCGGTCGTAACATGCCATCACGTGATCGGCCAATTCACAAACCAGGTGCGGTGGACTGCAACTGAGAACATGCGATAGCGTTAACATGGTGTCACTTCTGTTCTGTCTTTCCAACCGTCGCTTTTAGGTGGGTTGCACCCCATTCGAGCAAGATCGCAAAAATCAGCACTGCATACGTGAACATACCAAGTTCACGGAGATTAAGATAGAAGGAACTTGCCATAAACATATCGAATCCGATCCCGCCGGCACCGGCAACTGCACCCATCGCAATCGCGACTGAAAAATTAATCTCAAAGCGCACAAATGTCCACGAGAGTAGGGCAGAAGCCGTAGACGGCGTTACCGCTTGAAATACGGTCTGCCACCAGTTGGCACCGCAGGCTCGTAGGGCTTCCAGAATGCCCGGATCAAGCTCTTCAAATGTTTCGGCATACGCTTTCACTAGATAACTGATCGAATGAAAGGTCATGCCAATAACCGCTGCTACACTGCCCAAACCGGTTGTTACGGCAAAAAATAAGACCCAAAGCACTGTTGGCACTGCACGGATGAAAGCCATCAAAGCCTTCACCACGTTAGTTACGAGCAGTGGAGCGAGATTCTGAGCTGCTAAGAGTGCAAGAAAAAAGGCGATCCCGGCGCCAAACACAGTTGTCAGCAAACCGAGACAGACAGTAATTAGCAACTCGCGTAATAATTCAAACCAGCTTAGGTTATCCAGACGCGCTTCGAGAAAGACGATGCGAAAACTATTGAGCATATCACTAAATGCGGCTACGGGATCAATATTGCGCGTGTCAAGAGTTAGCAAACCGTAGATGGTCAATATGCTCAGCACAATGAGTGTCCCCTGGATGACCAGATGCGCCTTATTGGCCGGACGTACTCGAATGCGCACGGGTTGGGTGGCTTCCATCAGAGAATGATCCTTCGAATGTAATTCGATACTGTTTCAATCAGCAGAACTGCTGCTACTGTCACCAGCACGACCAGGCTGGCCGAACCATAATTGAAGTTTTTGAAGTAGAGATCGAACAAAAAACCGATACCGGTTCCAGTTAGAATGCCGACCAGGGTAGCACTGCGGATATTGGTCTCGATCATGTAGAGCAACCAGCTAATCAGTTGGGGAAGACAGGATGGAATAACACTCTGGCTGATGATGGCACCATAATTTGCGCCGGTTGCCCGGAGTGCCTCAACCGGCTCAGTCCCAACCTCATCGATAGTTTCGATCATAACGCGGGTGATAAAGCCTAGTGAGACGAAAAAGAGCGCGAAAAAACCGGTAAACCCACTCTGTCCGAACGAGAAAAGCAGAATGAGGGCCCAAACCGAAACATCAATATTACGAAAGATGCTGGCGATAGCACGAGCCGGCAAGCTAAACCATCGATGCGGACGGGTCGTATTCGCACCGAGGATCGCCAGTCCTAATCCGAAAACCGCAGCAATGCTCGAAGAAGCGATTGCTGCCAGTACAGTTTCCTGTAATCTGGTCAGAATTGTCGGCAAACGTAACCAGGCTCGTGCATCCGGGATAAAGTTGCTAACTGCCCAGGCAAACGATTGCGGCACAGCAAGTAGCCCCCTTACCACATCAAATTGGGTAAATAGGATGCTCCCATATGTGAAGCTGAAGATTGTCGCGAAGAAGAGTATCGACTGCATGTGGCGCCGTCGAAAGAAGGTTTCAGGCTGCATAGCGCTCTTTCAAATCCAAAATAAGTTCACCGGCTTCTGAACCGTAGATCTGATAGATTTGTGCATTACTCAGGGCCTGGGGTACTCCGTCATAGAGGATCTTTCCCCGGTTGATACCAATAATGCGTTCTGCATAGTGGAGAGCAACGTCGACCTGGTGCAGATTTACCAGGACTGTAATACCCAACGTTCGATTAATCTCGCGCAACGTGTCCATGATGATCTTGGCTGAACTCGGATCGAGTGAAGCTATCGGTTCGTCACACAACAACATGCGTGGCTGTTGAACCAGTGCACGAGCAATACCAACCCGTTGTTTCTGCCCACCACTCAACTGATCACAACGTTTGTATATCTGCTCTTTCAGACCCAACATTTCCAGAATACGAACAGCCTCTCGTTTCTCTTGTTCACTATAAAGACCGAGAATGCCCTGAATCGTATTCTTGTACCCTAGGCGTCCGTGCAGAACATTTTCCAGTACGCTGAGACGATTAACCAGATTGTAGTGCTGAAAGATCATGCCGATCTTCGTGCGATGGTGGCGGAGTTCCTGACCGCGTAACTTAGGAACACTAACTCCGTCAAACCGAATGTCACCACTGGTCACATCAATGAGCCGATTAATACAGCGGAGCAGCGTTGATTTGCCGGCGCCGGAGGGGCCAATGATGGCAACGAATTCGCCGGGCTGTACCGCGAAGGTAATCTCGTTCAAAGCCAACGTTTCGGTGCCGTAGCGCTTAGTTATAGCGTCTGCTTCAAGCAAAGGCATGCTCATCTCCTCTTAAAATGGCGTAGGATGTTATGTCGGCTTCAATCCGAATGCGTAACTTAGCGCAGTTCGCGAATTGGATTGAAGAAGGCGTCATCGACAACCAGAAAACGCTCGGCGTTAGTCTTGCGGAAAAGTGGTTTGAAGCCGGCGTCTATCTCTTCCTTCGTAGCGAATACTTTAGGATTGTTCGCTACAGCATCCGAGGTCAATGCATCTTGCAAGCGCTCAATTTCATCAGCGCTCAACATGCTGCTGTTAACCACGAAGGGAGAGTTGAGCACCGGCGTCGAAGAAATGATCACAAATTCAGCGCCGGGAAACTTGTCAAATGGCTCATCAGCCTTCTCACGTACGCGGTATACCGCGCCGGGTCGATTCTCCTCACCTTCGACCAGTTCAATGTAGTTATACACACAGGCGTCGCAGAACGAGGCAACATCGACTTTGCCCGACAACAGGTTTATGGCCGCACCTTGATGTGATCCGCCGAACAGAACTTCGCTGAAGAACTTATTTGCACCACCTTCAATCAGGTCATCCGATTTCAGCGACTTCCATTTATCCTGTGTGCTGAAATACTTGACAATAACTGATGATGGTACACGGAAGCCCGATGTGGAACTGCTAGACACGAAGGAGAAGCGCTTGCCCTGGATATTGTCAATCTTGAAGATACCGTTCTCCTGATAGTTTCCTTCCTGACCGCGCATGACGGCCAGCCAACTGTGGTAAACGGCCGTCTCTAACCGACCATCACTGCCGCTTGGAATGACGAGTGGGATGACTTTGTTGTTCTTGTCGTGTGCCTGTACGTAGGCTTCTGGACCGAGGAAGCCGAGATGGGCAGTGTTGTTCGCCAGCGCTTCGACTGCAATCAGGTAATCGGTTGTTGTCCGATGCTCGACAGGACGGCCAAGGGTCTCGCTGATCACTGCACCAATTGCCTCGCGAGCATCTTTCAGCTCTGCACCCGACTCGTTTGGTAACCATGCGATGATGATTGGTGAATTTGGATTCGACGCTGTCCCACTATTCCCACACGCTGCTAATGCTACAGCTACCGCCAAGATCACGAACAAGAGCTGCATAGACCGCATAACGAAATTTCTCCTTGCTAGAGGGAATCAGGCGATACCTTTGCATCGCCTTACACAGTCTAGGCAGCTTATATTATGTAAAAATTATAAATATATACTCTTTCATAAGAATTGCTGAAATTCTGATTAGGAGGCATTCACCCATTGCGTACATTCTCTTCGATCAACCGCTCAACAATCACCACATCGCGCCAGCGACCATCGAGACGGGCATGCTTCTCGTAGATACCAACCTCACGGAAGCCAACGGAGGCTAGCATCGCCCGACTGGCCGTATTTTCCACAAAGACCCGTGAAAGCAATTTCCAGAAACCGGCCCGGCTCGCTGCTTCGAGCAGGGCCAGCATCGTCAGCCGACCGATGCCTCGTCCGCGCCACTCACGGTCCACGTACACCGAAAACTCGGCGACACCGGCGTAACATTCACGGGCCCGGTATGGAAACGTAGCGGCGAAGGCCACCACCTGATCGTTAACAATCGCCACCACGATTGGAAAGCGGTCGTTGAACCAGGCCGCCACATCTTGCGCAGTGCGGGCATTGGTCTCGAAGGTAGCGATGCGGTCGGCGATGCCCTGGTTGTAGATTTCAGCAATCGCTGCCGCATCGTGTGGGTTTGCCATGCGCGTAAAAACACTATTCATCGGTTCACATCCACCACCACCCGTCCACGAGTCTGGGCGTTGGTAATCTGTTCGGCATACGCCGGTAGGTCGGCGAAGGGGATAACGGTTGTCATCCGTTCCAGCAGATCGGGTGAGAGATCGTGCGCCAATCGCGCCCAGACCGTAAGGCGCTCTTCACGCGGCACCATCACCGACTCCACGCCGATCATGGTCACGCCGCGCAGGATGAAGGGGTAGACGCTCGTCGTAAACTCAGCGCCACCGGCATTCCCACAAATAGCAACCGCACTGCGCATCGCCATAGCGCGCAAGACGCCGGAAAGCACGGCACCACCGACCGTATCTACCGCACCGCCCCAGCGTTCGCTTTCGAGTGGTCGGCCAGGGCCACTGAGCACACTGCGGTCGAGAATGGCACTTGCTCCCAGTTCACGCAGATAGGCTTCTTCTTGAGGACGACCGGTTGCAGCCACAACCTGATGCCCGGCCTTGGCCAGTAAAGCAACGGCAACACTACCCACCCCACCGGCGGCACCGGTCACGAGGACTTCCCGCCCAGGGATGAAGCCATGCCGCTCTAACGCCAGCACGCACAGCATTGCTGTGAATCCTGCTGTGCCGATAGTCATGGCGTGCTTGAGGCTCATACCCTCTGGCAATGGCACCAGCCATTCACCTTTGACCCGGGTATACTGGCTGTAGCCACCCCAGTGTCGCTCACCAACGCCCCAACCGGTCAACACAACCGGATCGCCAGGACGGTAACGCGGATCGGCAGACTCAACAACGGTACCGGCAAAATCGATGCCGGGTGCTAATGGGCTGCTGCGCAAGATTTTGCCTTTACCGGTAATTGCCAAACCATCTTTGTAGTTGAGGGTCGAATAAGCAACTTTGACCAGAACGTCCCCGGCAGGTAGGGTACTGAGCGGTAGCTCGCGAAACTCCACCCGCCGACCGTCGCTACCCTCTTCCACGACCAGTGCTGTAAAGCGTTCTTCGCTCATCTCGCTGGCTCCTTTGCTCTTCATCGGAGAGAGTCACTCTTTTTGAACCATCATCTGCATGCTGTACTGTCGATTATAATGAAGGAAGGAATCTTTGCCAACTGGAACCGCCTTATTACCCGTCACGGAGTTCGTATGATCCATGCGCTTGATCACGTGGTCATTTTGGTTGAGCAGTTGTCGTCGGCGGTAGCGGCATACACCGCTGCCGGATTTGTCGTTGCGCCGGGTGGCGAACACGCCGATGGTGCGACCCACAATGCCCTGATCGGCTTCCCCGACGGTACCTACCTCGAACTACTCGCATTTCGCCGACCTGCCCCTGAACATCGCTGGTGGCGACACGTCGCTGCCGGGCCGGGGTTGATCGATTTTGCTCTGTTGCCGGTCAATACCACAATTGCCGTCGCTGCGGCAGCCGACCGTGGGCTGATCATGAATGGCCCGGTAGCTGGCGGGCGCATCCGCCCCGATGGGTTGAGTCTGGCCTGGGAGACGGCCTGGCCACCCAGCCCTGATTTGCCGTTTTTGTGCGGTGATGTGACCGACCGTTCGCTGCGCGTACCCGATGCCGATTTCTGGGGTCACACAAATGGTGCACGGGGAATTGCCGAGGTGATAGTGGCGGTGGTTGATCCAGTGGCGAGTGCCGGTCGTTATGCGATGCTGTTAGGAATCACGCCACAGGTGGCCCCGGCTGAAGCACGGATTCCGCTGGGTGAGAGTGAGATTGTGCTGCGCGGCCCTGATTCAGGCGATCACCAAGTACTTGATCGATTGGCTCGTCGCGGCGAGGGCATTTGTACCATTACGTTGAAGGGGTTGCGCTTTCCCGATCTCACGACGACGCTTGGGGCAGCGATTATGGCTTCCCGTGTAGTGTAGGATAATGCATTCGTGGCGGCTGAGTTTGATCGTTTCATGCAGCAAGTACGTGCCGAGAGGGGCAGGTTTTTTGATCGCGACCGCTCGATTACACTGGTGCGGGCACCGGGATGGGTTGATCTGTCGGGTGGGATCGTCGCTGAAGCCGGTATCCAAACCTTACTCTGGCCAACCGGTGGTGGTGTGCTGGTGGCCCTTCAGCCCGATCCCGAACCGATCATTCGGATTCGGGTTGGTCAGCGCACCGACTCGATCCCCTGCACCGCTCTGTTCCTGCCAGGTGGACCACGTGAATACGCCGACGCCGTGAACGAAATCGACCGTCACTGTCCACCCCGCAGTCCGTGGTGGGAACCGGCGTTGATGGCCTGGGTTGCCCTGATGCGGGAAGAATTTGTTCGCTTCGGTGGAGGGGCCAAAGTCCTGTTACAGCCACAGGCGTCGCCGGGTGGCTCCGCAACCACCATTGCAGCGTTTGCTCAGGCGCTGGTATCAGCATATCGGGTTCATCTCGCGCCACGCGAACTGGCGATCACCTGTGCCGAAGGCTTGCGGCAGATCGACAGTCGCAGCTTCGACCTCATCGGTACGCTGACCACCGTCTGCGCCCCGGCAAACGAAGTAATGGTTGTCCAACCACACACAGCCTCAATTGGTGGGAGTGTCCATCTTCCTCCAGGTTGCGCAATCTGGACGCTGCGCGTTGGCGAGGAGGCGCGTCAACTGCCATCACGGTTGCGAGCAACACTGGCGCTTCTCGATCAGATCATCGGCGAGGGGGGCATTGTCCATGGTGAACCCGGCACCAGGCTGGCTGCGCTGAAGCTAACCGATTTTGTTCGCGATGGCCGTGATCGTCTGCTCGCTGCATTGACTGCGCGTCCCGATGTGTTCGGCGAACAAAACGCAGGCTACTCTTTGCCGGCGCTGGCAGGTTTTGCCCTTGCCGAGCAACAGCGTACACGCCTTATTCTGGCCCTGCTGCGGGCAGCGGCAAATCGCACCCAGCGCGAAGACGATCTGCGGTTGATCGGTGAGTTACTGACGCAGAGCCATTGGGAGCAGGCTGCACTCGGTTTGACCGACCCCCACGCCGATGCCCTTGCCGCCCGGATGAGCAGTTCGACCGTGTTCGGTGTGCGCCAACCGGTTGCCGCATCACAGGCAACACTGGTCGTCTTTGCCCATAGTGATGCCGAAGCTGATATTAAACGGATTGCTATGGAATATGAGTCAATGGCCGGCGTACCGGTAACGGTTATCGGTGGCAGCCTGGCCGGTGTCAGTATGGGTGGTGTGCGCAGCGGGTAGAAGAGCACTCACGTGCGATGCAAGTATACATAAAACCATGTCACAAGAACGTTCTTGCCCACAATGCAGTTCAGTAGTGCCACACGATGTACGGGTATGCCCTCACTGTGGCACGCAACTATCAAAAACAGCAGTGGTTCCAACCGGCACGACGTTATCAGCAATGATACCGTCCTTTATCCGAAACAGCAGGCAAACAACAATCTTCCTTGTTGTGAGCATACTGGTGCTCGTTATAGGTGGCACTGCTCTCGTCACCTGGATGAGCCGTCGCTCGCCAGTTGCCCCGTTGGTGGCGCCCACAGCGTCAGTGACATCACTCCCGCCATCGCCCACCGCTATCAGGAGTGTGGATAGTCAATCTACCTCATCCAACACTGTGTCCGTGACACAGACCGCTCAGGCGCGTACAGCCCAGGCGCTGGTGCAAATGGCTGCTACGCAAACAGCCACGGCACTGCAAGCTGAATTAACAGCCCTTTTTGCCGATGCTCAGCGCGTCTTCTACGATGAATTTGTTGATAACCGCAATGCCTGGTTTACCGGTGTCTTCCAGGACATTGAGCTTAACCTGATCGAAGACGGGGTTTTTAAGGTCTTATGGTCAAGCAAGGATACGTCATACGAAGTGTACGAATTGAGTTCATTCACCGACTTTATCGGTGAAGTTGATTGTCGGATTGCCCGTGGCGGCGGTGACGGTAGTTGCGGCCTGATCTTTGCTCAACAACGCAACGTTGGTTTCTACAAGTTTGAGTTTTTTATCGACTACTATCGTCTCTCCATCATCCTGGCAGAAGGTGAGCCGGTCATCCTGGCAGAAGGCGACCCGCGCCGTATCACGACGGTGGGCGATCAAAATCGGTTACGGGTGATCAGACAGGGTGAGCGGATTCGGCTGTTCATCAACGATGCGCTGGCTGCCGATCTGCGCGACAACACCCTGGGTGCAGGGCGGGTAGGTGTCTCGACGGCCTGTTACAATGCTGAAGGTGGGGTCGAAGTCCATTTCGACAATTTCGGTATCTGGTCGCTGGCGTCAGGTTCGTGAAAGGGTAACCGATGCAATCACCATTTCCCTATCTGCTTGAGGAGTTTGTCGTTGTCACCGCCCCGATGGAACGGGTTGAGCGAGTGATGACCGACGAGGCGTTGATGAAACGCTGGATGTCGCCGGCAGTTCAATTCACACCGCTCGATGGCTGGCAATTTGAGCGTGGAGCGCGCTGGCGGCTGCGCCTTACCGGGGTTGGGCCGCTACTCGAAGCCGGTTACGTAGTCGTGGAACGTCGCCCTGGACTGGTGCTGTGGGCATTCGACGGTTTCTGGGAGGGATTCGATGCCTGGCAGTGGCTGCCCTGGCAAGAGCGATCCGATCAAACGCTGATCCATAACCGGGTTGAATATCGGTTACTTGTCCCTGGGCTTGATCTGATCTGGCCGTTGACCGTTGCCCCATTGATGAAGCTGGACGCCCAGGCCCAAATGGTGTGCTTACGTCAGGTATGTGAGCAGCGAGAGGTGGCTCGCCGTTCATTGTGACACAATCTGTGTGTTTAACCGCTGAGTTGGATTCACATATCCATAATATTATCGTTAACCCAAGTTGCCTCCTATGCGGTGAGCAGGCCATGGAGGCTGACTGTCATGATGAACAACACGACGTTGCACTCATCACTGTATGGCGTAGCCGCAGATTCGGGAAGCAGCCACTCCCCACGGACGTGCTACAACACACCTCACGGTAGCAATCGGAGTAGTACCCATCCGCTGCCTCATCCGTGCCTCTGTGGTGATAAAGGTAGCAACTTTGGTTAATGTTATTGTCATTCTATATCGACTGGAAACGGTTAGCATCGTATGCGAACCTTCTCTGCTTCAGACAACAATCCCGTTGCGGATACCCGAACAGTTGCCGGTGAGTTAGCCGAATACTTAGATCGGCGAAGCCAACGACGGCGCCTGTTACCACTGGCAATGCTGGTTGGCTTATTAGCTGGAATCTGCACAACATTGTTCCGTTGGATGCTCAGCGTTGGTGATAGCACGCGCACAACGCTTATTGAGTGGAGCCATCAACAGCCGTTCGTCGGCTGGCTGATACCGGTCTTATGGACAGTTAGCGGTGCGACCCTGGCGGTTTGTTTGACGCATCGTTACGCGCCAGAAGCTAGTGGAAGCGGTATCCCTCATATTGAAGCGGTATTGCATCGTTTACGAGATCTGCGCTGGCAGCGAATCATTCCGGTAAAGCTCATTGGTGGGACGCTGGCAATTGGTGGTGGTTTGACATTAGGGCGGGAAGGGCCAAGTGTGCAGATTGGTGGTGCAATTGGTGGTGGGGTGGCTGATCTGCTACACAGTAGACCACGCGAGCGCCTCACGCTGATCGCTGCTGGCTCCGGTGCCGGGCTAGCCGCGGCCTTCAATGCACCGCTGTCCGGCCTGATTTTCGTGCTCGAAGAGTTGCAGCGCGATTTTCGCCCCACCGTCTTTGGTGCTGCATTTGTTGCTGCAGTGGTTGCAAATGTCTTTACCCGATTTTTCACCGGACAACTACCGGTGTTTACCATTCCTGGTCATCCCATTCAGCCGCTGTCTACCTTACCGGTCTTTGCGCTGCTCGGCATCGTGTGTGGTCTGGCGGGAATGGTATTTAATAACGTTCTAATGCGAACATTGGCGTATACCGACAGGTTACGCCATCGCCAGAAACTCTTTTATGCTGCTATAGTGGGCGCCGTGGTTGCCCTCGTCGGGTGGTGGATGCCCGATGTGATCGGTGGTGGTCATCACCTTACCGAACAGGTGTTGCTTGGTCAGATCGGTCTTACCTTCATACCAGTTCTGCTTTTGATCCGCTTTACCCTGACGATGAGCAGTTATGCAACTGGTGCGCCCGGAGGAATCTTTGCGCCGTTGCTGGTATTAGGTGGCCTGATCGGTTATGGTGTTGGTGCTACAGCACACCACATTGCGCCGGCATTCGTTCCTGATCCAACCGTGTTTGGTGTTGTTGGCATGGCGGCTCTGTTTACCGCTATTGTGCGTGCTCCACTTACCGGAATTGTACTGATAGCTGAAATGACCGGTAATTACAACCAGTTACTGCCATTGTTGATCGCCTGTTTTCTGGCATATGTTGTAACTGAAGTGTTTCGGGATCGACCGATCTACGAAGCATTGCTCCGCCGTGACTTACAGCGCACCAAAAATGAATACCAGCTCGATGAACCGGTCGTGCGCGAATTTACCGTAGCACCCGGTGCCCCCTTCGCCGGCAAGACGATTCGGGAGCTGGGCCTGCCACCGGGCTGCATTATTGTCCGCTGTCGCGATGGAAACCGGGAATGGGTTGCTACTGCTTACACCCGTCTGGAACCACATATGCATCTGACGGTATTAGTCGCTCCGACGGCTGTCCATGGCATCTCTATCCTGGAGAAAGGATGCTCAGCAGCGGAAATATCGGTGTCCGAAATGACGTAAACACAGCAAGCATATCGCACACCTTGTCGGTCAGATGCTTTACCATACAGACGCGCATCTACGTTAAGCAATCTGTTTGTATTCGCCAATATCCATCTGGTTACTGGCCGAAAAACCTGATGCAAACGAATGCGTTGCTTTCGTTCAACCATCGAATAGACTTCTACAGACATTGTCTGGGTAGGTGTTAGGAGAACCGTCTTGTGTAAACCGCCAGGGACTAAGACTGGCAGAAAGGAACCGTATGCTTCCCCTTACAGACACCATCCCTTCCCGTACATTTCCGGCAGTGAACTGGGCATTGCTGGCAGCGAATGTTATCGTCTTCCTGTTGATGGTCGGGAATGATCGGCTTACCGAAGCCTGGGTCGCGACCCTGGCCCTCGTCCCGGCGCGCTTTCTTGCCAGTCCACTCGATCCCACCCAACTACTCACCATTTTCACCTCAATGTTTATGCACGGCGGCTGGTTTCACCTCTTCAGCAATATGCTGGCCCTCTACATCTTCGGCGACAATGTGGAAGATCGGATGGGGAGTCAGCGTTATCTGATCTTCTATCTGCTGTGTGGCGTAGCCGCCGCATTTGCTCACATCCTCTTCAATCCGACCTCGCCGATCCCTACCGTTGGCGCCAGTGGTGCGTTGAGTGGTGTGCTGGCAGCGTATCTGCTATTCTTTCCGACGTCACGGGTAGTGACCCTGATACCGATCTTCTTCTTGCCGTGGCTGGTCGAAGTACCGGCTATCGTGTACCTTGGTCTGTGGTTTATTTCGCAACTGGCAAATGGTCTCTTCTCCATCATCATCGATGTTCAGGAGATGGGAGGCGTAGCGTGGTGGGCGCACATTGGTGGATTTGTGGCTGGGCTAGTGCTGGCCCCATTGTTTCGGCAGCGGCGTTATGTACGGCGCTACTATCTGGACGAGTATTATCCCTGGTGAGTGTAATGTGAGGAGCGTGGTATGGATTTCTTGTCACTGTTGTGGTTGTTCTTCATCATTTCATCGTTGCAGCCGGTGATCAGGCAGCGTATGCTCGACGCCGCACGTCAGCGTCTGCTCGAACAGTTGGAACGCAAGCGTAAGAGTCGGGTGATTG
Source organism: Chloroflexus sp. (assembly GCF_034432675.1). Taxonomy (GTDB): domain Bacteria; phylum Chloroflexota; class Chloroflexia; order Chloroflexales; family Chloroflexaceae; genus Chloroflexus. The sequence goes on along the minus strand of NZ_DAOUBI010000073.1, from coordinate 6,193 downwards.
TCTTGATTCACCGTCAAGAGACCATGAGTCTGCTCGGTTTTCCACTGGTACGCTATATCAACATCGAAGACTCTGAAGCAGTGTTACGGGCGATTAAGATGACGGATCGCGATATTCCGATTGATCTGATCCTGCATACGCCGGGTGGATTAGTGCTGGCTGCCGAACAGATTGCCCGTGCCCTCATCAAACACGCCGCAAAGGTAACTGTCTTCGTTCCGCATTATGCAATGTCTGGCGGAACCTTGATTGCGCTGGCTGCCGATGAGATTGTGATGGACGAGAATGCCGTGTTGGGGCCGGTTGATCCACAGTTGGGCCAACATCCAGCCGCTTCGATCTTGAGTGTTCTTGAACGCAAACCACTGAGCGAGATTGATGACGAGACGTTGATGATGGCCGATATTGCCGAAAAGGCTATTCGCCAGGTGAAGCGCACCGTTTGTGAGCTATTGCGTGACAAGATGCCGGTTGAGCGGGCCGAAGAAGTGGCTCACACCCTGTCCAGTGGGGTATGGACACACGATTATCCGATTACGGTTAGCGAAGCCCGCGAATTGGGTTTACCGATCAGCACTGAAATGCCAGAAGAGATTTACCAGATCATGGCACTCTACCCACAAACGGCTCAGCGCCGGCCATCGGTTGAGTATATCCCAGCACCGCGCTCACGTCAGTCGAGTGTTTGACGCACATCGGTGATGGCTTCATCTGTACTTTGGGTGAAGAGCGAGACGCTAATCGCTCTTCACCAGCTCCTTCTCGCCCGGTATTGAGAACACTATCGTCTCCTTGTATCAGACCCGGTGTAATAGCGTTCACAACCCGTGATCCGAGATCACCCTTCCATCACATCCTGGTGCAGAACCGGCGTTTTCGCTTCGCACGCTGTTAAACCACGTTTCGGGGAGGATGCCGTTTCCAGATCGGGTTGCCCGTAGCGCGTGGTTTGGAGTGCGGCAGCATGGCCGCCGCGCCAGCCGTACTTACGATTCGGTACAGGTCATAGCGGTTTCCCTGCGGGCCACGAGAACGACCTGCGCGTAGAGCACATTCATTGGGCACACTGGGAGCGCACGCCTCCGGTGCGCTCATCTGGGCACACTGGGAGTGAGCTCCTCCGGCGCACTATCAACAGTGCCTCGCGCCTTTGCATCAGATCGCGACAGTAGGATCACACCACAGACTCTCGCCCCCAGCGGGGGCGGGTTGGGGTGGAGGCGTGTCGCCGATCACTACCGGACACAGCACCAGCGTACTACGTTCACCACTGGGATTGCGCACCTCCGGCTTACTCATCTGGACACACTGGGAGCGCACGCCTCCGGAGCGCTACCAACAGTGCCTCACGCCCCTGCATCAGATCGCAACAGCGGGAACCACCCTGCCCCGGCGCCTCCTGCCCCCAGCGGGGACGGGTTAGGGTAGAGGCGTGTCGCCGATCACTACCGGACACAGCACCAGCGTACTACACTTACCACCCATTACCCGGGCACTGCAACAGAATGCACAGAACCAGTCAGCGTGCCCCCACCAACGGCTCGCTGATAGCACACCCGGTAGCACTCTTCTTCATTAAGACACCGCTAACAAACTGTGAATGTTCAATAAGCAATCTCCGCTTGAAATCTGGTATCAACACAATATAATACTCAGTTAACAACATCTTAACTACGACGTAACGGTGATTGACAATGCCGCTCGCACTTCGTCTGGTAGACATTAGTGGTCCATTCGTCGATCAGTCTGCGCCGGTGCGGAACTGGTCGTCATTTCCGTTCAGTCAAATAGATATACCCGCTCCTCCTTACGTTGATCAGGCTCGCCTGCAACGTGGCGTTGAGCGAGCCCTGGTGTATCTGGACGCGGTGCAGGCTCAGGGCTACACTGGTATTGTGATCGACAACCTGGCGCACCTGGTGACCTTCGATCAGGCACCCCGGCAATACTATGCACCCGATAGCCCTTTTCGGCTACGGGCAATGGCCTACCGGCAGGCGTTGTGGCCACTTCTCACTGAGGCGGCGAACCGTGGGATGTCGGTCTACGTCACTACTGATATGCAGTGGATGACCTCTGAGTTGCGCAAGGTCGCCGGTGCGCTCACTGCCGATAATCCTCGTCTGGCAGCGATCAATCAGGCCGCATTCATCGATCTCTTTTCCGCCCTGCCAATGGTTCAGGGGGTGATAATCCGGATCGGTGAGACCGGTGGCGCTCATAACATTCCCGGTTATACCGGTCACCTGCTATATCACGATGTAGCAACGATCCGTCATCTAATTGCAACCCTACTTCCAGTATGTGTAACCTTTGATCGTTACCTTGTCATACGCACCTGGACATTGGGAATCGGTAAGGCGGGTGATCTTATCTCATCGCCGACCCGCTATGCGGCAGTATTTGCCGATCAGCATGATCCACATCTCCTGGTTTCGATCAAACATACACCGGCTGATTTCTTTCGTTTCTTGCCGCCCAATCCAACCCTGGGCTTGCCCGGCCCTCGTCAACTGGTCGAGGTGCAGAATCGTCGCGAATATGAGTTATTTGGATTGGTTCCGGCTAGTGTGGTTCATTTGCACAGCGTTGCGATCCGCCGCGCAGCAACCAGTCCACAGTGCGTGGGTATCTGGGCATGGAACAGCACCGGTGGTTGGGGTGGTGGGGGGGCGACGCTCGGACCAAACGGCTGGAACCTCTGGACTGAAGCCAGCAGTGCGCTGACTGCAGCACTTGCCCGTCACCCTGATATTGATGGCGAAGCTTTCGTGCGCACCTGGTTTACGCAGCGACTGGCGAACTACAGTCCGCCATTTGCCGAAGCTGTTGCAACCGCTTATCTCGTTTCTGGGCAGTTGATCGAAGAGGGGTGGTATTTCGGACGCTTACCGGCATTGACAAACGTCAAAGGGATGGTGACTCCTTCGTTGCTCTGGGTCTGGTGGATGCATCCCACTGCGGCACTGCCGGTCTGGGTATACCTTGCCGAATCGCTGACTGCCATCGAGCCGGTGATAAACCAGGCTGAACAGGCAGTGCAGCAGGCGCAGCGTCTTCGCGATCACGTCGCCGCTACAGCTCCCTCGTCGGACCCTCAGGCCCAACAGATCGTGACCAGTCTCGTATATTTGCACGATGCGCTGACAATCGCCTGGCGCACACGGGCGTTCCTGTTGCCGTTGGCGGCAGCGGTGAAATCACGTCGGCGTCCTGTACTCGATGCCGCGGCGCAGGCACTGGTCACGGCCATCCAGCACCACAGGGAACACTGGGGTGAGCGCACCGACTTCCCGCCACTCGAACTTGATGAACTGACCGATTTCCTTGCCACCTGGCAACGCTCACCCGCCCTGGTTTGGCACCGAGCAAAGCTGGCAGCCTGGATTATCACGCGGCTTCGCCGTCAAAGCGCTGGGGTAGCGCACATTGGCCCAATGACCGGTACGTTGCTTCCGCCGCACGTGCGTCGTCACTTGCTGCAAACTACCTTGCCCTGGCTGAGCCGACGGCTGAATCTGTTACCTGCTATCTTTTTCGAGACCGGGCCGGCGATTGGTGAGTGGGCACGCTAAACAACAGCGTCTGCGCTCGGGCCAGCCCATGGTCACACATTTATGGTAATCCAAGTTGCCACCTACGCTGTGAGCCGGCCACGTAAGACTGACCGCTATGTGAACAGCACGAAGCCGCGCACAACACTGTCGAACGTACCTGTGTAAACTATGTGGGTGCAGCCAGTTCCTGTAGATGCGCTCCGTCACGCTCTGAGGTGGCAACCTGGATAGTGCCCATCCTCTGTGTCTCTATGGTGATGTAAGGTTGCAACCTGGGTTATGATACAGACTCGACTGGTCGCCCGAACTGTCGCCATACACGCTCGCGAACCACACTGGCAACCCCGCGCCATCCCCAATACCTGCCGTGCACCAGCGTAGCACGTCGCTGTAATGCCCGCCGCAGATCGGCTGCGCCGGTGCCAGCAAAGAGCGTGCGCCCGGCACCAATCATTGTAAGATTATGCGCATCACTACCGCCGATGTGTGCTAAACCCCACCGCTGAGCACACCGGGCCGCTCGCTCATTGTTCATCGGATTCCACAGACTGGCGTTGAAGACCTCGATACCGTCAAGCTGCATCCAATCAACATCAGTCCGCTCCGGGCCAAGCAGGTGCCGTCGTCCGATAGAAGGTACCAGCATGCCGAAAGGATGGGCAGCGAAAGCCATGCCACCTTGATCATGAATCCGTGCGACGGTCTCTGTAACACTCAGACCCGCCGGAACTGGCTGCTCAATGAACAGTGCCAGCAAATGGCCGCTGCGCGTCGAGATTTCACAGCCAACGATCACGCCAATGCCATAGTGCGATGCCCGTTCACGGGCGTAGACTGCTCCGCGTAGCGTATCGTGGTCGGTAATCGCAATCACCCGCAAATCGGTTTCGGTTGCTACATACGATAAAACCGCCTCTGGCGAGGCGGTACCATCACTGGCTGTAGTATGAATGTGGAGATCGGCAGCGGTGAGTAGTGCGTCCACGGGCTACACTCCCTCTTGTTCTGTGATGCGGCAGACATTTCAACCCTGATCATACGATCATGATATCTTTGCCGTACTTAGTGTAGCCCGCTTTGTTCAAGAACTTGTGATGAATGGATCAAGCGCAGATAAACAACAGGTAAACAATTAGCGACCCGGAAGCAGCGTATACTCAGCCACTGCCCGTCGCTCACTCCGATTACCATACGCACTGAAAGCGTAGCGCCCGGCCGGATTCTGCTCACTCAAGTATAGTTCAGTTGTAAACGAACCATCGGCTGCTGCCGTCACATCACTGAGCCACTCGGTCGAGTAGTCAGGCCGGGTAGCCCAAATCGTAATCACCTCGCCGGGGAGAAAACCGGTACCGCGTAATGACACTGCACTGCGTTGCTGACTGCTGCCCGGTCCTACCTCCAACCCGGCAGTACCGCGTGGACGGAGAGCATCACCAATCTGTACCTCAAACTCAACGATACCATTACCACCACTCTGCAAGCCGCGTGCTGTCAGCGCATACCGACCGACCGGTACACCGTTACTGTCTATTGCCAGCCCAATCCGCCCCTGACCATCGGCAATCTGTACACTGAGATCGGCAACTGCGTTGTTCGGATACCGTAACCAGAGTGCAACCCGCTCGCCGGGTTTATACCCACTACCGCTGAACGTGAAGATATTGCCTTGCGTTTGTACTGCCCGATCAACCGTCAATTGAACACCGTCCGTAGTACCGGGTGCAGGGGCAATGTCAACCTCGATACTGGCGTAGGCTTCGCGACCACTCTGCCAGCCACGAGCGGTGTAAGTGTAGCGTCCGGTTGGGGTAAACGTTGCGCCGAGAAAATCGGGCAAGTACGGGTGACTGAATTGACCACGCTCATCGATGGTGAGCACCGTCACCCCATAGACCGTGTAGTCGGGATAGGTAATCCAGATACTCACCTTCTCGCCGGGCACAAAACCACTGCCGTACAGCGTCACCGTCGTGTTTTGCCGGGCAACAGTTGGTGAAACAGTGAGACTGGCGGTTTGGGCATTGGCCGACCAGCTCCAAATCGCGACAATACTCCCCAGGATACCAGTCAGCAACAGCGCGAAGATGGTAAGGCGTGAACGGTTAATAATCGTCATAGGGGTCTCCTTATGGGTCACCGACAAAACGGCTTCATCCCTACGAACGATGATGGTTGACGTTCTCATCACCGAAAGATTACAGGGAGTTGAACAACTGTTGGAGGCTCACGTTTTTGAGAGAATGCCATTTTCCAGCCGGAATTATCCGTACCGCGTAGTGTGGAGTGCGGCAGCCATGCTGCCGCGCCAGCCGTGCTTACGAGCAGACACAGGTCGCAGCGGACTCCCGTATCGGTTCGTGACCCGTGACGCATCGCCTGGCGTAGCCGGGAGCGCACACCTCCGGTGCGCTTCACCAGCGGTATATCACCAGCCAGTGTTAGAGCGGATACCGTTGCCAGCCAGCATTGCCCGTACCGCGCAGTGTGGAGTGCGGCAGCCATGCTGCCGCGCCAGCCGTGCTTACGAACAGACACAGGTCGCAGCGGACTCCCGTACCGGTTCGTGACCCGTGACGCATCGTCTGGCGTAGCCGGGAGCGCACACCTCCGGCGCACTTCACCAGCGATGTATC
>NZ_DAOUBI010000072.1:0-47813 GCF_034432675.1 Chloroflexus sp. | reverse complement strand
ACGATCTGACACGTGCCAGATCGCGAGCACGGTTGGCGCGGCAGCATGGCTGTCGCACTCCAAACGTCGCGACACGGGCATAACGAGCGGGTAAGGCAACCAATTCAGCGCGAGATGGTACGACCGGAGCTGCGCTCTGCCAATGGGTCAGGAGCAGGGTAGGCTGTTGTTAGTGATTGGTAAGCGTTCATGCGCTTGTGCGACAGGCTGGGAGCACGATAGCACAGCTTTGGTGAAATTTTAAGTTCTACCTCCAATTTTATCTCCCCAACGCTACGTGCCTGCCAACGTTCACATTCGATATCCTCAACTCACGTTATACTACACGCAATGCGAACGATTACGATAGTAGCGTGCCGGTCATTCGGGGCTGGTGGCAAACGCATGGCGTCATCTTCAGGCACCCATACATGTAAGCAGTGAGCGTCAATATATGGCCGATCTCTTTACACCGCTACAGGTTGCCGGTCGGCAGTTGCATAATCGGATTGTGATGGCGCCAGCATTGAGTGGGCTGGCCGGTTCTGATGGTTTTTGCCATAGCGCTCTGGTCAGTTATTACGAGCGACGAGCAAAGGCCGGGGTAGGTCTGATTGTTACTGAACCGATGCTTATTTGTGCGCCATCAACACCGACGAGTCATCTCGGTATCTGGCATGATTGTTTTGTTCCTGCACTCCGGCGGCTTTCAGCCGCAGCCCATGCGTTTGGGAGCCGGATTGTCTTTTTGCTGGAAGTTCCACTTGCCGGCATAGCAACGTCCATGCTCGTTGAGAGCTACGTCCAGGGCGCCTGGCGTGCATTAGCCGCCGGTGCAGATGGTGTATTCATCTCGGTTGCCGATGGTGGATTGTTAGCGACGATCATTGCGTCAAATTGGCAAGCGGATAATGGTAGGCAGATACCGATCACCGAACGTATTCTGCCGTTACTGACAATCATTGAACAGATTCGCCGAAACTATGGTCGTCACATGTGGATTGGGTTGCGTATGCCGGCAGCGGAGCTGGTGGCGGATGGCTTGACCCACCAGGATGCCCGCCTGATTGCCCGGCGGGCTATTGCTGCCGGTGCGCAATTTCTCGATGTGACGATTAATCGTTATTCGCCTGATGTCGCACGCTTTCCGGGCTGGACTCTCCCCCTGGTTGCGAGTATCCATCGTATCGCCAGTGAAGCGGTTGTGATTGGCTCCGGGCAATTGAGTGATCCGTGGCTGGCCGATGCGGCCATTCAGGACGGAAGTGTTGATTTGGTCATGCTGTGTACCGCTCTGCGGCTCTTGCCTGAATGGCCGCAACTGGCACGCCGGGTGCTGGGAATGGTCAGCGTAAAATGACCAGCATGACTCCTGCCGCCACTGCCGATCCGATCACGCCGGCAACGTTTGGACACATTGCCTGCCAGATTAAGAAGTTGTGCCGATCCTCTGCCTGCGCAATGGTATGCGCAACTCGTGCCGACATTGGGACGGCTGACACGCCAGCCGCGCCGATCAGCGGATTGATTTTGTTACGGGTAAAGAGATTGTAACATTTGGCGAACAAGACACCACTTGCTGTCGAGATGGCAAATGCGCAGGCACCAAGGGCAAAGATAGCGATAGATCGTGGGGTGAGAAAGTTGCTGGCCTGCGTACTGGCACCGACGGTCAGACCGAGCATAATGGTCACGCTATCGATCAGGGCGCTGCGTGCTGTTTTGGCCAGTCGTTCGGTGACACCGCTCTCTTTGAGGAGATTACCGAAGAAGAGCATGCCAAGCAGCGGTAATGTATCCGGGACGATGAGCACACAGACGATCAGGCCAATGATCGGGAACAGGATACGCTGCGTTCGGCTGACCTCGGCGGGTGGTGGCATGCGGATCAGACGCTCTTCGCGGGTGGTGAGCAGGCGCATAATCGGTGGTTGAATGACCGGCACCAGGGCCATGTACGAGTAGGCAGAGACGGCAATCGCGCCGAGGAGATCAGGTGCAAGCCGAGAGGCAATGAAAATAGCTGTTGGCCCGTCGGCTCCGCCGATGATCCCAATTGCTGCCGCAGCCCGCAGCAAACGAAGAGGATCGTTAGCGTCGGCCAGATCGAGGAACGGGAGATACTGTCCCAGTAAGACAGCCATTAAGAGCGTGAAGAAGATACCGAGCTGAGCAGCAGCACCGAGCAAGATCAGGCGCGGCTGGGCAATCAGGGCCGAGAAGTCGGTCATTGCGCCGATGCCAAGAAAGATGAGGGGTGGGAAGATGCCGGTGATGACCCCAAAGTAAATGTAGTTCAAGACACTGCCCTGGTCGTAGACACCCTGCCCCATGCCCGATTCAAATGGCATATTGCCGAGAATGATGCCGAATCCAATCGGTACCAGGAGGAGTGGCTCGAAGGTGCGGGCAATCGCCAGGTAGACGAACACACAGCCGACGACGATCATCAACAGATTGCCCCACGCTAGATGGGCAATCCCGCTCGCTTCAAAAAAACCAATCAGCCATTCCATCAGGCAAACTCCAGCAGTGGTTGACCCTGACGCACCGAGTCGCCGACTTTCACATTGATGGCACGGATGGTGCCGGCAATTGGTGAGCTAACGTTAGAATTCATCTTCATTGCTTCGATCACGACCAGTGGATCGTTTTCCTTTACCTGATCGCCGACATTTACCTTGATTTCAGCCACGATGCCGGCAATAGGTGATACCAGCACGCCTGGACCGGTTGGGTTTGGTGAGGTTGGCGTCGGTGCAGAGTCGGTGCGCGTCGACGATTTTGGTGGTGGTACGGTATTCACACTGGTTGGAGCATGTAACACCGGCTCGTCATCGTCGTCGGCTAATACCTCGACTTCAACCTCGTAGGTGATACCGTTGACAGTGATGCGTAATCGTTTCATATGCTCTCCGTCATCCAGCTTCGGCCTTCTTGAACTCAATGTCTGGTAAGCGAATATCTTGCAACGACTGATGCGCGTTTATCGGCGTAACTGGCGATTAGCCATCACGCTGATTCGTCCCAGCCGTGCCCAGTTCACCGATAGTTGTCGGTAGTAGCGCACACGCAAGATGCGTACCGGCCGGTCAAGTGCCGTCACCGCCGCTGCGGTCAGGATGGCAATGAGTTGGGGATCAAGTTGATCGGCAGCGACAGGATTCCTCTCTGGTATGGATGGCGGTGTGATAGTATCTGGCGTGGTTGAGCGGAAGAGACGTTGCGTGGTATTGAGTATGCCTAAGACCAGAGCCACGATCACCAACACGATGAAGACGATGCTTATACCGGTAATCGCAATCTGCAAGCCGGTCAGGAGTGGATTGGCGTTAGGATCGATCATTAGGCTCTCCTTTGCGATTTATAGCGGAACCAGGCCGTGCTTCTTTTGCGGACGTAGCTCGCGTTTGGTGCGCAGCGATGCCAGGGCCAGGCTGAGGTAGCGGCGGGTTTCGCTGGGGGCAATGATGCTATCGATCAGGTTGCGACCAGCACCGACGTAGGGTGAGGCAAACTCAGCCCGGTACTGGCGTACAAATTCGGTGCGCGCCGCAGCCGGGTCATCCGCCTGCTTGATCTGATCGCGGTAGATGATGTTGACCGCGCCCTCTGGCCCCATGACCGCGATTTCGGCACCTGGCCAGGCGGCTATCCGATCCGCGCCCAGGTCTTTGCCGCACATGGCCAGGTAGGCGCCGCCGTAGGCTTTGCGCAGGATGATTGATATTTTCGGTGTGGTTGCGGCGGAGTAGGCGAAGAGCATCTTCGCGCCGTGCCGAATGATGCCGCCGCGTTCCTGGGCAACGCCGGGCAGGAAGCCTGGGACATCGATAAATGTGATGAGTGGAATGTTGAAGGCGTTGCAAAAACGGACAAAACGCGCTATCTTATCCGAAGCGTCAATATCGAGTACTCCTGCCATCACCATCGGCTGATTGGCAACAATCCCAACGGTACTGCCGTCGATACGGGCAAACCCGATCACGGCGTTGTCGGCGAAGCCACGCTGGACTTCGAGAAAGTCCCCATCATCAACGATCCGCTTGATGATGGGAATGACATCGTATGGTTCACGTGGATCAGCGGGGATGATGGTGTCGAGCACCGGATCGCTGAACAGGCGCAATTCACCGTCACCGCGATCAGGTGGGTCTTCGAGGTTGTTCGCCGGTAGGAAACCCAGCAGTTGCTTGCAGATCGCAATTGCTTCCACATCGTTCTCAGCGATGAAATGGGCAACGCCGCTGCGTACTTGAGCTTCAGGGCCACCGAGTTCTTCACCGGTTACATGTTCGCCGGTCACTTGTTTGAGTACTTCCGGGCCGGTGATGAACATCTCGCTGCCCCGCACCATGATGATGAAGTCCATTAAAGCCGGCGAATAGGCGGCACCGCCCGCGCATGGCCCGGCGATAATGGCGATTTGTGGCACTACTCCGGAGAGCAGGACGTTGCGGTAGAAGATGCGACCATAGCCACTGAGGGCATCAATGCCCTCCTGGATGCGAGCACCGCCGCTATCGTTGATGGTGATGAACGGCGAACCGCATTTGAACGCGAGATCCATCGTCTGACAGATCTTATCGGCATGCATTTCGCCGACCGAGCCGCCGGCAACGGTAAAGTCCTGAGCGGCAACAAAGACCTGGCGACCATCAACACTGCCACAACCGGTGATGACGCCTTCAGCCGGCATCTCCTTGTCGGCCATGCCAAAGGCGGTACAGCGGTGACGGGCAAAGAGGAAGAGTTCCTGAAACGTTTCCGGTTCAATCAGCAGGTGGATACGCTCGCGGGCGGTCAGTTTACCGGCTTGATGCTGGCGTGCGATACGGTCTGGGCCACCGCCCTGTTCCAGGCGCTGCCGGTACTGGTGCAAGGCTTCAATGCGAGCGCGTAACGTTAGTAGTGCTTGTCGGGTAGGCTCTTGCTGAGTCATCGCAACCCTCCCTTGTATTCGTTGCTTCACTCGCCTGGCATTGTCTATGTAGGGAGTGAACATCAGTGTCATAGTTGAGCGCTGTAGGGGATGTACAGAAGTCAGTATAGCACTTGTAATTGTTGCAATCGGTAAGATAGGGTCATTCTTTGCTAACCGTGCATTGTCGTTGTATTTACGGAGTGAACAGATGACAACAATTCCCATCCCATCTCGTCAAGCAGGGTTTGTGGTAACAGTGCTGGCAGTTGCGGTACTGTTGGCGAAAGGGACGTGGTTTTCCGCTTCGGCAGTTATTCCGGCATTGACTGCCGAATGGGCTTTGAACGATACGGTTCGCGCGTGGCTCACGATGTCGGTGCAGTTGGGCTTTGCCTTTGGCGCATTTATCTCAGCAGTCCTGGGATTGGCTGATCGCTGGCCGACCCACCGGTTTTTTGGCGGTTCAGCCTTGCTGGCGGCGTTGTGTACGGCGTTGATTGCGTGGTGGGCTAATGGCCCTCTACTGGCGTTACCACTGCGTTTTTTGACGGGCATGGCACTGGCTGGAGTGTATCCGGTTGGGATGAAAATCATGGCGACATGGACACAACGGGGGCGTGGGCTGGCAATCGGGGTGTTGGTCGGAGCACTGACTGTCGGTTCGGCCTCGCCGCACCTGCTGAATGTTATGGGTGGGATTGATGACTGGCGGCGGACGTTGTTGATGGCTGCCGGTCTGGCAGTTGTGGGTGGGCTGATCGTTGCGCTCATGGTACGTGAAGGGCCACTACGCACAACGGCACCGCGTTTCAGTTGGTCGCAGGTGGTGGACGTGGTGCGTGAACGGCCGGTGTTGCTGGCGAATCTGGGGTATCTGGGCCATATGTGGGAGCTGTATGCGGCGTGGACATGGTTGCCGCTTTTCCTGCTGGCCAGCTTCGAGGAGCGTGGTATCGCGGCGTCGTGGGCGGGTCTGGTAGCCTTTGCCGCGATTGCAATAGGTGGGCTGGGGAGTGTGCTGGCAGGTCTGCTTGCCGACCGGATCGGGCGAACGACCATCACGATAGCAGCAATGGCGGTGAGTGGCAGTTGCGCACTCGCGATAGGCTTTACCTTTGGCGGTGAGCCATGGGTGGTTGCTGTGCTGGCGATGGTATGGGGATTAACGATTGTTGCCGACTCGGCCCAATTCTCGGCAGCGGTAAGCGAACTCTCGCCACCAGGCCGCACCGGCACGGCGCTGATGTTGCAGACCAGTCTGGGGTTTCTGCTCACCCTGATCACCATCTGGCTCATCCCACCACTGGTAAATCTGGTTGGCTGGCGGTGGGCCTTTGTCGGGCTGGCAGTTGGCCCGGCCATCGGGATTTGGGCGATGGCGATGCTACGGCGTTCGCCGGCAGCGGCACGGCTGGCGGGTGGTCGTGGATAAGAGCGAAAAGGGCATGCAGCCGATTGGATTCTGTCATACAATGACATAATGCAATCATAACTCTTAGCCAAGCGGGTGGAGTGATACATGTCTGTTGATCTCCTAACCTTATCCATTGTTCTTAATCTCGCCAACCTTCTGCAAAGTGCCGCGCTTACCGGACTGGCACTGGCAAACCGAGACAGGGCTGGGCCAGTCTGGTGGGCGGCCGGTATGGGAGTACTGGCCGCAGGCCTGAGCCTGACCACGTTGCGCGATGTCGTCTTACTACCTCTGGAATTGTACGCAATCAGCAATACGCTGGTGGGGATCGGCATGATCTTGTTCTATTACGGCGTGTGCCGCTTCTTCGGTGATATTGGTGGTCGGCGATGGTTCTGGCTGGCCGGTGGCCTAATCGTTGCCGCCAATCTGATGCTGGCGTTCACCGGTGATGCACCACTGCTCCGTCGCATCCTGTTTTCAGTTTTGGTTGCTCTGCTCTCCTTACTGATTGCCCAGCGGCTACTGCGCGAGTTACAAACCGATACACGGCCGGTCGTGCTGTTTCTGGCGATAGTCTTTCTCGTTAACAGCACCTTTTTCGCATTGCGTGCAGTTGCCTCGGTAACAGAATCAGACTGGTTAACAGTTTCACCGCCATGGCAAACTGCCACCTACCTGGTTGCGATAGCAACGACCACATTATGGACATTCGGTCTGATTTTGCTGATCAACCAGGAGCTGGTCAACAGACAGCGTGAAGCAGTGCAGCAACTTGAGCAGATTTTTGCAGCGCAACCCGATGCCGTGCTCTTGTCGCGGTTGACAGATGGTGTATTCGTGAAGGTCAATCACGGCTTCACGACGATTAGTGGGTACAGCGCGGACGAGGCAATCGGCAAAGATGCGCTCACGCTCAACATCTGGCGTTCACCAGAGGATCGTCAGCGATGGGCTGAGATCATGCGTCGTGAGGGTGCCTGTACCGGCATGGAATTTGATTTTCGTCGTCGTGATGGTACCTTTCGCACCTGCCTCCTTTCATCGCAAGTGGTAATGATCAGAGGTGTACCGCACGCGATTAGCATTGTCCATGACATCAGCGAACGAAAGCAGATAGAAGAGGCATTGCGGCGTAGTGATGCTCGCTACCGTCTGATTGCCGAGAACACAACCGATGTAATCTGGCTGTACGATCCATTCAAATCGCAGTTCACCTTTTTCAGCCCATCGATAGAAAAACTGATCGGCTATTCGGCAGCCGAAGCGCTTGATCTGCCATTGTCAACTTTTCTGAAGACAGATTCGATACAGCATGTCAAGACAGCGCTCGATTACATGCTTCACGAGTGGGAAGGGGAACTGACGAACGCGTCACCCTGGACAGCCGAGATCGATCTGATTCACCGTGATGGGCAGATAGTACAGGCCGAAATTGTCACCTCGTTTGTGCGCGATGAAGAAGGTCAATTGATGGTGCTGGGTGTAGCGCGTGATATTACTGCACGCAAGCAGACCGAGATAGAGTTGCGCCTGGCTCGCCAGCAGGCCGAGGCGGCCAATCGGGCTAAGAGTGCGTTTCTGGCGAATGTCAGTCATGAGTTACGGACTCCGCTGCACGCTGTGCTTGGCTTTGCCCAGTTGATGAGCCGTGATGATAATTTAACGGCGACTCAGCATGAGTATCTGGCAATTATCAATCGGAACAGCGAGCACCTCTTGCATCTGATCAACGAAGTGCTTGATCTGGCGAAGATTGAATCCGGACGCTACACCTATACGCCAAATCCGCTCGATGTGCGGCGATTACTGGCCGATCTTCATGCGTTGTTTAATCCACAAGCAGAAGCGAAACAATTACAACTTATCGTTACCTGTGAAGAGCAAGTTCCGCCGATGATTGTGAGCGACGAGGCCAAGATTCGCCATATTTTGATCAATTTACTGGGAAATGCGATCAAGTTTACTCATGGTGGCAGAGTTTGTCTACGAGCTGATACTGATAAACAACAGATGTATTTTGTTGTAGAAGATACCGGTGTTGGCATTTCGCCCCTTGAGCAACCGTACCTCTTTCGGCCATTCTTTCAAGGAAAACAGACGGTCAATGCGTCTTCAGATACTGGGGTTGGTTTGGGGTTGAGTATCAGTTATGAGTTTGCCCGTTTGATCGGCGGTGATCTCTCGGTGTACAGTGCGGGCGAGGGGCAGGGTGCTCGATTTACGCTCACATTGCCATTGCGTACCCCAATCACCTCATCATTTGCATTGCCGGCAGAGCCGGTCAAGCGCGCAATTCAGGTGCGTGCCGATCAGCCGGTCTACCGCATGCTGGTGGCCGATGATCAACCTGCCCATGCCCTACTACTGATCTCGTTGTTGCGACGACTGGGTTTTGCGGTTCAATCGGCCACTGATGGTGAGCAGACGCTGGCTGTCTGGCGTGAGTGGCAACCACATATGATCTGGCTTGATCTGCGGATGCCGCGGGTGGATGGGTTGACGGTGGCGCGGCAGATTCGCGCGATCTGTGTGACTGAACCAGGATTACTACAACCGGTGATTATTGCACTATCGGCCCATGTGCTGGGTGAAACGGCAGCGAGTGTGCTGGCTGCCGGTTGCGATGAATTTCTGGCGAAGCCGTTTCCTGAGCACGAGGTTGTCCGACTGATCGAACAACATCTGCATGTGCAGTTTGAGTATGGCAGTGCAGCGATGCATGAGATACCGGAAACAGCAATTCACGATCAGGGGTATCACCCGGCGTGGTGTCAGGCGTTGCGTCAGGCTGTCCAGGTCGCACATTTTCAGCGGTTGCAGGAATTAGTGGCAATGATTGAGGCGCAACGTCCTGATGATGCGCGGCAGCTCCGCAACTGGATCGAGGCGTTCGATTACGAGGCAGTGCGACAGTGGCTTGACCGGTTGGTTTCTTCTCAAACGGTAGTTCGTGTTGTATAGTGTATGCAGGTTAAAAATGTCTATACTATTCATCCATGACCAGTAATCGTTCACCTGTCATTCTCGTCGTTGATGACACCCCAATGAATCTGCTGTTGCTCACCCAGCTTCTGAGTGCGCAGTCTTACGATGTGCGCCCGGTTACCCAGGGGACAGTGGCCTTAACGGCTATCCGCACCATTCGCCCTGATCTCGTCTTGCTTGATATTCGGATGCCGGATATGGATGGTTACGAGGTTTGCCAGCAATTGAAAGCGGATGAGGAAACAGCACAGATACCGGTGATCTTCGTTAGCGCACTGGATGACGTTGAAGATAAAGTGCGGGCTTTTGAGTGTGGCGGGGTGGATTATATTGCAAAGCCGTTTCAACCTCTCGAAGTACTGGCACGGGTGCGCACCCACCTGGCGCTGGCCCAGGTGCGCAAAGCTCTCGAAGCTGCCAATCGCGAACTCCAACGAGCATTGGCCCGTGAAGCTGAGTTGGCGCGGATTGACTGGCTTACCGGCGTGTATAATCGGAGCCATTTCTACGAGCTGGCCCGCCACGAGTTTGCGATTGCTACCCGTTATGAACGACCACTGACGATGTGTATGCTCGATGTTGATTACTTTAAGCAGATTAATGACCGCTATGGTCATCTGGTTGGTGATCAGGTTTTACGGGCGGTTGCTCAAACGGTAGCGCACCAGATACGCACTGCCGATAGCATCGGTCGTTTTGGGGGAGAGGAATTTATTCTGTTATTACCGAACACGAATCTCACTTCTGCACTTATGCTGGCTGAGCGATTACGGATGACGATTGCCGATTTACAGGTTCACACCGATAGGGGCATTGTCACAGCAACGATCAGTGTCGGCGTGGCTGAACGCCAGCCAACTGATACCACGATTGAGCGCTTGATTGATCGCGCCGATCAGGCATTGTACGCTGCGAAACGGCAAGGGCGTAACTGCGTGGTCGGGGTGTAAGAGTCTGCTCCCACTCCTCTTTTCCTTCCTCACCGTGTTGCTGAAAACAAGGAGAACGCACATGACGATGCCGGTTATTGAACTCCACGACCTTACGGTCTACTATGGGCGGCGGCGTGGTATTGAAGGGCTTGATCTGGCAGTTGAGGCGGGTGAGGTGTTCGGCTTTCTTGGTCCGAATGGGGCCGGCAAGACGACTACCCTGCGAGTGCTCCTCGATCTCATCAGGCCGGTACGCGGTCGAGCGCTTATCTTTGGTCAGGATTGCCGGCGGCACGGGCCGGCCATTCGCCGGCAGGTGGGGTATCTCCCCGGTGAGCTGAATCTGCCACCCCAGCAGACTGCTCATCAGTATCTGGCGATGCTCGATGCAGTGCGTGGACGGGTCGTTGAGCCGGCCTATCTGAAACAACTGTGTGATCAACTCGAATTAGACCTGGATCGTCCGCTGCGCACCTATTCACGTGGAAATAAGCAGAAAGTGGGGCTAATTGCCGCTTTTATGTTTCGCCCACGCTTGCTGATCCTCGATGAACCAACTGGTGGGCTTGATCCGCTGGCGCAGCAGGCAGTGATTGAGCTGGTACGGGCCGCACGGAGTGAGGGACGCACCGTCTTCTTTTCTTCGCATGTCTTGCCTGAAGTCCAGGCGGTGTGTGACCGGGTAGGAATTATTCGTGAGGGTCGACTGGTGACGGTAGAGCGCATCGACACACTGCTGCAACGGCAACAGGTGCATCGCATACGGCTGCGCTTTGCCCATCAATTGCCATCTACCGTGTTTTCCTTGCCCGGTGTCACGATACTGGCGCACAGCGGCAACGACATCACGATTGAAGTGCGATCAGGACTGGCGGATGTGCTACGGATCGCCGCCGAGCAAGCAGTGATCGAACTGGAGACGATCCCGCTTACGCTGGAAGAGGTCTTTCTGGCCTACTACGGTGGACAAGGAGAAAACCATGCTCAGCCTGTTTTGGCATGAATTGCGTATGCGGCGTATGCTGTTGATCGGCTGGGGCAGTGGCCTGCTGGTCTTTTTCAGTGTCTACCTGGCGTTTTATCCAGCTTTGCCTGCTGAAATGCGTAACCTCGATTTGCAGGCGATTGAACTGTACCGGGCATTTGGTAATCTCAGCATGGCTACCTTTGAGGGGTATATTGGCTCAACCATCTTCCACTTTTTTAGTGTCCTGATCGGAGTGTTAGCCATTGTCACCGGCACCGGTGTGCTGGCAGGTGAAGAAGATGCCGGTACGCTCGAATTGCAAATGGCGCTGCCGCTGGCACGCCGGCAACTGGTGACGGCGAAGGTGTTGGAACTGGCAGCCATTGCCCTGGTTGTGTTAACGATAGCCGGCATCGCCGCCACGCTGGTCTTTCTGGCGATTCGTTCTCAGCTCACCACTAATCTCGATGCCGGCGACCTCTTTCGTGCGGTCATCGCGCACTGGCCATTGGTTTTTCTCTTCCAAATGATCAGTCTGTGGTTGGGCACGGTGACCCCCTCGCGACGGGTGGCGCTGGCGCTGGCAGCGGTTGTGCTGGTGGTGAGTTTTCTTGGCTACAACCTGGTTGGTATGTCGCCTGATCTGGAGTGGTTGCAGCCATTGTCGCCATTTCACTATCGCCCTTCAACACCTGATGCACTAGACGGTGGGCCGGCAGCGAGTGATTTGCTCGTACTGAGCGGTGCAGCGCTGGTATTCTATTTGCTGGCAATCGTGAGCTTTGAACAGCGTGATGTTACGGTTGGAGCCTGGCTTTGGACGAGGCTGGTGAGACGACGGGTGGTATGAGGTTGCCCTGATCGGCAGGATGTCGTCGCTATGCCGGGCTAAAACCTGTTTCAAAAAACATTGAGAAGTTATCTCATCAATGACTGACAGACTCTACGATTGTGACGATCACAAACGGCATCTCCGTGACCAGCCAGTTCAACCGCGTACCACGCGCCGGGCACAAAGTACGGCTGGCGCGGCAGCATGGCTGCCGCACTCCAAACGCTGCGCCACGCGCATGAAAATCGGGTAAGGCACTCAATCCAGCGCGTGATGGCACCGGCAAGGGTCGTCAGCCTTCCTCACTACCATACCGTCAGCCTGGGAGCAGGATATGCTGTTTTAGCGATTGGCAAGTGTTCCTACGCCTGGGCGACCGTCTGGGAGCACGACAGCACAGCTTTTATGAAATAAGTTCTAGAGAGGATCAGGATCGTCGGCTCAATCCTTATCGCTCACCTTGAGAAAGTTGGGTGTGTCGCCATACCCAACAGCAAGGCCGTGTCTATGGTATACTGCATAGCAGAAACGAAGGGATATTTGCGGTATTGCCGCCGATTGAAGTACACATGTCAGATCAACTGCACATCCGTAATTTCAGTATCATTGCCCACGTCGATCACGGCAAAACAACGCTGAGTGATCGCTTACTTGAAGCAACGCGCACGATTAGCGAGCGTGAACAGCGCGAGCAACTGCTTGACTCGCTCGATTTGGAACGCGAAAAAGGGATCACGATCAAGTTAAAGCCGGTACGAATGGAGTATCGCGCAGCCGATGGTCAGCTTTACCAGCTTAACCTGATTGATACTCCTGGTCACGTGGATTTTAGCTACGAAGTCAACCGCTCGCTGGCAGCGTGCGAGGGGGCGTTGCTGGTTGTTGATGCTTCGCAGGGGATTGAAGCGCAGACTCTCGCCAATACCTATCTGGCGCTGGAAAATGATCTGGTGATTATTCCGGTCGTCAACAAGATCGATCTGCCCGGTGCGCATCCCGAAGAGGTGGCGCAGGAGATTGAGACGGTGATTGGGATTCCCGCCGAGGATGCGATCATGGCTTCGGCGAAGGAAGGTATCGGGATTGCCGAGATTCTGGAGGCGATTGTCTGCCGCATTCCACCGCCACGTGGTCAGCGCCAGCAGCCGGCACGGGCGCTCATCTTTGACTCGCACTACGATCCGTACAAAGGTGTTATTGCCTATGTTCGGGTTGTTGATGGTGCCTTCACCAGTCGTGATCGGGTGCGCTTTATGGGCACCGGTGCCCAGGCCGAAACCCTCGAACTCGGCATCTTCCGCCCGGCCATGACTCCGCTGAATGAACTGGTTGCCGGTGAAGTGGGCTATATTGCCACCGGCTTGAAGAGCGTGGCCGATTGTCAGGTGGGCGATACGATTACCCTGGCCGACGCCCCGGCTGCCGAGCCGCTACCCGGTTATCGTCCGGCCAAGCCAATGGTCTTCGCCGGTCTCTATCCCATCGACTCGAATGCCTATCCTGAGTTGCGTGAAGCGCTCGAACGTCTGAAACTGAACGATGCGGCGCTCTCGTTTCAGCCGGAAAGCTCGGCGGCGCTGGGATTTGGGTTCCGCTGCGGGTTTCTCGGCCTTTTGCACATGGAGATTGTGCGTGAACGGCTTGAACGCGAGTATAAGCTCGATCTGCTGATCACCGCACCCTCGGTCGAATACCAGGTTTTGCTTTCTGATGGTGAGATTGTGACCGTCGCCAACCCATCGGAGATGCCCGATCAGTCGCGGGTTGAAGCGATTGAGGAGCCGGTGGTCGAGATTAGTGTGATCGCACCGGTGCGCTATATCGGGACGATTATGGAGCTGGTGACGACCCGACGCGGAACGTTCATCAGTATGGATTATCTTGACCCGACACGGGTGCTCTTGAAATATCGGATGCCCCTGGCCGAGATCGTGATCGATTTCTACGATCAACTGAAGAGCCGCACGCAAGGTTACGCCTCACTCGATTATCATCTGGCCGGCTATCAGGAAGCTGACCTGGTGAAGCTGGATATTCTGGTCAACGGGCAACCGGTTGATGCCCTCTCGCTGATTGTGCATCGCGATTTTGCCTACCAGCGTGGTCGTGATCTGGTGGAACGGCTACGGCAGTTGATCCCGCGCCAGATGTTCGAGGTGCCGATCCAGGCCGCGATTGGCTCGAAGGTGATCGCCCGCGAGACGATCCGTGCCCTGCGCAAGGATGTGCTGGCGAAGTGTTACGGTGGTGACGTTACGCGCAAACGGAAGCTGCTCGAAAAGCAGAAAGAGGGCAAGAAACGTATGAAGATGGTGGGGAGTGTGGAGATTCCCCAGGAAGCCTTCATGGCTATCCTGTCGCTCAATGAAACGGGTAGCGAGCGTGAGCGGTAGGATTATGCGGATAAACGAGGCGAATAGACATTCGCCTCGTATTTTTGCGAAGAGAGCTGCCTGAGCGGTTATCTATCTGGTAAGCATGTGTGCTGTGTAAGGGGAGAAGCCGTCGATGCGTCGTCTGCTATGGTTGTTTGCGCTTCTGGTGCTGGCCGGGTGTCAGAGTGCCGTTCAGGGTCAGCAGTGGGAAACGGTCGATTCACCGGTCGCGTTCCGGCTGGGTGCACAAGTCTTCACCGTTGCCGATGTCAATGCTGAGATCAAGCGGGCGATTGGTGATGGGGTAGCGAATGCACTGGCCAGCGGTCAAACACGTGAGCAGGTTGAACAGATTGTGGTTGAGAATGATCTGCGTCGCCAGATTTTCGAGCAGATGATCCAGAATGAGTTGCTGTTGCAGTATGCACGTCAGCATGGAATCGGAGTTGATCCGGCAGCACTCGATGCTGAAATTGCTGCCCGCCTGCCGACTGAGGCTGATCCGGCTGAGGTGCAGGATTTGCGCAACGTGTTGGCGCGTGAGCAGATCGTCTTTACAGTGATCGCCCGCAACACACGCGCCGATATGGCGCGGGCACGCCATATTCTGGTTGCCGATGAGGCTACGGCGCAGGCAACGCTGGCCGAATTGCAGGCCGGTGCCGATTTTGCGACGCTGGCCGCTGAACGTTCACGAGACTCCGGATCGGCGGCGAATGGCGGTGATTTGGGATGGACACCGCGTGGTGAGTTTGTGCCCCCGTTTGAAGAAGCGATCTTCTCATTGCCACTTTATACGCCTCACATTGTGCAAACCGATTTTGGTTTTCATATTGTTGAGGTATTGGAGCGCGAGAGTCAGCGTCCATTTTCATCCTTCGACGAGCTGCGTATGCGGCGCAACGCCGGCCAGTTTTATCAAGAGACATTTGTGCCCTGGTACGAGGATCTACGCCGGCAAGCTGAACTGAGTGGTGAGTTGCAGATTGCTGCCGGTTTTGATCCCAATACGTTGCCAATACCTTTCCCGGAAACACCATGAACAATGCCTTCTCGACACTACTTGACGTGGCGATAGCACATCGTTTGATCGATCCGGCATCAATGCAGGTTTTTACCATCGATACGGTGTTACAATCGCCACCGTCGCCTGCTGCGCAGAAGGTATCGCCCTGGGTGGAAGAACAGAAATTGGGCAGGTATCAACCGCCGCGCCTGCCCTATCCGCTGGTGTGCCATACCCCGGCATTAATCTGGGGATCGGCTGTGTCCTTTGACGTTGGTCTGTTAGCAGCGGTGCTTGGTGAGCGTTATCCCGATCACCATCCGTTGACGATCATTGCCGTACCGGGTGATACTGTGCATTCCTGCCAGTTGCGTGATCTGCCAACGGTGAGCCTGTCCGATGCGCAAATGGTTGCACTCGTGGTTCCGGCTCTACCGCTGGCTGATGATCGACGTGGTTTTGAGCGTCTGCAATGGGTTGTCAGTCGTTTGCTCGGTCCCGATGGCTGCCCGTGGGATGTGCGTCAGACTCATCAAAGCCTGCGGCAACACCTCATCGCCGAGGTCTACGAAGCGGTTGAGGCGCTGGATACCGGTAATATGACGGAACTCTGTGAAGAGTTGGGGGATGTGCTCTTGCAGGTCTTCGTGCATAGCGAGATGGCCCGGCAGGCGGGTACGTTCACCCTGGAAGATGTCATTCAGACGGTGGCCGATAAGCTGGTATTCCGCCATCCGCACGTCTTTGCTACAACTGAGGTTGATGGTCCTGAACAGGTATTGCGCAACTGGTATCAGCTCAAAGCGCAAGAGCAGGCGGCGAAGGGCAAGGTGCGCAACAGTGCACTCGATGGCGTACCGGTGGCGCTGCCGGCGCTGATGATGGCGCAGGAATTTTCACGTAAAGCCATCCGCGCAGGGTTCACGTGGCAAGATCTCGATCAGGTGTGGGCCAAAGTCACTGAAGAGTTGCATGAATTGCGAATTGCTGCTGATCCGGCGGCGCAACAGGTCGAGTTAGGCGATCTGCTCTTTGCGCTAGCAACGCTGGCGCACTGGTTAAAGCTGGATGCCGAGATAGCTTTGCGCGACGCAGCTATGCGCTACAAACAACGCTTTCAGTTCGTTGAGCAGATGGCTGCGCAAGGCGGGCGTGCATTGCAGGATTGTTCACTGGCTGAAATGATGGTTTGGTGGGCTGAAGCGAAGAAGATGGGCGACGGACGGTGAGATGAAACCCATGCCGTTTGCGCTTAACGATGTTGTGCAGTTACGGAAGCCACACGCCTGTGGTGGTGATACCTGGCGGATCGTGCGGCTGGGTGCCGACATCGGTCTGCGCTGTGAGACGTGTGGTCGGCGCGTGTTGTTGCCACGCTCAGAGGTCGAACGCCGGATCAAGCGGTTTGTTGGGCGGAGCGAAGATGTGCAGGGTGCTGAGTAGGTGACGGATTGTCGCCATGTATGACCTATACTTCTCCAGTGTAGTAATAACGTGCTCGATAGTAGGGCAGGCTAGCTGTTTGCCCCACCAGGGTTACGTACCGGCAGTTCCGTGCTGCAACTTGCATCTGACCATGGTATGGTAGATGCGCAAGCCACGCTTCCGCACTCCAAAGATGCGTCACGGGTAATCCAGTCTGAAAGCGGAAACGTCTATATCTGCAATCTCCGACAACGTGTATACCGGCCTTGAGTGCTGTCCTTGCTTGCCGGTTAACGATAGACGCGGTATGATGGCAATATCGCGTTTAGATCAGGTTTGTACGCCTATATGAGATACTGTTTCAGGCAAGGTTGCTTATATCGTCATGGCAACGCCACTAATCGAGGATTGATCACCTGGCTATACCGGCTGATGTTCGTTGGGCTGCTATGGATACTGCTAGCAACTGGTATTAGAGCTCAATCGGTACAACCGATTTATTTCGTCGAGTACGATGGCGTTCTGAGCAGCTATGCTGCCGGGTATCTTCGTCGTGCGCTGCGTGAGGCTGAAGCGGCGAATGCCCAGGCGCTGATTGTCCAGCTTACTCCTCGTGGTGCTGTAGCACAAGAGGCACGCACGCTCGCCGGAGAGATCGCGGAAGCGAAGGTGCCGGTTGTTGTGTTTATCAGTCCGGCCGGTCACGATGCCGGTGTTGCCGGTACCTGGCTACTGGCAGCGGCGCATGTCGCAGCAATGGCTCCCGATAGCCGGTTTGGGATTGCAGCCCCGTTGTTCGTCCCTGCAATGGGGGTGAGCGAAACGACCCAGGAACTTTTGCTTAACGAGCAGTTACAGCAGTTTGAGGAATGGGGTGCATCCCGTCAACGGGATGTGAGTTGGGCTGATGCCGCCTTACGCAGTGGATTTATCGCAACCGCAGCGCAGGCTATCGAGGGTTCACCACCGATTATCGATATTGTTGCGCGTGATGTAGACGAGCTCCTGCTGCGTCTGGAAGGGCGTGTCATTACCCTCGCCGATGGCTCTCAGGTCATACTGGCAACGCTTGGGGGACGGCCACGGGTCGTCGAAGTGAATCTTATCGAGGCAGTTTTGCTGGTTCTGGCCAACCCGACCGTTGTCTTTATCCTGTTGATTATGGCCGGGCTGGCTGTTTATGCAGAGTTTCTCAGTCCAACTGTCGGTATTCTGGCTGGTTTAGGTGTGATCTTGCTGGCCGGCGCGATTGTGGGCATGATTGCCTTGCCGGTGCAGTGGCTCAGTGTGTTGGGTATTCTTGTCGCCTTTGGTCTGGTAGCGGCGGATCTCTTTGTGCCATCGCATGGTACGTTGACAGTCATTGGGGTGGGCATTATGATCGCCAGCTCATTAACACTCTTCGATCAAGCACAGGCACCTGGGGTTACGGTAGCCTTATGGGCGGTCATTCTAGTGGCAGTATTGATTGCAATCTTTGCGATTAGTGGAGTCTGGCTGGCGTTACGCTCCCGGAATCGTCCGGTTATGACCGGTCAAGAAGGTCTGATCGGTCGGATAGCAGAGGTACGCAAACGGCTTGATCCAGAAGGTATGGTCTTCGTGGAAGGTGCGCTCTGGCGGGCGGTATGTGAAAATGGAACTGCTGAGGAAGGTGAATTTGTGCGCGTCACCGGTATCTACGCTCTACGATTGACAGTGCGGCGGATTGATAGCGGCGAATCTTCACTGCCAGAATTGTGAGTGTGGCGTGCCATGACTCTTATCACAAGATTTCGATAGAAAGGAGCAGGACTATGGGAGGTGCAACGTTCTTTTTACTGGCCTGTCTGGCAGTGCTTGCCTTTATTGCCCTGATGATTCTGTTGTCGGCGATCAAAATTGTGCCTGAATATGAGCGTGGGGTGATCTTCCGGCTTGGTCGGTTGATGGGGCCGCGAGGGCCAGGCATCTTCTTCGTGATTCCGGTGTTCGAGCGGATGGTACGGGTGGATATGCGGGTAATCACCATGGACGTGCCGGTTCAGGAGGTGATTACACTTGACAACGTCACGATTAAGGTGAATGCGGTACTCTATTTTCAGGTGATCAATCCGAACTGGGCGGTAACAAAGGTAATGGACTACATCCGGGCGACGATGCAAATCGCGCAGACGACGCTCCGCAGTGTCGTTGGTCAGGTCGAACTCGATGAATTGCTGGCGCAACGCGAAAAGATTAATCAGAAGTTACAGCAGATTATTGACGAGCAGACCGAGCCGTGGGGAATTAAGGTGACGATTGTAGAAGTGAAGGACGTGGAGCTGCCGCAGAACATGCAGCGGGCGATGGCACGCCAAGCTGAGGCCGAGCGTGAGAAGCGGGCCAAGCTGATCCACGCCGATGGTGAGTTGCAGGCGTCGCGCACACTGGCTGAGGCGGCGCGAGTGCTGGCTAGCGAACCAACGACGTTGCAGCTGCGCTATTTGCAGACGTTGACCGAGATTGCTACCGAGAAGAATAGTACGATTGTCTTCCCGCTGCCGATTGATATGCTCAAGACCTTCCTGGCATCAAACAATGGTGCTACCAGTGATGAGCGGCGGATTGTTCGGAGTGAAGAGGCATAACCGTACAGGGGATAGGGGCGAAGCGTACTTCGCCCCTATTTGCGCGCAATGATGGCGATGCTGGCAATGAGAAGGATGGCTCCGACAATACCGGTAGTGGTAAAGCGTTCGCCGAGGAGGAGAATAGCCAGCAGAGCTGAGCCAAGTGGTTCGAGGAGTGTAATGGTCGCCGCGGTGGTTGCGCGTACACTGCGCATGCCGCGCACATATAGCGCATACGCGATAGCTGTGGGTACGATGCTGAGGTAGATCAGTACCAGCCAGCCCTGGACAGGATAATCAACCACCAGGCCGGTGGAGAGAGCTGCCGGCAGCAGCAGGATGGCACCCAGGGTAAAGGATAGGGCGACCGGTACAACCGGATGATAATCGGCGGCAATTAGGCGTGCGCCAAGTACGACCAGACTGTATGAGAAGCCGGCAGTGAGGGCCAGTGCCGTCCCGATCAGCAGATCGATGGTAGATTCCACCTGGGGCGCACCACCAACCAGGAGACCGGCACCGACTACGGCACCGCCAATTGCCAGCCAGGTCGCAGGTCGTAGTCGCTCGCCGAGGAACGCACGCGCCAGGAGCGCGGTAAAGATCGGTGCGCTGCAAATGTTAATCAGCACAGCCGCTGCCACGCCGAGGTAGGGAATGGCAGCAAAATAGGCGACCTGATAGCCGGCAAATGCCCCGCCGATTAGCCCCAGTGTCCAGCGATGGCGGGATTGAATACAGAATGCCTGTTGTCCAGCCAGGAGGCGAGCTGTTATCAGGAGCACCGGTGCTGAGAGGAGCAATCGTAAAAAGCCAATCGAGAGGGAATTGGTTTCTGTTAAGCGGTAGAGCCAACCAACAGCGACTCCAATCGTTCCCCAGCTGAGGGCAGCGATCACGACCATCGCGACATCGAGCGGACGTTGTGCTTCATCGAGGCGTTGCATAACTGTCACAGGCACACACTAGCCCCCGTGACGATTGCACGGGGGCTATCAAGGCTGACACACAAGCGATAAAGAGCTTAATCCAGATAGCCGCGGAGCTTCTTACCGAGATGGGGATGGCGGAGCTTGCGCAGGGCAACTGCTTCAATCTGGCGAATGCGCTCGCGGGTAATCCCAAACTCGATACCCACCTCTTCGAGCGTGCGGTAACGACCGTCTTTGAGGCCGTAGCGCAATTGAATAATCTTCCGCTCGCGTTCGGGCAGCTTCATCAAAACCTCTTCGAGCTGCTCGCGCAGTAATGAGGCAGCAGCCGCTTCGGCGGGAGTGGAAATACGATCATCCTCAATAAAATCGCCCATCCGTCCTTCACCCTCTTGCCCGACCGGCATCTCAAGTGAAAGGGGATGCATGCTCGCCTCAAGCGTGCGGCGTACTTTACCGGCGGAAATACCCATTGCATCGGCGATCTCTTCCGGAGTCGGCTCACGCTGCATCGTCTGCTGGAGGCGATGAGACGTGCGCTTAACCTGACTAATCGCCTCACCCATATGGACGGGGAGACGGATTGTGCGGCTCTGATCGGCAATCGCACGCGTGATCGCCTGACGGATCCACCACGTTGCGTAAGTACTGAACTTATGCCCCTTTTTGTAATCAAATTTCTCAACTGCCCGCATCAGGCCAATATTTCCCTCTTGGACGAGATCCATCATCGTCAGGCCGTAGGACGTGTACTTCTTGGCAATACTGACGACCAGGCGCAGATTAGCCTGAATGAGATGATGGCGGGCATCCTGTCCCTGCTGGACTGCCCGTTCAAGCTCGAACCGTTCGCGGGCCGAGGTGTATTCTTCGCGATCAAGGCGCTGGCGAGCAGCAGCACCTGCTTCCATTGCTTTTGCCAGTTCAACCTCTTGTTCGGCAGTCAGCAACGGTACCTGCCCGATCTCTTGTAAGTACATGCGAACCGGGTCATCAAATGCAATATCACCCAAATCGGGCAAATCAGCAATGAGATCAGCATCTGGATCGGGTTCAAAATCGGTCGGGCCATCGAGTTCATCACTTGACTCGATTACTTTGATCCCCTCAGCTTGCAGCATCGCATAAAGCTGATCGATCTCAGCAATGTCGTGCTCTGGGTTTGGAAAAGTAGCAAGAATGTCGGCGTGGGTGATGTAGCCACGCACACGAGCTGCGGCGAGCAATTGCTCGATCATTGCCTCTGACTCCGGTGTAGCTTTGCTCAACATCGTTCAACCAGTACTCTGTTGATGGCGTCAGGCTGGCGTGACGACCATCACTAGGCCGTTGATGAGACGGCGGGCTGCTGCAATCGATTTTTTCGTCTTCAGGAATATTGAAAGGCCACAGCGACACTACTGAAACGCCGGGCCTTACACGTCGCGTACTCCCTGTTGCTTCGGCAAAGGAATGGGGTTGAGAGAAGGCCCTCAAACCCCAAGCTGTCACCGCGATAGAGGGACGCAAACGTGGCACCCCATTAGACGTAACTAAGGCTACTATAGCACTGTTGGAGTATCAGAGTCAACCCCCTCTTTGGACTGATTCTGAAAAAACATGTGATTTGTCCATTTGAGCTGGTCACTCTGGCTGCGTGTCAGGCAGATACGCGCTAATGCGTGAGAGGAGAAAATGACGAATATCGTTTCGCAAATAGCAAAAGGCGCGCACACTAATGCCGTTAGGTTCGACAACCAGCTCAATGGGGCGGATGCGGCGTTCGAGGGGATGGGAATTGCTGTTAGACGTGTACCTGATGCGTAAGGTAGACCCGGTAGCCAGTGCAGCAGCCAGTGGCGGTGGGGCTTCCGGTTCAGGGTCATCGGGGAGCAGACCACGTGCGAAACGGAGAACTTCACCCAGGGTTATGACACCGAGGCTGACCATTTCATTAACAAAACGATCAAAGAGTGCGCGTAATGTCAGCACATCATCCATTGCCCGATGGGTGGGTGCCGGCAGGCCGAACGTCGTGGCTAGTGCGGCCAGGCTCAGTGAACCGCGACGGATACCGAGGCGCCGGGCCAGTTCGAGGGTGTCGAGCGCTGGGCCGGTAAAGGGTGGATAACCGGCTCGACACAGTTCCATATTCAAAAAAGACTCGTCGAAGGGAAGGTTGTGGGCAATACGTACCGCGTTCTGGCTGATCTGCACAATCTGGGGCGCAATATCGGTAAATAAAGGCGCATTGTTCAGATCTGCCGGCTGAAGACCGTTAATTTGGGCTGCCTGCGGATCGAGTTCGCGTTCGGGATTAATTAACGTATTAATCCTGCCCACCTCCTGGCCATGCTCCCAGCGGAGCATGGCCACTTCGCAGATGCGATGACCGGCCTGAAGCTCAAGCCCGGTCGTCTCAACATCGAAGAAGAGGAGTGGCACGTCGGTAATGGGTTGTTGTAGTTCAATGCCTGTCATTGTGTCACCGGTACCTGCGCTGCAACATCGTCGGGAATGCCGAGCAGGCTGGCCTGTACCCAACCCTCACGGTCACGAATATTGCGTACTCGATACCATGTGCCGTCGGCGGTGCGCTCAAACAACTCGACCACCTCGTTGATCTCAACCCGATCAATTTGCGCACTGGCCGGATCGGCAGCCAGGTAGAGCAGACCGCTGACAAAGACCGTCACCACATTGGCAACCGGTGTTTCGGCAGCGATCAGGTCAGTGACGGCAATGAGGGTTGCGCTGACCCAACCGATCTCATCGCGCACAGTACGCACGTAATACCATCGTGCGTTGGGAGTGCGGGCCAGGATTTGGACTTGTTCACCGGCGTTGATTCCGCCGATCACGTTATTAATGCCTGTGTAGGGCAGACTCCGCACATTACCACCATTTGTGACAGCGACCGGTTGACCGGTAGGCAACGTCGGGGTTGGGATTGCCGTTGGCGACGGCAGTGGAGTTGGGGTTGTCTGCGCTGCCGGAGGCTGAGTGGCCGTTGGTGATACGGTAGGTGAAGGTGCCTCTGCCACGCCACCTGTTTCCCCATAGAAGGCGGCCTCGAAGTTTGCCAGCACCTCCAGCTCGGCCTCAGCACTTACGCTACCGTCTGGCGTGCTGACGACGACGGTATAGCGTTGTCCACGTGGTGTTGGATCGCTATCAGGAATCTTTGCGGTGCGCAAATCACCCCGGTCGCGGCGAATACGAATGGTCTGAGCAGGATCGATCCAGCGCAGTGGTTGTCCGTCGGCGCGTAGTTCGACTTGCAACTCACTGTCATCAGGCAGGCCGGTACTACGCACTCGCACCCCGATGGTCAGCGGATCGGCACGGACAATTGCTGCATCTTCTATCGTGATGGTGACCGGTACCGGTGAAGGTGTGGGTGTTGGTGGTGGGCTGGCAGTCTGATCGTTATTTAAGCTCGATACCAGTATCCCAATTCCCAGACAGAGCAATACCGGGATCAGCACAAAAAGGATTTTGGCTGCCAGGGAGAGATTACGCAGTCGATCTTGCCAGCTTTGTGGCTCTTCCAGTGGTACCGCTGTGTAATCAATCGGCGTTGCCGGGGGAAGTTCCAGTTCAGGTGTCGATTGCTGAGCAGAACGACGGCGACGAATCAGGATGACGACCATCAGAATGATGATAAGTCCAAGAATGATAAGCCCGATGGCTAGTGGTGTTGGTATCTGATTGAGCGTTGTTTGCATGCGTAACCTCGAATACAATCGCTTCGAGTGCCTATGATATGCGAATCCGGCAGTATCTGCAACTTGTACTTGCAGGAGTAGTAGAATCTACCACAAGATCAGCACTTTCCGGCATTGAAGCAGCGTTTTATTCCGCCGGCTCGCCAAATCGTCGGTCTGTCAGACGTATCTTGTCTTACAACGATACCGGGGATCGCTCCCAGAGCAGGGCGACGCTGAGCACACGAGAAGATACAGTCATTCATTGTATTGTTGCTGCGTGAGCGATAGCACACCGTCGTGGATGATGTACAGGCAAAAATGACTATAATATTGATAACCGGATAGTAGCACGAGGTTATCCATGGCGACACCATCCATCCCACCGATTCAGCGTTCGTGGGCACGTTGTCAGGCACGTGGGCTAGACCCAACGTGTGCACCGCAAACCGGGATGGTTAATCTGAGTGGGTGGAGCCATCTGCAGGCCCTGGTTCGTTCGTCAATAGAAGATTTGTATCAACTTAGTGACCATCCCGGTTTTGTGGTGGTCATTTGCGATGATCAGGGAACGATCATCGATATGGCCGGGGATAGCGCCATTATGGTGCAGGCGCAGCAGTATGGGATTGGATATGGGATCACGCTGGCCGAGGAGTATGCCGGTACTAATGCGGTTGATCTGGCTTTGCGCGAAGCTCTACCCTGTCAGACCGCCGGTGATGACCACTACTGTCAGTGGTTACAATCGTTTGCGCTGGCTGCGGCACCGATTTTTAGCCCTGATGGTCGGGCATTAGGTGCGCTAGCCATCCTCAGCCTGGTCGAAGAGCGGCATCCGTATGCGCTTGGAATGGTTATCGCGGCAGCGCAGGCATTTCATAGTCAATTACGTGCTGAACGGTTACTGAACGAAGCGAACGATCAACTTACCGAACTCTACGCGACGCTTGATACGATCAACGAAGGGTTGATCTTTGTTGGTCCTAACGGGGAAATCCGGCGCTTGAGTCGGCGTGTCGCCGGTATTCTGGGCATCAATGTTCGCTCGGCTGCCGGGCGCCCGCTGACCAGTGTGATTTCACCGCCACCCGCGATTGCGGCTGCGCTCCAGCAGCTCAGCACGCTCGAAGAGCAAGAGGTGATCTGGCAAACACCGACCGGAGCACAGGCGGTTATCTGTGGGGTGCGCCCGGTATGGGATCGCAGCCGTCGCTACCTGGGCAGTGTGATCACGTTGCGGCCAACTGAAAGTGTGCGTCAACTCGTCCAACAAGTGGTCGGGGCACGGGCGACATTTACGTTTCGTGATATTGTTGGTCAGAGTGAGAGTATGCGGCAGGCAATGCGCCAAGCACGGCTGGCGGCTGCCGGTCGAGGGGCCATTTTGTTGCGAGGTGAAGCCGGTGTCGGCAAGGAGATTTTTGCCCAGGCGATCCACAATGCCAGTAGTCGCGCCGGTGGCCCGTTCATTCGCGTCTCGTGTGCGGCAATTCCTCGCCAGTTGATTGATAGCGAGTTGTTTGGGGTGGAGGGGGCGGATAGTCAGCCTGGGCGCCCTGGGAAGCTGGAGCTGGCCCATGGAGGCGTATTGTATCTCGAAGCTATCGATGCCCTCTCGTTCGATCAGCAGACCAGTCTGCTGCGGGTGATAGAGATGGGACGGGTGATCCGTACCGGTGGAGCGCGTCCGATACCGGTTGATGTGCGGGTGATTACCACCGGTCATAGTCTTGAGCAACTTGTGGCGGAGGGACGTTTTCGCGCCGATCTGTACGCCCGCCTGAGTGCGTTTGTTGTTGATATTCCGCCGCTGCGGCAGCGTGGCGACGATATTATCCTGCTGGCCAATCATATGATCCGGCGGTTGAGTGAACAGTTCGGGCGACAAGTGGCGCTCGATCCAGATGCGTTAGCTGCGTTGCGGACGTATCCGTGGCCGGGGAATGTCCGTGAACTGGAAGTGGTGCTGGAGCAGATGGTACAGACGAACGCCAAGAGTGTGCTCACGGTGTCGGATTTGCCCCCGGCCATTGCCCGCCACACCACACCGTTACTCATCTCCGACAGCCCACGTCTGGCCGAGACCCAGGAGTTGAGTGAACGAGACGCCATCTTACGGGCCGGTCGGGCAGCGGGCGGGCGGTTAGGCCGGGCAGCCGCGTTGTTGGGGATCAGTCGGGCCACCCTCTGGCGTAAGATGACCCGTTATCGAATTTCGCGTGAGGATATGGTACCGTAGTCCGACGGGTGGTTGTGTTCGAGTTGTGCGCAACTGGTATGATGTAACAGGACTACCGTCTGGCAGCATCCCAAACGTTATTGTTGAGACCTTTTATGCGACAATTGACCGGCCCCTGTCGTCTGGTATTGCTGTGCCTGGTTGCTGGGTCGTTGTGTGCTGACGCGCTCATCCTGCAGGATCGGGTTACACAACCATTTGCAATCCGCGCCCTGGCGGAGTTGCGTGCAGTTGGGATTAACAGCCATCTCACTACCCGTTACCCCGATGCGGCTACAATGCCAATTCCGGCGGCAATTCTGGCCGATCTCGGTGTGCAATGGGTGCGCGAAGATTTACACTGGCACCGGATTCAGCCCGATCCCGCTACCTGGGATTGGACATTCAGCGATGCCGCACTCTTGGCATTGCACCGGCAGCGCTTGCAGGTACTGGCTGTGTTGGGGCCGGCAGTCGGATGGGCCACGCCCGATCCTACCGATCATCCCAACCAGATCTCGTTTGCTGCCCCAGACGAGGCTGCATTTGTGGCGTATGTGGCAGCGGTTGTGCAACGTTACCGGCACGTTGTGAAACACTGGCAGGTCTGGAATGAGCCGGATCAAGCGTTGTTTTGGCGACCGGCTCCTGATCCTGAGCAATATACGCGCCTGCTGATCGCAACAGCACGGACGATCCGGGCAATTGATCCAACAGCGTCGATTCTGCTGGGAGGGATTAATCCGTTTGATACCAGTTTTCTGCAGGCGATTGCAGCCTATGGGGGCTGGCATGCCTTTGATATGATTGCCATCCATCCCTATGTCGATCCGCTGAACCCGGTAGAAGGCAACCTGATCGCTGTAGCTGATGGGGTGAGAGCTATTGCCGCAAAATACGGCTGGAAACCGGTGTGGGTAACTGAAGTTGGCTGGGCGAGTGGGGCGAGCGACCGCGATCCGCTGGCGCTAATTGATGTTGCGCAACAAGCGGCCTATTTGCCGCAGGCGTACTATGCCCTCTGGCAGGGCGGAGTCAGCCATGTTTTCTGGTACGCACTGAAAGATGATCCGCACAACACGTATGGCTTGTTTGCGTATGGCAGCGGGCGGGCCGATTTTAGTCGTGCTAAACCGGTAGCGGCTGCCTTGCGCGATCTGGCTACATCTATGCCCACGGTGGACTCAGCTATGCCAGTGACGACTATTCACCTGCTTGATCAGCGGGTAGCATGGCAACGTCCCGCTCAACCAAATGGATCGATCCGGCAAGCACAGGACGGCTTGCATATTGCGTATCGGTTTACCACCCGCGCCAATGATTACGTCGCCTTTGAGTTGCGCGAACCAATTGCGCTGCCTGCCCATACCAGAGCATTGATGGTGCGCCTGTCTGGCGATGGCAGTGCGCATCATCTGCGTCTCTGGGTGCGTGACGCAGAGGGTGAACGTTTCGCGCTGACCGTTGGGATGATTGGCCCGGAAGCGGATCAGGTTTTATTGGCACCAATCGGGTATAGGGCGCTCCAGTATGGGTATGTTTCTGGTGAGGGAAATCGGCGTCCCGATGCGCCACTGGCATTGCAGGCGATTGTGGTTGACGATCAGTATGATGGGTGGAGTGGTGTAGGCGAGTTGATCATTGGCGAGATTGCTGCGCTGGTCGGTAAAGCCGGTGATAGTAGTTATTACACATTACCGGTCGGCGACACACGACCGGGTACTGCGTCCGCGATGGCGCTCGTGGGTACGGTTGGCGCGGTAGCCTGGCTACCACACGCCATACCTGCGACACGATAAACCGGTCAGGATATAGATGACCGGACGCTAACCAGAGATGACAGTCAAGAGCACGGTTGGTGCGGTAGCGTAGCTTCTACGCACCATTGGCCGTGGAACGTGTTCTGATGTGGCATCCACCTGACTAGCACGGTCAACAGCGTAACACGCACCCGGCACGAAGCACGGCTGGTGCGGCAGCATGGCTGCCGCACTCCAAACTTCGCGACCCGCGCACAACGAACGAGCAAGGTACATAATCCAGTGCGTGATGGCACCGCAGATGGTCAGCAGCCCTCCCCGCTGCTATACCGGTAGCCTGGAAGCAGGATACACCCTCTTCTGCATCCTACCTCCTCTTTCCTATTTCCTATCTCCTACCCTTCCCCCTAACCTGCGAACGACTCAATCACCGCCTGATACAACTCAATCGTCTGGCGGGCAATTGCGTCCCAGCTAAACACCTGTTCGACCCGACGCCGACCGGCCTGACTGAACTGATGACGCATGTCGGGATTGGCCAGCAGACGATTGATCGCAGCCGCCAGATCTGCCGAGAATGCGACGGGATCGACGGGATCGAAACTGCCCGGCTTGAGATTGGGATCGACCAGCAACCCCGTCTCTTCAGGAATGACAACCTCTTTGATACCGCCGACCGCCGAAGCCACCACAGCCGTCTCACAGGCCATCGCCTCAAGATTGATAATACCAAACGGTTCGTACACACTCGGACAACAGAAGACGGCGGCGTGCGAGTAGAATTGAATCACATCCTGGCGGGGAAGCATCTCGCGAATCCAGATCACACCGGGACGGTGGGTGCTCACGGCGGCAACCCGTTCCTCCATCTCGATCCCGATCTCTTTCGTATCAGGAGCGCCGGCGCAGAGCACGATTTGCGCTGTCGGGTCAATGTGAGGGATGGCATTCACCAGATGGATAATCCCTTTCTGGCGCGTAATCCGTCCGACGAAGAGCACGAAGGGGCGGGTTGGATCAACGCCGTACCGTTCAAGGGCATCGGTTGCGCTGGTTTTCCGGTACTCGTTGAGATCGATCCCGTTGTAGATGACATGGACACGCTCGGGATTTATATTGAACAGGCGCAGAATATCGGCGCGGGTCTCTTTGGAAACGGCGATCACGGCATGGGCCTGCTCAATCGCCGTGCGTTCGATCCACGAGCTAAGATGGTAGGCGTTGCCCAGTTGTTCAACCTTCCAGGGGCGCAATGGTTCGAGCGAGTGGATGGTTAATACGTAGGGAATCCCCCATAGCTTGCTGGCGAACAGACCCGCCAGATCGGTGTACCAGGTATGACAATGAACCACGCTGGCGTCGAGCGTATCTTTTGCCATCGCCAGTGAGCGGGCAACTGCGTCGACCGCACCGGCAAAGCGGGGATCGGTATTCTGGCGTGCCTCTTCCCAGCGAGAATATCCCCGCACCTTCAGGTTGGCTGTGTCAACGTGTTGGTCGCCAAAGCAACGAACTTCAACCGGTACCATCCGGCTAAGCGCCTGGCTCAGATACTCGACGTGGACACCGGCTCCGCCATAGATATACGGTGGGTACTCATTCGTAAAGAGGGCCACACGGCGCAGTTCAGGCATAGCAAGCCTCTTCTCTCATGGTATAATGAACTCGTTTCTTCAGTATACATGGTTTTGCGCCAACAAGAGCAGCATGGATCGCATATCATGTCATGCACCGGAGAGGATGCCTGCAATGCTTGAGTTGTTCGGTCGCGGTCTTTTGTTTGGGCTGGCGATTGCGGCACCGGTTGGGCCGATTGGCTTGCTCTGTATCAGGCGCACGATAACCGACGGGCGATTGACCGGTTTCATCAGCGGATTAGGCGCTGCCACGGCTGATGCGCTCTACGGCAGTATTGCTGCGCTGGGTTTACAGGCGATGAGCCTGATCCTGCTTGGGCTGAGTTCCCTGCTTCAGCTTGCTGGTGGTATCGCCTTGATCTGGATCGGCCTGACAATCATGCTTGCCCGACCCGATCCGGTCATTGCCCAACCGACCATCACCCGGCGAGGCTTGCTTGGCGCATATCTCTCAACCTTCTTTCTTACACTGACCAACCCGGCGACCATCTTGATCTTCACCGTCATCTTTGCCGGTCTGGGCCTGGTTACTGCCGGTAACTTGCTCAACGGGATGACGCTGGTTGCCGGGGTTGCCTTCGGCTCGGCGCTCTGGTGGACGTTGTTGAGCAGTGGGGTTGCACTGGTACGCGGGTGGGTGACCGTGCCGGTGTTGCGGGTGATCAATCTGGTGTCGGGGTTGGTGATTATCGGGTTTGGGGTAGCCGCCTTGTTGAGCAGGGGTTTGTGATGACGTACACCGTGATTGTAGCAAATGCACCGGCGATTGATCTTACGCCGTACCAGCGGTTGCTGACGCTTGCCGACCGGCTGATTGCCGCAGATGGTGGCGGTACTGCCCTGTTTGCCGGCGGCTACACGCCGCACGTGATCATTGGTGATCTCGACTCAATTACTGCGGAAGCGCTGACTGCGTATCAGGCGCAAGGGGTCGTGATTGAACGGCATCGCCCCGACAAAGACGAGACCGATCTCGAACTGGCCTTGCTGGCCGCAGCCGCCATGGGTGCGACCCGGATCGACGTGATCGGGGCACTGGGTGGACGGTGGGATCAATCGCTGGCGAACGTAATGTTGTTGGGGATGCCGGAGCTGCGTGGCCGCCGTGTTCGTCTGCTCGACGTTCCGCAACAAATTTGGCTGGTGGATCGTGAGAGTATCATCCCCGGCCTCGTGGGTGATACCGTCTCGTTGCTGCCGTTTGGCGGCGATGCCCACGGTATCACGACCGCGGGACTGGCCTATCCGCTTACGAATGGAACGCTCTACCATGACCGGGCACGCGGCGTGAGCAATGTCATCAATAACCTGCCGGCACGAGTTTCGGTTGGGCAGGGCATGCTGCTGGTGGTGCTGACGACGCAGGCTGAGCCAGTGTAGGGAGTTGGCCTGCGCCGGTGTGCCACAGGCGACGAATAGCCTTGCGTTTTCGCGGGGGAATATCGCAATGATACTTGACCTATCATCACTGACTCGAGCAATTCAATCTCTCGATACTGTACTGCGTGTCGTGAATGATCGGTCGTAGTTCGATGCGCAGAGCGCGGAGGTTCAGCAGACAATCATGGCCGGTGTCGTGCAAAACTTTGAGTTCGTGTACGAATTGTGTATCAAGATGATACGGCGGCGGCTTGAACTGGATGCTGCTTTTCCAGAAGAGGTTGATGTCAGTAATTTTCGTAACTTCATCCGTACAGCAGCCGAAAAGGGGCTCATCACCGATGTCGAAGCCTGGTTTCGCTATCGCTTGTTGCGTCATATGACTTCTCACACATACGACAGTGCGAAAGCGTTGATGGTATGTCAACACGCAGGTGAACTACTTGCCGAAGCGCCAGCAGTGACGATACTCCGATCTTGATCTGGTCATTATGACCGATGAGCCGCTTGCTCTTGACGTGCTGGCGGGCCTGGTCGAAGATTTCGCCGATTCCGATTTACCCTGGAAGGTTGACATTGTAGATTGGGCCACAACTGATGCGGGGTTTCGGGCTATCATCGCACGCGACAGCGTGCTGATACAACGTGGTATACGACAATGCCCGGAAGTAAAGGGGGCAGGATAAACAACCTGCCCCTACACAACGCGCACAAACTTACGGCGACCAACCTGTACCACGACATTAGCACCGGGCGACAGCGTTAGGGCGTAGTCCTCAACCCGTTCACCGTCAACCCGCACGCCACCACCGTCAATCAGGCGGCGCGCCTCACTCTTGCTAGGGGCGAGACCGCTGGCGACCAACACCTCAACTATCCCGCTCGGTGCGGTGAGGGTAAATGTTGGAATATCCTCGGGAATCTCGCGCTCAACGAATTGACGAACGAAGGCGGCTTCGGCGGCAGCGGCAGCAGCCGGGTCGTGGAACTGCGCCACAATCTCACGCGCCAGCCGCATCTTCAGATCGCGTGGATTGACCTGTCCGGCGGCCATGGCCAGCTTCATCTCGTCTATCTCTGCCAGCGGCACATCGGTCAGCACTTCAAAATAGAGAGGTAGTACCTCGTCGCTCATTGACATAATGCGACCATACATTTCCGATGGCGGCATCCGAATATCGACCGTGTTATTAAACGTCTTCGACATCTTACGGCCATCGGTGCCGGGAATGAGCGGCACGAGGAAGACCTGTTGCGGCGTCATACCCAGTTGCGCCATCAATTCACGACCGGCGAGGATATTGAATTTCTGGTCGGTACCGCCGAATTCCACATCGGCCTTGATCGCCACCGAGTCATACGCCTGAAGCATCGGATACATCAATTCGAGGATGGTCAGTGGCGCACCGGTTTCATACCGCTTACGGAACGTTTCGTGGGCCAGCATTTGGGCCAGGGTGAAGCGACCGGCCAGATCGAGGGCATGCTCCAGCGTGAATTGACCAAACCATTCACTCTGCCAGCGCACCTCGGTACGTTGACGATCAATAACACGGAAGAACTGCTCCATGTAGGTCTCGGCGTTGGCCCGTACCTCGGCAGCCGACAGGCGGGTACGGGTTTCGTCGCGACCACTCGGATCGCCGATTTGTGCCGTCCAATCACCGACAATCAACACCACCTGATGCCCCAGTTCCTGGAAAGCACGCAATTTTCGCAAACCAACAGCGTGGCCGATGTGCATATCGGGCTTGGTGGGATCAAAGCCCTGTTTTAGCCTCAGTGGCGTTCCACTTTGCAAGCGAGTGCGCAGTTCGCTCTCAACAATTACCTCAGCAACGCCGCGCCGTAATAGTTCGGACAGATCCATCCCAGACGCTCCCAGCACGTTATTAAGACTGCAAACGTAGTTTATGCTAACAGGGAGCGGGGTGTGTGTCAAGCGAAAAACGCGAGAGGATATGGAGAGTAATCGGACACCGCCACCAGAACTTCAGGTGGTGAGCGCAAGACGTTCTTCTATCCGGTCGTGGAATTTCGCACGGTTGATGGAGAACTCACTCGCTTCGAGAGCAGCACCGGCAGTAAGCCGTCGTCGTACCGTGTCGGTGATACCGTCAAGGTGCGCTACGACCCGCAAACGCCGCAGTCAGCATTGATCGATATCTTGGGAAGTCTGGATGCCGTCAGGTATTGTGATGGAGTTGGGAGGCTTTCTCGCGCTGATGGGCGTTCTCGGTCTTCTCCACACGCTGGTAGTTCTGCTGAAATGGGGAGGATTGTTCGGACTGTTCGGCATTATTCTGCTGCGGCGGAGAAATAATGAGCAGTTGTTGCCCTGTTGCAATGATTGACTCTCGGCGACAGCCGTCGCCATTAGTCGTGATGATCACGCTGTGCTAACGGCAAAGTGCCACCATGCCCGCTCAGATACGATACCGTGCGTCGTTATGGGATAAGGCGATCTGGTTGCGGTACGTAGACTAACGCGTCGCTGTATCTTCCCTTGTCCCAACACGTGCATATACCAAACCAACAAGACGTCGTGCTCAAGGCACGACGTCCGGCGTTTGCCCCCACGGCTTCACCTTCCGCATCGGTGGTTTCGGTTGGTGGCAGCACGGCGCTGCAGCTAGCCTCGCTGGACCACACATGTACCCGGCACTCGTGGTCTGCCGTCAGTTCCACGCCACTTTATCACATTGTCGCTTGATGACAACAGAGCAAGCAGTTGTACTATTGCAAAGAGTAGTTAGGAGGTACTTTAGTGATGCGCGTGTCGTGATGTTTGGTGTGGAAGCTGTGCATCCACATGCAGCGTGTTTGCAAGAGCGAGTGTGATTAACACCAACATTCTGATTGCACGTGCAGTGTTTATTGTAGGGGAATGGTGTTCAGTTTATATGCCTGGGCTACAACGATCAGGCTGTCTAATAGTTGCTAACCTGTCACCAGGAACGATCTGTGACCTATCGGTTGTATCCTCGCTGACTACATAGTTTCCTATACCGGAGTAGATCATCGCGAAACCCTGGGTGAACTGGCCGGAGCACTGAGGGCAGCGCTCGATTTTTGGCATACGCATCGGTGTCGGTATCGCCGGCAAAAGCGGTTACAAGCGCAGATAGTTATACGGGACTGTTTTAGTATCGTTCAAGAACATCCGAAAACGTAGCGAGTGCATCCCTAAGCAGCCATGTTTTGACGTGGTAGCGAACTCTAGGAGTGAAGAACGATTGGATCATCGAGTCAGTGTTGCCA
The DNA here is from genome assembly GCF_034432675.1 of Chloroflexus sp. Classification (GTDB taxonomy): domain Bacteria; phylum Chloroflexota; class Chloroflexia; order Chloroflexales; family Chloroflexaceae; genus Chloroflexus. The sequence goes on along the minus strand of NZ_DAOUBI010000072.1, from coordinate 13,503 downwards.
ATGCTGCCTGCAACTGATCTGAGAGATTGAGAGGACTGCCGTTCAATCGAATAATAGACCGCGCACCAACTTGCCGGGCGATGGTTGCATCCTCGTCATCGTTGATCAACGCAATCAGTGTTGTATTGTGATTCACTTGTTCCCAGATCTGAATTGGTGTGGCTCGCTGAACCTCGGCCACGATGAGCGCCGGATGGGGATTGTGAGCGAGTAATCCCTGGGCTGCGATCTCGTTATCGGCAATGAGCAGGCGATAGCCATGTACATTGAGCGTAGCAATAATTGCTGCGCGCACAATATCATCATGACAGACGATAAGCGCTTCAGGTGATGAACTACTGCGACGGTCATTAAGAGAGGGAGGGATTGCATCATCACTTCGTTGATCTATCTTATACGCACTGCCGGCAATCTGCTTGGCCGCCTGTTTCAATTCCGCTGCAACCCGCCCTACTTCGTCATAATTGCGAAAGGTGCGCGTGTAGGTAGTTACCACTGCGATAGAAAGGCTAATAATTCCAAACTGGCGTACAATACCGTAGCGATCTGTGGCAACCAGATAGCCTCGTTGGAGATCGGCCTCGTCGTACAGAGTGCGAATACGCTGATCGAAGACTTGAATAATACGTTTACATAACGTTTCAGGGTCTGCACCGAAGTGAATCACCACAAAATCGTCACCACCGATATGGCCGATAAAGTCTCCCGGATGGCACTGTTCCTGTAAGACACTGGCTACGAGATGCAGCGCCTTATCCCCACGCGCAAACCCGTAAACATCATTGAACGCTTTGAAATTATCGAGATCGATATACAGCAGAGCAAATTTAGCCCCTTGCTGGAGTTGACGATTGATCTCGGCCTGAATGGAGACATTGCCGGGTAAGCCGGTGAGCGGATTCCGGGCCGGTAATTGCGATGCTCGTCGCAATTGTGAGCGTACACGGGCCAGCAATACTTCGCGTTCATAAGGTTTGACAATATAGTCATCCGCACCGGTCTCCAATCCTTCAACAATGCGCGACGAATCGCCAAGTGCAGTGAGGATGAGCATCGGCAGATGTGACGTACGGGTGTCGTTACGCAGTTGGCGGATTGCTTCCAGGCCATCCATCAATGGCATGAGCAGGTCAACCAGAATCAAATCCGGTGGATGTTCCTGGGCGCGTTCCACCAGGAGGTGGCCATTAGGTACCAGTTCTACCTCGTACCCTTCACTTACCAGAATTTCCCGCAGGAGCATGCCCACATCTGGTTCATCTTCGGCAACAAGAATGCGAGCCGACGCTGTCATGTTACGCTCCTACTGCATCGTATGCATCATATGAGTAAATGCTTGATGAAAGCAAAATCTTTCCAGTATTTATAGGATACCACACACTGGTGATCCGTGAAGGAGCCGTTGGTCCTAAAATTGTATGCTGTCTCGGCTCAAAAAGGTTCTTTCAAAATCAGAAATGTATGCTATAATTACTATCTTGTGTGGCGTATCTTCGTCACGATGTAATGTCGATATGTGAAACGGGATACCATGACTACTTTTGCTGAGTTGGGCCTGAGTGATGCGCTGGTGGGCACATTGAGCGGGCTTGGCTACGACGAACCAACACCCATTCAGGCTCAGTCCATTCCATTGTTACTTGCCGGTCGCGACGTGATCGCTCAGGCCCAGACCGGCACCGGGAAGACGGCAGCATTTGCGTTGCCGATGATTGAACGTGTCACCGACGCGCTGGTGGTGCAGGCGCTTGTCCTGGCCCCTACCCGCGAGCTGGCCGTACAGGTGGCAGAGGCAATCCATCGCTATGGTCGCCACCGTTCGTTGCGCGTATTACCGATTTATGGTGGCCAACCCATTGAACGCCAGTTGCGCGGGCTGGCTCAGGGGACGCAGGTCGTGGTTGGGACACCAGGACGGGTGCTCGATCATCTCAAGCGTGGCAGTCTGTGCTTTGATCACCTGCGTATGGTGGTGCTCGACGAAGCTGATGAGATGCTCGATATGGGCTTCGCTGAGGAGTTGGAGGCGATTTTGCAGTTGACCCCAACGGAACGGCAGACCGCTCTCTTCTCGGCGACGTTGCCGCCGGCAGTGCAAAACTTAACCCTGCGTTATACCCGCCAGCCGGTGCGGGTGAGCATTGCTGCCGAGCAATTGACGACCCCGCGTATCCGGCAAGCTTACTACGAAGTGCTGGTCCGTGACAAGCTCGATGCTCTCTGCCGGGTGCTCGATGCCGAAATGCCTCAGTTGGCGATTGTGTTTTGTCGAACACGCCAGGAGGCCGATGATATTGGTGAACGGCTGCAAGGACGGGGTTACGCTGCCGAGTCGCTGCACGGCGATTTAAGCCAGGCCGCCCGTGATCGGGTGATGCGACGTTTCCGCGAAGGGCAACTTGATGTGTTGGTGGCAACCGATGTTGCGGCGCGCGGTCTTGACATCGCCGAGGTGAGTCACGTTATCAACTACGATGTACCCACTGACCCCGAAAGCTACGTACACCGGATTGGTCGTACTGGACGGGCCGGGCGCGAAGGGGTGGCGATCACCTTTATCACCCCACGCGAACGCCGCATGTTACAGATTATCGAGCGGGTGACTCGCACCCGGATCGAGCGCTGCCAGATGCCGACACTGGCCGATGTGGCGGCCCGCCGTCGTTCGGCGCTGGTCGATCAATTGCGGGCAGCGATGGCCGATCCTGCGCTTGCCGGCTACACCACCCTGATCGATGAACTGGTGGCCACAGGTGATCTGCGCACGGTAGCTGCCGCTGCATTGAAACTGCTCTTGAACGAAAATCAGACCGATCAGGTTGATACGATTACCCGGCTCGACCCACCGCCTGCTGAGCGTCCGCAGCGCGAACGCTCGGAACGATCTGCGCGTTCGCCACGCACCAAAGCCGACGCACGCAGCGAGCGTACTGAGCGGACGATGGTACGCTTGCAGATCAACCTTGGGCGCAACGATCAGATTCGCCCTGCTGACATCGTCGGCGCCATTGCAAACGAGTCCGGATTGCCCGGACGCAGCATCGGCGAGATCGAAATTCGGGCCCGGACAAGCGTCGTCGAAGTACCACGTCGGGCAGCCCAACAGGTGCTCCAGGCGCTTAATCGGACAACGTTGCGCGGTCAGCGTGTCCGGGCTGTGCTTCTGGCAGAGGCGGCAGTGGCTGCCTGAACGGCTGGCTATGATGGGAGGATTGACCAGCTTCAATCCACGTCCATCATCCAAACGCTCTAGCATTGCCATCGCCTCTACCACGGCTCTGCCAAATTGCAGAGAGAAGCGGGCGCTTGCCCGCTTCTCTCCTTTCAGCCTCGCCGGGCTATGCTATAATCAGTGGCGAGATGCGTACACCTGTGCGAACAATGGTGGAAAGGATGGCCATGAGCGCCGAGCGGCTGGTCAATCCACATTCAGATAGCGACGACCAACAGGTTGAAAAGAGCCTTCGTCCCCGCACCCTCAGCGAGTTTATCGGCCAGGAGAAGGTTGTCGAGCAACTGCGGATTGCCATCGCCGCGGCTCGTGGGCGGAATGAGTCGCTCGATCACACCCTCTTTTATGGCCCACCGGGGTTGGGCAAAACATCGCTGGCGAACGTGGTGGCCAACGAGATGGGTGCCAAAATCAAGATTACCAGTGGGCCGGCAATTGAACGGGCCGGCGATCTGGCTGCTATCCTGACCAATCTCCAGGCCAATGATGTATTGTTTATCGATGAGGTACATCGCTTGAATCGGGCCGTTGAAGAGGTACTGTATCCGGCGATGGAAGATTTTGCGCTCGATCTGGTGGTTGGCAAAGGGCCAGGTGCCCGCAGTTTGCGCCTTAACCTGCCCCGCTTTACCGTGATCGGTGCCACCACCCGTTTGGCGTTACTCACCTCACCCCTGCGCGACCGTTTTGTCGCTGTGCATCGGCTGGTCTTCTATTCTGATGACGCGATGACCGAAATTGTTAGCCGTTCAGCGCGCATTCTTGGCGTTCCTATCAGCCCCGAAGGTGCTCGCGAAATTGGTCGTCGCGCCAGAGGAACACCTCGGATTGCGAACCGGATTTTGCGCCGGGTACGCGATTATGCCCAGGTTGTGGCCGATGGCGCGATCACGCTTCAGGTGGCGCGGGATGCGCTGGCCCAGCTTGAGATCGACGAATTGGGCCTTGATGAGAATGACCGTCGTCTGCTCCGGGCAATCATTGAACTGTTCAACGGTGGCCCGGTCGGTCTCAGTACCCTTGCCGCAGCCCTGGCCGAAGAGGTTGATGCTATCGAAGACGTGTACGAACCATTTTTGCTGCAACTCGGTTTCTTGCAGCGCACCCCACGAGGGAGGATTGCAACCCGGCGGGCTTACGAACATCTTGGCCTGCCCTACCCGGACCGCACCCTACCGACTGACGACGAGAGTGGGCCGCAACAGGCAACACTATTTTGATCATGCCGCACCATCCCTTGCTTTCGATTGCCATCATTGCCCGTGATGAAGAGCGTCATCTTGCCGGTTGTCTGCGCAGCATCGCCGGCCTGAGCGATGATGTAGTCGTTATCGTGGATGCCCAGACTCGTGACGCTACCGCGGCGATTGCCGCAGAGCACGGTTGTCGGGTGTTGATTGAGCCGTGGCGTGGCTTTAGTGCCCAACGTAATCTCGCGCTACGACAGTGTCGAGGCGATTGGGTACTCTTCATTGATGCAGATGAGCGCCTGACGCCGGAACTATTCATCGAACTTGCCACATGGAAGCGGACAACCCCTCCGCCCGACCTTGCCGGTTACCGGATTCCCCGCTACAACCTGTTTTTTGGTCGGCGTCTGCGTGGTGGCGGCTGGTACCCGGATTTTCAGCTTCGCCTGCTGCGGCGCAATGCGGCTCATTACGATGAGCAGGTTGCAGTACACGAAGTGGCAACGCTGAACGGCACCGTCGGAACAATGCGTGGGCATCTGCTCCATCTCAACATCGAACGGCTTGATGAATTGTGGCAAAAACAGGCCCGCTACGCGCTCGCCGAGGCAATGACGCTGTATCGGCATGGTAAACGGATGCGGCTGCGTAATCTGATCGGTGCGCCGACCCGCGAGTTTTGGCGCCGCTACGTTCAGCTCGGCGGCTGGCGGGATGACTGGTTGGGGCTGTTTCTTTGTGCTACCATGGCCTGGTATGAAGTGGTAAAGTTTTGTATGCTGTACGGATTACGGCATGTTTCACGACAGTGACCTGTGAATCTAGCTTCACTACCCAACAATTCTCGTACACCATCCTTCCTTCACTATTTCTTGCTCTTCTTAAAACATCTTTTACCCCAGATAAGTGTCTTGTGGTATGATAAGTTAAGGAGTTAAACCTCGGCGTTGCTCAGACATTATCTCGTTGTGATTGAACATTTACCCTGGAATGATGAGGGTAGATAGCTATACTAAAGTAGAGCTCGCGATGCACTAGCCGACTATCACCTTGATGCTGTATCTGAATGATACACTGCTGGACGACAGCGTTAGTACAGTGGAGCCCCTACTGCCACACAAACGACAATCCACTAACGACTTGCCGGTGCTACACCTGGTAGCGTTTCAGCACGAGGCTCACATCTGAGAAATGCACATTGTTGAGCAAGATTTGGTGTTACACAGGTAAGATAAGTAATGTACTTACCATTCGTTATCCGGTTGGGCAGGACTTGTAACCCGAACTGAACCCTGGACCAGGCGCTTACTATCGGCGTAGGGCTGGTCTGACTAACCAGGTTGGAGCCGCTACCAATCTTGCAACGAAGCTACAGCGGAGTAAGCGATTCACGAAATTTGTTCCTTGCCGAAGAGATGCTCAAGATGAGTTCACCAAATCCGATAACTGCTGCCCTTGCCCAACGCCCACTCCTGATCCTCGATGGAGCATTGGCTACGGAGCTGGAGCGGCGTGGTTGCGATCTTGCCGATCCGCTTTGGTCGGCGAAGGTGTTGATCGAAAATCCATCGTTGATTCAGGCTGTGCACGCCGACTATTTTGCGGATGGTGCTGATATTGCCATTACTGCGAGTTATCAGGCAACGATTCCCGGTTTTATGGCGCGTGGAATCGCTCATGATCAGGCAATTTTGCTCTTACAGCGCTCGGTCACATTGGCACAAGCTGCACGCGATCAGTTTTGGGCTGACCCGGCGAATCGAGGCGGGCGGCTACGACCACTGGTTGCAGCCTCGGTAGGCCCGTATGGTGCATTTTTACACGATGGCTCGGAATATCGCGGCAACTACAGCTTATCTGTAGCTGAATTGATTGAGTTTCATCGACCTCGCATGGCTGCTTTGGCAGCTGCCCAACCCGATCTCTTTGCGTGTGAAACGATTCCCTGTCTCGACGAAGCACGGGCATTAGTTGCACTCCTGCCCGAATTCCCACACCTGACCGCGTGGATTAGTTTCAGTGCTCGCGATAGTACTCACACTGCTCAGGGAGAACCAATTGCCGAATGTGCTGCTGAGATTGCAGCCCATCCCCAGGTGGCCGCAATTGGGGTTAACTGTACAGCTCCTCGCTTCCTTCCCGATCTCATCCGCGCTGTACGGGCTGTTACCGACAAGCCGATAGTGGTCTATCCTAATTCGGGCGAAGTCTATGATCCGGTTGGGCAATGTTGGATTGGTACGACTGAGATTGACGATTTTGTGGCCCAGGCCAGGCAATGGTACACTGTGGGAGCACGGCTGATCGGTGGTTGCTGCCGGACTACTCCTAACCATATTCGAGCGTTGGCTGCCTGGGCTGCTGCCGGGGTAAATCATGATTGAAGCATGGCCGTTTGATCCTTTCGTTATTCCTTCGCCGCAGGTGTTGCGCGTTGGTGCATACCCTCTGCACGGCGCACCGGTTTTTCATGTCGATCCTGATCACTATCATGCTGAATTGATGCTGAAACGGGCATTGTTAGCTGCCGATCACTCATACTACGTGCAGGCATACCCTGAGACTCTGCCGGCACAGTGGGAACTGCTGGAATGGGGATTAGCTGAGCTACATCGTTTCTATCCTGATTGGTTCGTGCTGCGACGACGTGGTTCAGAACTGGAGTGGGAAAATCGGCTGACTAATCAGGTGTCATCAATTCGGATTGGTAATGATCTTGGCCTATGGCCAATCGATTGGCTCGGTCGCCAGGTTCAGGAAGATTTGCTGCTGATAGCGGTCAATGAAACCTCTGGGCATCCACTCATTGCCGGTCAGCTCTGCTTTCCCAACCGCTGGTGTCTCTCTGATAAGATGGGGTTACCGCTATCCGCTATTCACGGGCCGGTGCCCGGTTTCATCGCGCAACTGACCCAATCAACTGTTCAATTGATAAGTCGACTGCAACCGCAGCGTCCGGTCTGGCGGCGTAACTGGTCACTGGCGGTGCTTCCCGATCTTGATCTTTCGCCGCGGCTCGGTTCTCTCGATCGGCAAAAGAGCACAGTAACTGCAGATAATGCCGGTGAACGTGTCTTTTACCGTGTGGAGCGACAGACGCTTGTTCGGATGGCTCGCCATCCGGTAGTCTTGTTTACAGTGCGTACCTACGTGGTATCGCTAGCACAACTGACTAGCGATCCGCAGTGGACGGCTGCCATGGCTCAGCTCCTCCGACAGCTCGATCCGGCGATCCTTGATTATAAAGGAGTTACCCCCTACCTGCATCCGCTCCTGGAGTATTTGGATCGTCAACTGTACGATCTAGCGTCGTAGCCTGCCGCGCATCGATCAGCCGGACAGGCTGAGTTGCCAGACAAAGATGTGCTATCATATGTCGGCGATGAGGCAAATGGAGGAGACGTTCATGAGAGAAAATCCAGAACGGCAGACCAGAAGTGCTGAACCTCGACCAGGTGATGCAGCTCAGCGACGTGATACAGCACGTACTGAACGTCTGGACGCAACAGCGTCTGCGCCGCGCTGGCGACCGACATCTGCTGTCAGTGGTACTACATACAGCGGTAATTTTGCCCAGATTTTGATTCGGTGGTTACAGCAACGGGGTTGGATGTACCTGATTGGTGGTCTTGTTCTCATCGTCCTGATTTTTATCTTGTCGCTGTCTCTGCTACGGGGTGATCGTCGGGAAGCGCCCATAGGTGTTCCTACTGCCCCTATACTTGAACAACCTACGACTGCTACTGATGCCCAAAGTGGTACCGGCACCTTAGCTCCTACTGCAGCCCCAACACCCGCTCCGCGTTTCTTTGTGATTGTCAATACCGGCGGTCAGGGTCTCTTCCTCCGTCCTCAACCCAATCGCAATAATCAGCCGATTGCCACGCTTCCTGATGGTACCCGCGTTGAGCAGATCGGCGATGATGTTGTCGGTGCTGATTTTGTCTGGCGACCGGTACGCACCCCTGATGGCCTAGAAGGGTACGTTGCCGTCGATTTTCTTGCCCCGGCTCAGTAAACAACATCAGTTCAGTGAGGCACGGCACGCCGTGCCTCTACCGGCGAATGTCAACCCTGGCGTAATCGGAGTCGTATCCACGCTATTCAGGAATGACTCTCGTGCTTTACCCCCGTGTGGCACCGGCAGATACCCCGAAAGTGCACATATCCGGCTCGTCTACCACCTGAAACCGCACATCTTGCCTGCTTCTGGTGCTATAATGCAACTTTGAACAAACTCGCGCATGCGGGAAAGGCCCCACACCGGTAATTCCCGCCCCCAACGGGGCGGGTAGGATGGGGGCTTTCACATCACATCTGAAAAGTAGAGAAGGTGTGAGCAGTGGTGTGCTCTGTCCTGAAGTCAAGGGATAACCGCTAATCTTCTTTCCCTCCGGAAACCTGGCGTTCCATTCCCTTCGTCAAGTCAGGTGCAGCAATGGAGAGAAAAAGATCAACCAGTTGCGGATCAAAATGTTTACCCTTTTGATTATAAATGTATTGCCAAGCTTGCTCACGACTCCATGCGTTGCGATACGGTCGATCATTTGTTAGCGCATCCCAAACATCAACCAGTGTAAAGATACGGGCCGCCAATGGAATCTGTTCGCCGCGTAAGCCTCGTGGGTAGCCAGTACCATCCCACTTTTCATGATGGCAGTATGGAATGTCCAGTGCGGGGCGCAGGTAAGCAATCGGGTAGAGTAACTCGTAGGCATAGGTTGTATGACGACGCATAATCTCCCATTCCTCTTCGGTGAGTGGTCCCTGCTTGTGCAAAATGGCGTCAGGTACGCCAATTTTGCCAATATCATGGAGCATCGCACCTCGCCACATATTGAGCTGCTCTTCTGGGGGAATATTGAGTGCCTGTGCCACAGCCAGCGTAAGTTGAGCGACCCGTTGTGAATGCCCCTCTGTCTCTTTGTCCCGGAGATCAAGGGCACGTGACCAGCCGATCAGGGTTTGATCATACGCTTCGGCAATCGCCTGGGCTGCCTGCCGGGCCTGTTCGGTCAGGAGACGCTCCTGAGCTGCTGCGCGCTCTCGCTCTTCAATTAATCGGCGGTAGCGGTTGATCCGCTGCATCGTGCGCACCCGCAGGCGCAACTCGCTCAATTCGACCGGCTTGGATAAAAACTCATCAGCCCCGGCTTTTACCCCTTCCAGCCGCGAAGCCCGATCATCAAGTGCGGTAATCATAATAATGGGAACTTCAGCCGTCAGCGGATCTTCACGCAACATGCGGCAGACACTGAACCCATCGAGATCGGGCATCATGACATCAAGCAGGATGAGATCGGGTAACTCAGACCTGGTAGCTGCAATGCCGCTGTGCCCTGATGCTGCAGTGCGGACGACACAGCGTTCACGTTTGAGCAGACTGCTTAGAATATCGCGCACATTAGGATCATCATCAATGACCAATACGTTGTAAGGTTGACTCTGCATAGGCTATGATGCTTTCCGGTTTAACGGAGGTCGCTGCGATGTTTATTGTAGCATAGCGTGACGTGGTATATCGGCTTCAGATCGTGCTGATAAAATTCCGGCATAACCCTATCTGTAAATATAGATAGCTTGGCCGCGTTTAGTATCGACGTCATAAAGCGGATCGACCATCACCCATGTTGAACTGCGCGGTAAAAATTCCTTGCTCATTTTAGATCAGTATGATTACTATCATGTTACCAAAGCCATCATGCTTTTTGTTGATAGTTCCATATCAAACGGTTTGGAAGTGGAGCGTATTGGAGAAGGCTGCAATATTAAACACCATCGCATTTGACAGACAGGCAACAGCGTAGCTCTCACTTCTGCCTGTGTACCGGAAATGGGTAACTTACGCTCATTCACACTCCGCTGTCGCTCTGGGTAATATCCAATCTGGTTTGTATAGAAGTCATCGCTCGCAAGTATACCATCACACCGGCAGTGACTGCGGACATAAGAACGGCGTTGCCGTCGGGCACACCGTGGTATCACGCGCCGGCGTGGATACGGTGTTCGAGGTCGGATTGCCCGTGATGCGTCGTTTGACGTGGGGAAGCCACGCTTTCCCATCTGTCGTACGCACCGGCAGGCGTGGGTCGCAGGGTGTACCGTTGCCCCAATTGTTGAAACATCGTTGAATCGCCTGATCGCCAGGCGTCTGGGCTAAGGTGAACAACGTTCGTATGAGTGAAAGTAATCCTTCACCAACCCGTTATTCTGTGCGCTATTGCCGCGATCTGGTAATCTGCGCAATATCGTGCGGTCTAATGCGATCCCATCACGCTGCTACCTTCTCGCGCACCAGTTGTTCGCTGAACTCCCACAACCTCTTCGCCAGGGCTGTATCTTGCGCTGCTGCTGATGGTTTGACAGGCTTCTTGCGCACAAAATACTGCCCACTGATCCCCACAACTTCAGGTGATGAAGCCAGGTAAATCGAGGTCGCTGCTCCCTGTTCCGGCGAGATCATGAAAGGGCGGGCAAGGCGGAAGAAGAAGGCAAACAGGCCACGAGCGTCGGCGGCAAAATTGGTGGCGACTGCGCCGGGGTGCAGGCTGTTTGCAGTCACCCCACTGCCCTGCAAGCGACGGGCCAGTTCGTTTGTGAACAGAATGTTGCACAGCTTGGAGTCACTGTAAGCCTGGGCAATGTTGGGGCGCTGAGGAGAAGCGATCTGAGGGATTGCGATTCTGCCGGCGACATGCGCGAAAGAAGAAACGTTGATGATACGGGCCGGCGCACTGGCGATGATCCGTTCGAGCAACAGGTTGGTGAGCAGGAACGGTGCCAGATGATTAACGGCAAAGGTCATTTCGTAACCGTCGGCGCTGGCCAGGGGTTCTGATACAAACAGACCGGCATTGTTAACCAGGACATCGATCCGTGGGCAGCGCTCCAGAATGTCACCGGCAGCACGGCGTACTGATGCCAGTGAGGCAAAATCGGCCAGTACCAGCTCTGGTTCTGGTGCTCCTTTAGCTTCTTGCATGATCCGTTGCCGGGCCGCTTCACCCTTGCTCTGTGAACGGCAAACCATGATCACGTGCGCTCCCATCGCAGCCAGTTCGCGTGCCGTAACGTAACCAATACCCGAATTAGCACCGGTGACAATCACCGTTTTTCCTTGCATCGTCTGCTCCATTGTTCCTTGCCTCATTCATACAAAAACCCCGGTACATCAACCGGGGTCTTCTCGTGTCACGTGCATCCTTTTGTACTATACCACAGGTACAGGTGCTACTTGGTTGATCATGGTTCTCAGAACAAGAGGGGAGCGCAGTTTATAACTTATCGAACGCTCGTAGCCGGTCAATAGTGCCCTGTTCCTCTGGTGGGCATTCGGTAGCGAACCAGGCATCGAGAATTTCGCGCACCAGTTCAGGCGTTGTGGTACGCAGACTCAGTGCCAGCACATTCGCATCGTTCCATTTTCGCGCTCCTGCTGCCGTCTGTGCATCGTGACAGAGGGCTGCACGGATACCGGGTACTTTGTTGGCGGCGATGCTCACCCCGGTACCGGTGTAGCAGCACACGATACCCTGATCGGCCTGCCCGGCGGCCACAGCTTCACCAACTGCCCGCCCCACATCGGGCCACGGGTCAGATGTGCCGGCAAGTGGCCCAAACAAGATCAAATCATGACCACGCTGTTTAAGCTCGGTGATGAGCGCGTCGGTTAGGTAAGTCCGTTCATCACTCCCTACAGCAATCCGCATACGACATCCTTTCCCACTGTATGGCTCTCACTGTCAATCCGGAACTACAGAGGATGCACCATACCGTTCAATTCGACTGCGGAGTCGTGCAGACAGATGTGGGCTGGCCGAACCAAGGGCGGCGAGAATAAGTTCAGCTTCGGCACGATACGCAGCGATCCGCTCCCTCGACCAATGGTCAGGCGGTGGTGTTGATAGATTGCTGATCCGGTCGGCCAGCTTCACCAGCCAGACCTCGTGCGGTTGTTGCTGGATACGGCGCAGGCTGTCGGCCATCCGTTCGGCCTGGGGGAGAGTCAGGTCTTTTGTAAGTGCCCGCACTCCCGCCGTGATCGCCGAACCGAAGAACTGAGTCAATGTTGCCTCGTCAGTATCAGTATCCTCAAGCACATCGTGCAAAAGCGCACAGCAAAGCGCCAGCGTCGTATCGTGCCCTGGCTCAATCATCAGCGTTGTCGCCACTTCCAGGGCAACGTCGCATAGATGCACGAGGTACGGCCAGGTGCTGCCAGGGCGCACCTGGCCGTTGTGAGCTTGGGTAGCAAAGAAGAGCGCAGTCTGTACCAGATCAGGTGTTTGCATATCGGTTTAGACCGGGCCAAGTGTCACGTGACATTACCGCGGCTATGGAGCCTAGTCAACCGGTTGCGCGTCACGCTCCTTCGTAATATCACGCAATGTGCTCAGATCGCGGATCCGTTCCGTGAAGAGGATACCGTTGAGATGATCAACTTCGTGCTGAATGGCCCAACCCAATAAATCACCGGCACGGCGCAAGCGATGATGCTTGCCGTTTAGATCCTGAAATTCCACCGTCACCCATGTCTGACGCGGCACCATCCCGTACCAACCGGGGAGACTGAGGCACCCTTCGTCGCGCATAACCTCTTCCCCGCTCATCTTGACAATGCGCGGGTTAATCAACACGTATGGTTCGGCTGGTGCCACTTCAACCACACTGCCGTCGGCAAGCTCCTCATATTCGGCAGGGATTTCAATAATACAAAGCTGGATGGGAATGCCAATTTGGGGCGCGGCCAGCCCGACTCCGTGGGCAGCGCGCATGGTCTCAAACATGTCGGCCACCAGTTGCTTGAGATTGCGATCTGGCGACTTGACCGGGCGACATTGCATCTTGAGGATCTTACGGTCCTCAGCATCGTCAATCCGCAGAATACGTCGAATAGCCATATGATGTGTGTTCCTTGCCCGTAGGCTTCAATCAGTTACTTTTTCCATTCTACGACAGCGTGAGATTTGTGGCAAGGTTACCAGATGGTGGGATGAAAGAGGGAATTAGAACTTATTTCATAAAACGCTGTACTGTCGCGCTCTAACAACCATCTGCGGTGCTATCACGCGCTGGATTGGT
>NZ_DAOUBI010000071.1:0-27650 GCF_034432675.1 Chloroflexus sp. | reverse complement strand
ACGTTGCCAGAACGGCTTGCTCGCGGGTGCAGAAGCCATTGTTACCACATTTAATCAATGGTTGCAACAGAGCATCTCGTAAATGTTTTTTGAAACAGGTTCTAATATACCAGCCGTGTCCGCGACAGAGTTGTGCCTGTACGAGCGTGTTGATACCAGGCATGAGCCTCTTCACCCATGGCGATGAATCGCTCTGCACATGGTCTCGTGACGGTGAGCAGGCGTGGTTGCAACTATTTGGTAAAACGTTCGTCAAATTCGCAGAATACGTGGGCACAACTCTTTGGCCCTGGCTGGAAGGAGCCGATATATGCAGACACGACTTACCCGGAGCAGAACAGATCGCATGATCGGCGGTGTGTGTGGCGGCCTGGCCCGCTACTTCGCCGTTGATCCGGTCATTGTGCGCTTGATCTTTGTGCTGATCTTTTTCATCAATGGCATTAGCCTGCCGATCTATCTGGTGCTCTGGCTAATTATGCCAAGAGAGAATCCTCCGACACCCTTCTCCTCGACAGGTAGCGAGGCAAATTTCGCTCCGCAGGAGGCTTTCGTCAGTCAAAGTCAGGTGAGTGGGCAGGCACGGGTCGGATATGCTCCCGATCCCTCATACCGCTTCGATCCACTTACCGGTCAGCCTATCGGTGGCCCGGCAACCGGCGAGACGGTACAACTGACAACGACACCACCGCGTCGCCGTAACTGGAGTTTACTCGGCATGATTCTGATCGGTGTGGGCGGTATCATTCTACTTGAGCAATTGGGGGTGAATCTCTCGCTGCTATTCCCCGTGCTGTTGATTGGGGCCGGCCTGGTGCTGTTGCGACGTGGACGCTAAATGAAACCGGTCATATCAGCCAGAAACAGGGAATGAACACTATCGTAGCAGGCCAGAGTAGGGGCGCACGGTCATGCGCCCCTACCGTGAATTCCCCTGTGTTCACCACCTCAATCTGTACCACGCAACGTTTAGGGTTCGGCAAGAATGAGATGGCGTATGTATCGCCTTCCCTTTACAGGGAGTGCCAGGTCATTCGCCCGACTATCAACTCTCTTGACCAGACCAGCCGCTGTTTTGGTATCGGCGAATGGATAGCGGTAGCGAAACATCCTTCGCCAACCCACTGTCACCAGCCTGTCAAAGCGCCCCCATCATTGCCGCAATCACAACCGCGATCAGGGCACCACCAATTGAGCTGATCAGGTTCACCAGGTCGTTATCCATCCAGCGCCAGCCGCGCAAAAAGCGGTTGGGAGTGCCGTCGCGAGCCACCCGGCGTTCAGTCTCGCGGCCATCGGGATAGACGTAGATTGCCTGCACGGTAGCTCCCATGAGACTGTCGAGCAGCGCACCACCTAGACCTCCGAGGAGACCAGCCGGGATCATCCACCGCGGCGGCGTACCACCGATACTGCTCAGCAGGAACATAGTGATGCCAATCAACAACCCGCCTGCGGCAGCCGCTGAGGTACCCATCAGGGTGACACCTCCGGATGTTCCCGGTGGTACCGGCTGGCGCGTCGTAATCAGTCGTGGTTCATGCGGGCTGAGTACGCCCAATTCCGTCGCCCAGGTATCGGCAGTCACCGTTGCCATTAACCCGACAAATGCTGCCAGTAATACCGCCGGCTGGTCATTCAAGGCATACGCGACCGCGCATAGTGCTCCTAACCCACCGTTGGCAATCGTCTGGAAAAAATCGCGCCTGCCACCCTTAGCAAACTTTTCTGCTGCCCGCCGTTCTTTGATGGATTCTTTGTAGTGCGAGAGTAGGCTGCTACTGACGAAAAAGACTATCAGGGTAATTCCCCAGGCCCAACCACCAAAACCGAACGTCAATGTCCCCACTAACACAGCACCCAGCCAGCCACTTTCGCTTAGTGAACGGCGGACAAAGGCAATACCGCCGATCACAATACTGAGCACAAATCCCAGCCCGATCTGCACAACATCAACCATAGTCTCCCCCGACGTCCTCGCCGGAGCGGCAAAAAAAGAATGCAGAGCACCAATTGTGTGGTGCTCTGCGATTATACCAGAGACAGGGACAGAATGAATTAGGCTGCGGCGCGGGCTGATGATGTCTGGCGCGTCTGACGAGCAACGCCTCGCAATGCTGTCTCAAGATCGGCACCTAGCATATCGGCGACAGTCTTCTCAGGCACAAATGAAGCCATCATGCCCAAAAGCGGTGCCAGGTCAATCCCCATAATAACCTGTAGATCGGTACCATTGACCGCCTGGCTCAGCACCCAACGCGTCTCAACCGGTAGCGGCGTGCGCACGGTGAAGACGATTTCGCGGTTATCTTGCCAGGTCAGATCACCTTCACAGCGGATCGTGCCGAACAAACCACCCATTGACATATAGGTGACTAGACGGGCGCGACGTGCAACATCATCACGATTGAGCAGCTCCGTCTTCTGCACGCGAGGCAAAATCTGGCTGATCAATGCCGGGTCGGAAAGAGTTGCGAACACCTGCTCTGGCGTTACTCCCTCTATATGGCAGCGCCGTCCTACTTTAATCATCATGGTCTCCTGTCTCTGTACTGTCAATGTTTTGCACAGTCATAATAGCACCCTTGCACAGACATGTCAATAGCTTTATTAATGAAAATACAATGAGGCGCGTCGTTTGGCGTGCGGCAGCCACGCTCCGCGCCAGCCGTGCTCGCGATCAGGTGTGTGGCGCAGCGGTTTCGTCGCCGGTCACGGCAGCGCACTGCCGTCTGCTGTGACGATACGTGCTGCGTAGACGGGGTGTGAGCGGGGGAGCGGATCGTGGCGCAGGCGTTCCGCCTGCTGTTTGGAGCATGCTTTAACTATTGAACAGCAACCATTTCGCAAATGTCTCAACCCACAAGCCATCCTGGCGCAGGCCGCCAACAGTGTGAACGATCCACCGCACGTGTACCCACCGATGCGCGTCAATTGCCACGACACATGCGTTCCAGCCCGACCCACGCTCCTGTAGCGGTTGCCCTACCGGTACTTGTTAAATCTCACAGCATACTTGCAGTATGACCGGCAGCCAGGTGCTACTCTTCGCTCACAACCACCGGCTCAGGTTGATCGCGATTGGCCCAATACATCAAGACCAGCGCACTAAAGGCCAGTACAGCGAACCCCATCGCCAGTGGCGTCACCGTGCCGTTGTACGCCTGCCCAATAACCGCCCCGAGCGGAATCGCGACGAAGGTGGAAAGCGAGCCAACTACTGCCGAACCTACACCGGCAATATGACCGAGTGGTTCCATCGCCAGTGCATTCATATTGCCGAAGAGAATGCCCAGACAGAAGAAACACGGGATCAGGTACGCCATCAACATCCACAACGGCGGTTGCCCGGCGGTAAGCAGAGCGATCCCGACAAAGAGCAGGGCTATGCTGCACAACGCAAACAGTGCGATTTTTACCAGCGGACGCATGCCGTAGCGCATGACGAGACGGCCATTCACGAATGAAGCGAGGCCAATCGCCAGCGCATTGATGGCAAAAAATAGTGGAAACAGTGCGCCTAAGCCATATTGCTGCTGAAAAATCTGCTGTGACGAATTGAGATACGCTTGCAGGATGGCCGACACTGCTCCGGCCATGAGGGTGTAGCCGAGCGTGGTGGCGTTCGCCAGTACTTCGCGGAGCGCACCAATCATTCGGTGCACCGACAACGGCACCCTGCGCTCGGATGGAAGTGTCTCCGGCTGACGGAGCGCAAACCAGATCAGTGATACTACCCCCAGCACCAGCAGGATGACGAAGATGATGCGCCAGGCAGCCACAAACAGGATAGCCTGGCCGATAGCCGGCGCAATGATAGGCACCACGATGAAGACAACCATAATAAATGATATCACTCGCGCCATCGATCTTCCGGCAAAGCGATCCCGAATGAGCGCCATTGAGACCCCGCGTGGCCCGGCCACGCCCAACCCCTGAAGCAGACGCCCGATCAGCATCATGGGAAAATTGATGGCGAAGATAGCCAGCAGTGAGCCAACACCAAACATGGCGTATCCCAGATAAATCGCCGGTTTACGCCCAATACTGTCCGAAAGCGGGCCATAGAGAAGCTGACCAATCGCCAGGCCGAGAAAGACCATCGTGACGACAAGCTGGTTGGCATTCTCGTGGGGGGAGCCGAGATCGGCACCAATATCGGCCAGGGCGGGTAACATCAGATCAATCGACATAGCGACCAGCGAGGTCATCAGAGCCATCATGGCGATAAATTCGCCGGTTTGCGGGCCGTGTGTGAGTTTTGACGATGACATGATGTGTGTCTAATTCCTTTGTGCTATCTGCCAGGTTTTCGTCGTATTATGCCCTCTTTGCGCAATCTTGACAAGACAATCTTCGCTTTGTCAAAGAGTTTTGCGCCGGGTGCAGGATGGTGTTTCTGGGATTATGAGGGCATTACCTTTTTCCACCCTGGCAGCAGGTTGCGGCACCACGTGTCGCGCTGTTCGGAGTGCAGAAGTAAGGCTTCCGCACCCATCGTCATAGGCACGGCCTGCGTTCTCGCATCTGAGCATGGTAGAGTGTTACACATAAAGCAGAGTTTCCCCCTCAGCCGGAGGAGCTATGTCAACAATAATCATTGTCCGCGCTCAACCGTCCGACGCAGCGCTGCTCAAGCAAATTGCTGTGGCTGCCAAGCGATATTGGGGCTATCCCGACCATCTCATCAACCAATGGGCCGCCTCGCCAATCATCACTCCAGCGGCGATTGACCACGATCTGGTCTTTGCTGCTCATCAGCAGGGGCAGCCGATTGGCTGGTACCGGTTGATTGTCGATAGCTCACCAGCGATACTCGAAGACCTTTGGGTGATCCCGTCCTGGATCGGCCAGGGCGTGGGGCGAATGCTCTTTACCCATGCCGTTGCCCAATGCCGTGCGCAGAGAATTGCGCAGATCGAGTTGGACGCTGATCCACATGCCGTCGGCTTCTACCGCAACATGGGATGTACTGTGATCGGGGAGACTATCTCAGAATGGAACCGACCGGTACCACGGCTCCGCTATACGCTTGCAGCAGTGGATTGAAGCCGGGGTTTATGTCTCGTGAAACGTGCGCAAACCTTTGTGTGCAGTGTGTGTTTTGTGGGGGATGATTGATATATCTGCCACCACGTCATCCTCCAGCCTGTGCCAGCACGTGCTCCAATAGGGGCCGGGTGTGGGTCAGAGAGGCTGAACTGGCGATCAAGCGGTGCAGATCAGTAAAGGTGTCGATGTCGTACCAAAGGGGAAGGAGCGAGGTCTGGAGCCGCAGTTGTTCGGCAATGGCTAGCGTATCACGCAGTACGGTTGGCGTACTCATGGTGACGCCGGTGAAGAGGGTTGGTGCCGGTCGGCGCAACCCAACCAGATAGTAACCGCCATCACTGGCCGGCCCCAACACGAGATCGGCCCCTTGCGCTAATTCAGCGAATGCCTGTTCGATGAAGGCTACCGGCAAATCAGGGCTATCGCTCCCGATCACAACCACTGCCGGTGCGCCTTCGTTCAGGAGCGCATCGGTGATGTTGGTCAGCCGTTCACCCAAATCAGCGCCAACCTGTGGCCGGTGGGTAAGGTCAGGGGCAAGGCGGGCAAAGTAATCGGCAGCGGTTTCCGGCGCATACGCGATGATCGGCTGCACCCCACGTACACTCCGCAACAACGCCGTCAAATCATAAAGAAACGCTTCGTACAGTGTAGTTGCCTGCGCTGGGGTCAAAGGTGGGCACAAACGGGTCTTGACCCGTCCCGGTTCAGGGCGACGGGCCATCATCACGAGCGCCGGATGCACGCTCACGGCGTGCCGATAGCGCCTGTTCAGGTGGAGCCGGCGGCTGCGGTGCATGCGTCACAATGTGCTACGGTGCGAATCTCGCGTCCGGCCAGATCGGCGATAGTCACATCGCGAATGCTCTGCGGCAGCGCGAGATCGAGCATCTGATTGAAATCACAGTCGTAGAGTCGCCCATCCCAACCGACCGAGAGCGTGGTGCGACACATCAAGCCATTTACTGTCACCGGGTTGAACGCCTGAACGAGCAGGTGCATGTATGCTTCCAGCTCGCCACTGGCCTGCAAATGGTCCAGATAGCGGCTGATCGGCATGTTGGTGAGCGTATACAGGCGATTGAAGACTATACCATAACGGGTAGCCAGCTCTTGCCGCCAGCGTTGTTCGAGGGTTTCCTGCGCTTCCGGCAGATAAGGGCCGGTTGGATTTGCGATCAGATTCAGCAGCAAACCGCTGCCCTCAATACCGTAGCCCAACACATTGAGTTCGCGCAACGTTGCCAGCGATTGCGAAAAGACTCCCTCACCACGTTGACCATCGGTCGACTCTGGATCGGTTGTCGGCAACGATGCAATGATCTCGACCTGATGTTCGGCAAAAAATCGGGGTAGATAGCGATAATTTGGCAGTTGGGCAACCGTCAGATTGCAGCGGTCGATCACATGACAGCCCAGCGCACGTGCCTGACGGACGATCTCGGTAAATGCGGGATGCAGCTCCGGCGCACCACCGGTAATGTCGAGGGTCGAAATCCACCAGCGTGCCGGCACATCCAGACAGGCGGCGACAATTTCTGGCGGCATCACCTCCTTGCGGTCGGGGCCGGCATCAACGTGACAATGATGACAGGTCTGATTACAGCGTCGTCCCACATTGATCTGCAAGACATCAATGCACGACTCGGCCCGTAGCGGGGCCAGACCATAGGCCAGGAGTGTCTCATTGAAGGCAGGTACCGGCACCTGAGCCAGCACCTGTTGCTGGATCAGCGGATTGGTCAATGGATGTGCCTGCTGCTGTAACGTTGGAATTAGCCGTAGTGATGGCATGGTTACAACTCCTTGTATTCGAGAGTATACCATGCAACACAAGGAGTATCAGTTGTACTCCTACTGAACCACACAGCAATCACGTCGCTGGATGATACCTGTCTTAGCAATGCCCGTGGCATGTAGTTAAGAGCGCGGAAGAGACGATCTCGACTATCTGAAATCCTCTTTACACCTGCTGTACCAGACGGCTTTGGAAAATCCTACCGATGTTATTGTGCTCCCAGACTGTCACCCAGGCGCAGGAACACTTGCCAATCACCACAGACTGGCCCATCCTGCACCTGGCCCGTTGGCAAAGCGCAGCTCCTGTCGTGCCATCATGCGCTGAGAGGGGTGCCTTGCCTGCTCGTCACGCGCTTGTCGCGACGTTTGGAGTACGGCAGCCATGCTGCCGCAACAGCCGTGCTCACGATCCGGCGCGTGGCACGCCGTTGACCCTGCTGGTCACGGACGGTTTTTGAAATAGGTTCTACATTCCAGAGTAGTACAACCTTCTCGCTGTGCGATACGTAGAAGTTTTCTCCAGGCTTACACACAAATCGTACCTGCGGAAACACATTCACACACCGATCACTGCACGAGCACACCTATCCGCTACCACGAACGAAAATGTTCGGCCAAGGACGGAAACGGGTGAAGAACAGCTCGCGCCGCACCTCACCATCCGCTTCGGTCACGATACGGTAGATGGAAATATCACGACCACTGCGTGCGACATCGGTTTGCCGTAACGTGCCACGTGGCAGTGAAGGGTCATCAATGTAGACCGGCTCAGTCGGTGCCCGGATCTCGTTGGTGATG
The DNA here is from genome assembly GCF_034432675.1 of Chloroflexus sp. Taxonomy (GTDB): domain Bacteria; phylum Chloroflexota; class Chloroflexia; order Chloroflexales; family Chloroflexaceae; genus Chloroflexus. The sequence continues at coordinate 20,000 of NZ_DAOUBI010000071.1, read as the reverse complement.
ATCGGCCCCTCAATCCGCACCTCGCGATCAGACCGAGTTCCATACAATTGGACGACCAGTACCTGTGCCTGTTCATCAATGCTTGTTTGCATCAGCAACCAGCGCCCGGTATCGTTGACAAATTTGAGGTCTTGCACACCGGTAAAGATCGCGGCATCGAGACCCTGACCATCACCGTTCGGGCCGAGTCCGAAGCGGTCGTACCAGCTTATGTAAAACGAGTGGGCATGGCGTTCGGTGATCGGTAGACCGGCCCAAAACGCGGCTCGAAAGACGGTTGTACTTACCTGGCACACCCCACCGCCCCATTCGAGTTGAGTCCGATTGCCGATAATTGCATACCCTTCAACAAAGCCATTTTCGGCGTTGACTTCACCCAACTGGCGGTTAAACGAAAATTCTTCGCCGGGCGCAATCAATACACCGTTCATACGGGCTGCACCGACGCGAATGTTGGTGATGCGGTATGGAGCTGAACCGGCAAAGCTGCTCCGTCCTTCTGCTACCAGCTCGACAATGCCCAGATTGTCGAGGGTTGCTGCCGTAATTTGAGGTTCAATCCGCTCAACCGGCAGAGTCAGCGTGCGGGTTACCGGTGAAGGCTGCATCAGCACGTCAGCAATGATAGAAACCGCATCAGCCTGACGCAACCGCCGCCCTGGCTGTCCCTCAGCGACGATCCGCACCCGACCATCACTGAAACGCAGGCGCGGTTCAGCGGTACCGGTATCGATCATCTGCGCCAGCCCTTCCACGGCACGGGCAAGACGATCTGGATCAACTTCTATTGTTAGTCGACCATCAACCGGTGTTACCCGCAGTAGTTCTGCCAGACGTTCAGGCGTCCAGACGATTGTCTGGTCTTCGACCTTCAACTCAAGCGCACTCCGCAGCAGTTGGTCAGCAATCTGCTGGGCAACCACCAGATCAGTATCGTCAATCTGTGGCACGATCTGACGAGTGCGGATCGGCACCGTTTGAGGTTGGAGCGCACGGATAGCCAGCAGCACATCATTTGCCGTCGCGTCAACCAAAAGCTGCGTACCCGGTTGGCTGGGCTGACCAACCACGCGGGCATCGGCCAGACTGAGAACAGCATCAGCCGGCAATCGCTCGATCTGTGGTGCCAGCCCCAGCAGATAGCGTTGGGTTTGCGCGAGATCGACAGTCAGGCGTGGAGTTATATCAATTCCCTCCTGCCAGAGCAACCACAGCTCATAGGCACGAGTGAGCAGATCACCGCTTCGTCCAAGCGCGAAGGCACTATTTACCAGCCGTTCCACATCAAAGGCGACACCCAACTCAGCGAGTGTCGGTTGCCAGCGCTGGTCACGAAATGTAAGTGTAATAGGCTGTTGCTCAAAGGAACGATAGCGCCGACGCAACTCGATAATTAAATCGGTGCGCGAATAGCCACCGATTGACTCGCCATTGAGCGAAACGCCGGGTAAAATCGTTTCAGGATACACCATATCCACGGCGTACAGCGCACCGGTGGGAACTGCGACAAGCAGGACTAAACCTACCACCAGCCATAGCCAGACCGGTACCCGCCGCCGATGACGCACTGGACGCCGCATACGGGGACGGCGCGGCTCATCAGGTGGTGGCTCGTCGTCGGCAAGCGGTGGACGTTGTCCGGCTCGACGGCGATAGATCGGGCCATATTCCTGATAGTAGCGATTGTTCGGCATACGGATGCAGTAACCTCATAACACCGGATTACTCGCATTGTACAAAACCTTGGGCGTGGCGACAAGTTTCGGATCAGGGTATGAAATTGAATCTGGCAGGTTGGCGTCGGGGTAGAACAGGTTGGGAGCTACGAAACGACAGCGCACCTGTTTCAAGATTGGAAGCTGGAAACACGGTATTCCTTATTGCTGATATGGGTGGGAGGCATCAATATGGCAATGATCAGGCAGAAAAAAGCACCACACCCGACCAAATGGCCGGGTGTGGTTGAGTGTCGTATGATAACGATAATTACGGCTGAATTGTGCCGGCGAGCTGGTTGAACAGGTCGCTAATGTTCTGGCCCAGCAGGGTCAAAGCACCGATAACGACGACTGCGATCAGAACGAGGATGAGTGCGTACTCAACCAGACCCTGGCCCTCTTCCTTGGCGAAGAAACTGCGAAGCATTGTGAACCTCCTAAAGACTAGTGCAGTTTAACTATTCCTGTGGAGTACCTCTCCACGCTTCGTAGTATATATGATGAGGCAGGTTTCGCCAATAGGCTGAAAGTACTATTTATTGTCGGTACTTACCAAGAGAAGGGGGTGCCGGAGAAGGTACCGATGTACTATGTATTGATGAAGATTTTGTTATTGTAACTGGTTACAAACTGTAGTATTACTATTTATCATAGTTTATTATTTCACAAGTCGGATCATTTTGTCAAATACATGAATATCTGAGTGCTACACATACTGTTCTGGAAGCAATAGCTGTAGAGGGTGTTTCGATAAGGCTATTGAGGAATGTTCCCGGTTCATTTGCCGGCACACCAGAAATATTATTCCAGGTTGTCATCTCAGATGCTTACGCTAGATAACATGGTGCGTATTACGGCCAGGTAGACTGAACATCGGTACCGGTTTGGACGTTGTGCATCCTGACAGCAATGTGAGAAATCTCACGGCAACGGCACGGTCGCCGCGACTCGCGTGCCACGTCCAAGAGCACTCTCAATACCAAATTCGCCCTGCAAGAGCACCTCGATCTGTTGGCGCATATTCGCCAGTCCCATATTCTTACGAGTACCAGCAGCGGCAATCGCTTCTTTGACCGCAAAGCCACTCCCGTTGTCTTCAATCAATATCTGGAGAATATTGTCGCTGTTTTCGAGCATCACACGGGCCTGGGTCGCACCAGAGTGGCGCACGACGTTATTGATGGCTTCCTGGATAAATCGGAAGATCGTTACTTCATAGTGTCCGGGCAGACGTTGGTCGAGGTTTTGCACCGTGAGGTTAACATCGATCTTGTGTTTTTCGGCAATCTGTGCAACGTAGCGGCGCAGCGTTGGCACCAAACCCAGATCGTCGAGGGTCATTGGGCGAAGATCGAAGATGAATTTGCGCGTCTCTTGCAGCGTATTGTTGACTGCTGTCTTAAGAGCAACCAGTTCGGCACGGGCCTGATCAAGGTCGCGGTCGAGCAGGCGCTGACAGATTTCAGCTCGCAGCACCAGGTTGCTCATCGCCTGGGCCGGACCATCGTGCATCTGGAGCGAGATGCGCAGCCGTTCACTCTCCTGCGATTGAATGATGTTGGCAATCATAGTTTGCGGATCAAAGGGGAGATCGGCGATCTTTGCACTCCGCGCCAACTCACTCACAGCCTGTTCCAGCAATTCAACGATTTCACTCAGCAGACTCTGCCGGTTACGTAGCGTTTCACGACGGGCCTGTAACTGATCAACTTGTGCCCGCATAGTCTGCAACCGCATCTGCACTTCTATCAGGGTGCTGAAGAAGGTTTTGATATCGGTTTTCTCGTAGCGATCAAGATTGACGTCAAGATCACGTACCCGGTTAGCTATTGAAGTTTCGCGCATCGCCAACCGATCTACTTCAGCCATATTCTGGCGCAGCAACGACTCTACCTCGTTGATTTCACGACGGGTGCGATCAATCTCTTCGCGGTAGGCCTGGATGGCGTTTGTGATGCGCTGTTGTAGTTCTTCGCTTGACACTGCTGATTCTCCTCTGCTGCCCGTGCAACCGGTCTCTCTGCTGCTCAGATTATAGACGGTTCAGCCAGAGGATGCAACGTTTTGCGTGCAACCTAACCCATCCACCCGTTAACCACGGTTACGATGATGTATCTAGTCGCGTGATCACGACAATGACATGTCTACGTCAATTGTCAAGTCCTAACACACATAACCGGCGGGATTTGGTATCATACCATGCAGAGTGTTCGCTAATACGGAAGGGTAAGAGTATGGAACTTCGCCATCTACGCTACTTTGAAGCCGTAGCCCGTCATTCACACGTGACACGCGCTGCAGCCGAGCTGCATATCGCCCAACCGGCGCTCAGTAAGCAGATCAGTCAGCTTGAACGGGAACTGGGTATTACCCTCTTTGATCGGGTAGGGCGTAGTTTACGCCTGACAGAAGCTGGTGAAGCTCTGTTACCGTATGCGCGGGCCATTCTCGCTCAGGTCGAAGAGGCGCGGGCTGCAATGGCCGAGCGCATTGGCTTGAAAGCCGGTCGGGTTAGCATCGGCGCACCACCAACCGTGGGTACCCATCTCTTGCCACCACTGCTCACTATCTTTCATCAGCGGTATCCTGGTATCACGTTGCGCCTACATGAGGCAGGTATACAGTCACTGCTTGATCTGCTTGAAGCCGGTATCACCGATCTGGCAGTTGTTGCGCTGCCGGTGGCCGATGAACAGTTGACGGTAACCCCGCTGTTGAATGAGCCGCTGGTTCTGATTGTCAGTACGACCCACCCACTGGCCCGGCGCAGTGAAGTGATGATGACGGAGCTTCGTCACGAACGCTGGATTTTATCCCCATCAAGCTATGAGTTGCGCGAGGCGACCTTAAAGGCCTGTCGCGAAGCTGGTTTTACGCCTCAGACCGTGCTGGAGGGTGGGGAAACGGAAACCCTGGTGCGTTTTGTGGCTGCCGGATTGGGGGTATCGCTGGTACCTGCCCTGGCCGTCGCCGGTTGTACTGATGTCGTGCGCCTGACGGTGTCTGACCAGCATCTGACCCGTTCACTCGGCCTGGTCTGGCGGAGTGATCGCACAGCTTCGCCGGCAGCCCGTGCCTTGCGCGAGTTTCTGGTCAGCGAAGTGCACCAACGGCCGATTGAGACCTTTATCCGTCCCTGATCTGCTCAAGGCGGGCAAAACTCGCCAATAGCCGGCGTTCGCGATCAGCAAAACGGACGGTCACCTCTTCATCACCTTCGATCAGGCGGCTGTCAACGACAATTCCTTCGCCGAAGGTGGCGTGTCGCACACGCTGTCCAGGGAAGAAAACGGCTTTTTGTGGTGTAGGGAGTGGTGCCTGGTTTTTTGAAGGACGTCGACTCTGCACAGACTGACCAGAGGTGCGGAACTGCCACGTTCCCCCAGGTACAGCGGGAATAGCCCGATAACCACGACGACGCACCTGCTGGACGAGTGGCGGTGGAATGTCGTTGAGAAACCGTGAGCGGGCACCGATATTCACCCGACCAAACAGGGTGCGTTTTGTCGCATGACAGAGGTATAAACGCCGTTGGGCACGGGTCATCCCGACATAAAGGAGACGACGCTCTTCTTCAATCGAGTCGCGGTTATCCAGCGACCGGCTGTGCGGCAGTAGTCCCTCTTCAATCCCCAGCAGAAAAACACAGGGAAACTCAAGCCCTTTCGCCTGATGGAGTGTGATGCAGGTGACCGTATCGCTGTTGTGATCAATCGCATCAACATCAGCAACCAGGGCAATTTCTTCGAGAAAGGCAGTAAGTTGACTTTCTACCGGCAAGTTGACATACTTCAATGCTGCATTTCGTAACTCCTGCACGTTGCGCCAGCGATCATCGGCTTCGTCGCTATCGTATTCGCTTTTGAGCGTTGCGCGCACGTCGATCCGATTGAGCAGATAATCGATCAGATCACTTAGCGCCATCATTCCGTGCAACTGATGCAGCTCACTCAGCAGGCGATAAAATTCTGTTAGTGCAGTACGCGCTCGCCCACCAAAGGGGTGGGAAATCGCATCATTATCCGCTATCTCGCGCAACGCCTGATAGAGTGGTAGCCCCAACATCCTGGCCCAGGCGATCAGCTCTGCAACGGTACGCTCGCCAATCCCACGCCCTGGCCAGTTGATGATGCGTTGTAGACTGACGCTATCGTATAGATTTGCTATCAGCCGGAGATACGCGAGCACATCTTTGATCTCTTTGCGTTCGTAGAAACGCACCCCTCCGACCACATAGTACGGCACACCCGCGTGAACGAGTGCCTCTTCAACCAGACGGGACTGCGCATTGGTGCGGTACATGACGGCGCAGTCGCCGGGCCGAGCCTTTCCTTCCGCGATTAAGCGCAGGATTTCATCAACGACAAACTGGACTTCGTCCTCTTCATCGCTTGCCTCGTACAGCATGACCGCCTCGCCTTTACCGTTAACCGTCCAGAGGTTTTTGGCGTATTTGCGTTGGGGGCTGGCGTGCATCAACGCCTGCGCAGCATCGAGAATTGCCTGCGTACTGCGATAATTCTGTTCGAGCAAAATTACCCTGGCATCGGGATAATCGTGTTCAAATTGCAAGATATTACGAATATCGGCGCCACGCCAGGCATAGATACTCTGTGCTTCATCCCCGACCACAAACAGATTGCGGTCGCGTTCGGCAAGAGCACGCACGATCAGATACTGGGCACGATTCGTATCCTGATACTCATCAACGAGCAGAAACCGGTAGCGCTGATGGTACTGATGAAGAATAGTGGGATGTTCCTGGAACAGGCGCACCGTTTCAACGAGTAGATCATCGAAGTCGAGCGCATTGCTTTCGATCAAGAGTTGTTGGTAGCTGGTATAGCAACGGGCGACAATCTCGTCGAAGTAGCTACGGGCAGTGCGGGCAAATGCCTCTGGATCGACCAGCTCATTTTTGGCTCGTGAAATGACCCCTAGAATAGCGCGAGGCGGATACTGCTTTTCATTGAGATTCAATTCGCGCAACACCCGCTTCATTATGCGTTCTTGATCATCGCTGTCGTAGATGACGAAATCGCGTTCACGACCGAGATAAACAATATCGCGCCGCAGCCAGCGCGTACAAATTGCGTGAAAGGTACCGATGGTTATCTCATGAGCAACGGTCTCGCCCACGAGTAGGTTCAGACGCTCGCGAATCTCACGCGCTGCCTTGTTGGTGAAGGTGACTGCCAGTATCTGAAGCGGATCAATCCCCGTTTCGGCGATCAGATAGGCGATTCGATGAGTAAGCACACGAGTCTTACCACTCCCCGGCCCGGCCAGTACCAGCACCGGCCCGGTAATGGTAGTCACGGCACGTTGCTGCGGTTCATTGAGGTTAGCTAAAAGATCACCTGTCATGTATCGATTTGGGAATTGGTAATACGTTCTGACAATTCAGGCACGAACAGTATAGCACACCTACAGTACTGGCAAATGTATTGTTTGATAATGGTATCAACTTTTGCCAATAATCAGCATCGTCCAGGTGTCATCCTCGTGTTGATGTGCTAGCGGGCGTGCCGACGGCGAGCCGCGTGGGTCGTCGCTGACACAGAAGCATCGGTTCAGGTGCATCTGCACTCAGGTGTGCTGCCAGGATGGTGACCGGATAGCATATCATCCGTTCGCTACGTCCAGCGGTGCTCTGAGATAGTCACATCACATCTTAACCAATACTTGGCATCAACGCGACGCCGAGGCTATCAATCGTTATTGGTCAGCCGCTTCACGGCATATTGCGGCGTTGTCTACGATGAACCGGCGCCTCGTGGGTGATTCCTGTCTATGCTCATGCATCCTAATTCACCGGGGTTACACACCGGGGTACATACTGCGCCCCCTCCTACCGGTGCGCACGGCGGATGCAGCAGCGTGGCCCCACGCCAAACCACGCGCCACGAGTAACGTAACCGGGAAACCAAATCCATGCCGGCGTGCAATACCACTCCGTGGTCAGCAGAAACATTGTTCCTCGTATCCGTGATCAGATCGCCATCGGCAGAATGGGGCGATCACGAGCGATAACCCTACTAAACCGGATTTGATACCAGTGGTGCGGCGAGTCGGCAAGATGAGACTATATCTCAATATGGAAAAGCCGATAGACAAAACCCCCCGTGCAGTTCAGCACAGGGGGTGTATTTATCGCACAGCCAAGTGGTTAGAGCCCATCCGAAAAGTGGGGCGAGATGACATCTCGCTCTACGAAAAGTGCCTCAGAAGCGATTTTTCGGATAGGTTCTTAATCAGCCGAAGCCGGTGCCTGGGCGATCTCCTTGAGTGACTCGCTCTCGCGCTTGCTCTGCCAGATAGCCCAGACCAACGCCGCACCACAGATAATCATAGCGATAATCACGCCAGGGCTACCGGGTTCAATAGTCACCACGATGGGAGCAATAATCAACGCGACCAGATTGATCACCTTGATCATCGGGTTGAGCGCCGGGCCAGCCGTATCTTTCAGTGGGTCACCGACCGTATCACCAACCACTGCGGCCTTGTGTGGCTCGCTGTGCTTACCGCCGAAATTCCCCTCTTCGATATACTTCTTGGCGTTATCCCAGGCACCACCAGCATTGGCTTGGAACACAGCCATCAACTGACCAGTCAGGATAATCCCGGCCAGGAAGCCGCCCAACGCTTCGACACCCAATGTAAAGCCGACGATAATTGGCACCATCACAGCAATCAACCCCAAACTGATCAATTCCTTCTGAGCGGCAGTGGTTGAAATCTGGACGGCACGGGCATAGTCGGGCTGCACTTTGCCTTCCATCAAACCCGGAATACGGAATTGTCGGCGTACCTCATTGACAATTTGTGCTGCTGCCCGCGATACGGCCCGAATGGTGAGTGCCGAGAAGAGGAATGGTACTGCACCACCGATGAGCAAGCCGATAAATACCGGTGGAGCAGCAACGTTGATCGATGCCAGCAATTCAATGCCTTGCCGGCCTTCATTGATCATTTGCTGCAAAACCTTGTTCACGTCAGTGAAATACGACCCATAAAGTGCCACTGCCGCAATCACTGCTGAACCGATAGCGATACCTTTGGTCACTGCTTTGGTCGTGTTACCAACTGCATCGAGATCGTCCATCACATTGCGGGCATTCTTGTCGAGGCCAGCCATCTCGCCAATCCCGTTCGCGTTGTCCGAGATCGGCCCGAAGCTGTCCATCGAGATGGTATTGCCGGTCAACAGCAACATCCCGATACCGGTCAGCGACACGCCGTAGAGAATAGCGGTAAACTGGGTAGCCGCCGGCTCACCGGCATAGATCAGAACTGAGGTAAAGATCGAGGCCGAGATCACCAGAATCGCCCAAACGCTACTCTCCATACCCAGCGCCAGACCAGAGAGAATATTGGTCGCCGATCCGGTCTGTGAAGCCTTAGAAGTCTCTTTCACCGGGCTAAAGTGGGTGCTGGTGAAGTATTCGGTCAGCTTATCCAACACAATTGCCAGCACCACACCCGACAGAGTGGCGAAGAACGGTCGCCAGTCAACTTCGCCGGTTGCTTCGTTCACCATAAAGACGGGCGTAGCTGCGGCACTGGCTGCAATTGCCAACCCGGCAGCAATATAGAAGCCGCGATTCATCGCAGCCATTGCGTTGCGCTTGCGCTCATCGGTGGTGACAAAGAGGTTGCCGATCACCGACGCAACAACACCAATGGCGCGCAGTACCAATGGGAAGATGATAAAGCGCAGATCGTAAGCCCCATCACCGATGGTACCAACCACGGCATCACCCAGCACCAATCCCAGGATCAAAGCCGAGACCAGGGTCACTTCAAAGCTCTCAAACACGTCGGCAGCCATACCGGCACAGTCACCGACGTTATCGCCGACCAGGTCGGCGATAACGGCAGCATTGCGGGGATCATCTTCTGGAATGCCGGCCTCAACCTTGCCCACCAGATCAGCCCCAACATCAGCCGCCTTGGTGTAGATACCACCACCAACGCGCATAAAGAGTGCGATCAGCGATCCGCCAAAGCCAAAACCAAGCAGCGCATCCGGAGCGGCAATCCCGAACACCATAAAGATTAGCGTACCGCCGAGCAGACCGAGACCGACCGTCAGCATGCCGGTCACAGAACCGGATTTATACGCCACCTGCAACGCTGGATTATAACCTTTCCGGGCTGCTGCAGCGACCCGCACATTCCCCTCTACCGCCACATTCATGCCAACGAAGCCAACGGCATAGCTGAAGAGCGATCCCATCAGGAAGGCTACTGCCCGCCCAATGGCTACCCAGAGCGTTGCCGCTTCCTTGCTGCCAAAACGTTCAACGGCTTCAGTCGTGGGGGGAATAATAAACACACTCGCTGCCAGCACAAATGTCAAAATCACGATCAAAATTGAAATCGTACGGAATTGTTGACTCAGATAGGCATTGGCGCCGGTCTTGATAAAACCCCAAACCTCACGCATTTTGGGAGTACCCGTATCCTGGGCGAGGATTTGACTACGAATGAAGAAGGCGTAACCGATACCGAGCAGTGAGATGACGAGAACGGCCCAGACTGCAAGGTTTTGGACGGCATTCAGATCCTGCATGATCCCAACTCCTTCGTTGCACGAATGCACGAACCGACGTACCTGCCGGCGCAGCGTGTGATACTACTTTCACGCTGGGCACCGGTTATGGTGAAAAAAAACCTTTACATAGACGTGGATTATTCTAGCATAGTCGAGTTACGATTGCAACGGGCAGCACAATCGCAATGTTGGGCAGAAACCGTGCGAAGATTGTGCGTTTATTTCTGAAGCCAGACAGAGCTGAATCATAATTGTCCATAATAATTATCGCTTCTCTTACGCAGAATCTGCCGCCCCAGACGTCGAAATGCCAGCTCGATCCCATTTTGCAGATTAGCGCCAATGAGAATGTGGCCGAGATCAACTCCAAGCTGTACGATGGTCTGGGCAATTTCCGGGCCAATCCCGACCAGAATCACCTGTGCCCCGATCAATTGTGCTGACCGTGCTGTTTGCAACAGGTAACTCGCGACAGCGGTATCAATCACCGGCACGCCGGTAATGTCAATGATCACAATGTCTGATTGACGCTCGGCAACCGTCGTTAGCAGGCGTTCCATCATCTGGCCGGCGCGGAAACTGTCAATCGCGCCAACCAGTGGCACGACAAGAATCCCTTCGTAAAGCGGAAGAATAGGGGTACTCAGTTCACGAATAGTTTGTTGTTGAGCCTCAATTTGATCGGTTTGGTCGCGAAGCTGGCGGTGCAATTGATCATATGTAAAGCTAAAACTGGTGACGATAGCACGTCTAAACTGCTCCAGCATATCTTCCACAGTACGCACCGTGTCAACGGTACAATCCGGGCGCTCAGCAGCAAAGGTCATCAGCGCGTCCCAGATGAGCGAACGAAAGATATCGACTGCAATCAAAACATCGCTGAGCAAAAAACCGGTATGGGCGCGCACTTCACCAAGTGCTTCTGCATATGCCAGCAACGGTAGCAGATCTTGAGTACCAATTGCCTCCGCTAGCGATTCGATAGTAGTTCCTACCGAAAGCGACAGCTCTTCCTGATCAAAGCGAGCATAACCGGCACTCTGGCGTTGCACCTGTTGCAACAGTGCCTGTTCCATTGCCGAACGCTGGGCCAACAGAAAGTCTTGTAGATCGGTGAAGATGTCTGCCACGCGACCTCCTTATCGCTGCACCGCATATTATATTACATTGTCAAAAAGAGTGCTAAATCAAACCTCACCCGGTAACGGACGCTTATCTGCGGAGTGTAGGGCAAGGTTCCTGTAACCAAACAGCGACAGCCTGAGATTGGCATCTATCGGTGTAGTGGTCTTATCTCATGACCGGTAAGCCGGAATGCCAGCTCAATCCCGGTTTGCAGAGTTGCTCCAACCTGGATGCCACTCAGGTCAACTCCAAGTTGCACAAGAGTTTGGGCTATTTCCGGGCCGATCCCGATCTGAATCACCTGCGTCCCAATCAACTGTGCTGCCCGAGCCGTCTGTAAGAGGCAATTTGCAACTGCGGTATCGATTACTGGCACACCGGTGATGTCAATAATCACGATATCTGATTGACGTTCGACGATTGCGGTGAGCAGACGTTCGATCATCTGGCCGGCGCGGAAGCTATCAATCACCCCGACCAGTGGCACAACCAGAATGCCTTCGTAGAGCGGGAGGATCGGTGTACTCAACTCACGAATAGTCTGTTGTTGAGCCGCGATCTGTGCAGCCTGATCATTGATCTGAAGCTGCACATCACGATACATAACGCTAAAACTGGTGAGTAATTCCTGTCCAAAAGCGTGAATAATATCTTCTAATCGCCGCACATGATTAACAGTCACCATCCGATATTCGCGATTGAATGTCTCTATTAGCTTCCAGGCAATGCGGCGCAATTCATTCAACGCACCGAACATATCGGCGGCAATGAACCCACTACTGGCCCGTGCCTTGCCAATTGAGCGGGCATGGTCAAGAAATGGTTTCAAATCGCCGGTTCCAATCGCATGGATTCAATGTCTTTAGCGACGTAGTTGTCGCTTGCAGCAACACGACCCGATCCATGGCCACATAGTTTGCATAGTGGTTACGAAGCGCATCAGTCAACCATTCAGCAGTTTCGACCAGGCGCACCTCGCAGAAGGCGACGATGTTAGCAATGACCTGGGGCATCAGCACCTCACCTGATCAGCCAATAGTATAGCCTTGCTGACTTAATGCCAGTTCGATACCAGCCTGAAGATTAGCTCCGATCTGGATTCCACGCAGATCAACGCCCAGTTGCACAATCGTCTGCGCAATTTCCGGGCCAATACCAACCAGAATCACCTGGGCGCCGATCAACTGCGCCGCCCGCGCCGTCTGCAAGAGATAGTTGGCGACCGCAGTATCGATCACCGGTACACCTGTAATATCAATAATCACAATATCTGACTGGCGTTCAGCAATGGCTGTTAGCAGACGTTCCATAATCTGGCCGGCGCGGAAACTGTCAATTGCGCCAACCAGTGGCAAGACCAGAATCCCTTCGTAGAGCGGTAGAATAGGGGTACTCAGCTCGCGGATAGTCTGCTGCTGCGCAGCAATCTGTTCGGCCTGATCACGCAACTCTTGCTGGAGGGTCAGCATTGCCTGACTGTATCCCAACAACAGTAAGCGGTTAAATTCGCTGATGGCATCTTCAAATTGACGCACATCAGCGATGGTCAGACGATCACTACCGAATTCGATTAACTCCTGCCAGCAAAACTCACGGATACCTGAGACGACGCTCATCATATCGTCAAGCGATAGCCCCATCCGGACGCGCCGTTCACCGATGTAGGGTGCCCATTCGTTCAGTGGACCAGCATTGTTGTCACCAAAGACAGTACAGATCGTCTCAACCGAACGTTGCAGGGCTGGGCGGAGTTCGTCAGCCGGGATTGTAGCATATCCGCTACTACTGCTCTGCACGGCGTGCAGCAAACGTACGCTTGTCTGCGGTAACCGTTCACGAATGAATGCAGCTAAGCTGCTCAGAATAGCACTCATGGTATTCTCCAACACTAAACAGGTACCGCATCAATAGGCACGGGCAAAGATCACCTGACGATCCGTTTCGCGACCGGTGTAAACACAGCGACCGACCGATCCCGGCTGCTCGAGCGGAATGCAACGGATTGTCGCCCGCGTCTCTTCTTGAATGCGCTTTTCATCAGCGGTATCACCGGCCCAGTACGCGCGGGCAAAGCCTCGTTCGATCTGTTCTTTCAATTCATCGTAGCTAGTGACATCCGCAGTGTGCGCTTCGCGGAAAGCAAGCGCACGCTGAAAGAGTGCGGTCTGCATCTCATTCAACAATGCCTCAATCCGCTCGGTCAGACCGGCCTGGGGAACGAAGCTCTTGCCAGCTTTACCGGGAATATCCCGGCGGGCGAGGGCCACCGTCTCTTTTGCCACATCTTTCGGTCCAATTTCAATCCGAACCGGAACACCTTTCAACTCCCATTCGTTGAATTTATAACCGGGACTGTAATTGTCCCGGTCATCAACTTTGAAGCGCAGGCGTCCCTTCCAGGCTGCGGTCATCTGCTCAACGGCGGCCATCACCAGACTGTGCTCTTCGTCGTTCTTGTAAATCGGCACTACCACCACCTGAATGGGAGCCAACCGTGGCGGCAATACCAACCCCTCATCATCCGAATGGGTCATAATCAACGCACCGATCAGCCGGGTACTCACTCCCCAACTGGTCGTCCAGGCGTATTGCATAGTGTTGGTCTGATCGGTAAAGGTAATATTGAAGGCGCGCGCAAAATTCTGACCGAGATTATGCGACGTACCGGCCTGCAAGGCCCGGCCATCCTGCATCATTGCTTCGATACAGTATGAACGTAGCGCACCGGGAAATTTCTCTTTTTCAGTCTTCAGCCCGCGAATAACAGGCACGGCCATCTCTTTTTCAACGAAATCGGCATAAACGTCGTGAAGAATGCGCAGTGTCTCTTCCTCGGCCTCGGCTTCGGTAGCATGCGCAGTATGACCTTCCTGCCACCAGAATTCAGCCGTGCGCAGGAAAGGACGGGTGCGCATTTCCCAGCGCATGACGTTGGCCCACTGGTTGTAGAGCAAAGGCAGATCGCGGTACGAGCGAATCCACTTGCTGTAGAAATAACCGATGATGGTCTCGCTGGTAGGACGGATAATATATGGCTCGGCCAGTTCTTCACCGCCAGCGCGGGTGACTTCGGCAACTTCTGGGGCAAAGCCTTCAACGTGCTCGGCCTCTTTCATAATAAAGCTCTTGGGGATGAGCAGAGGGAACTGCACGTTGGCATGACCGGTTGCCTTGATCCGATCATCGAGTGCACGCTGCATCAATTCCCAGATCGCCCAGCCGTGGGCCTTGACGACGATACAACCACGGACAACTTCGGCAACCTCGGCCAGATCAGCTTCCCGCACAATATCGAGGTACCACTGGTTGTAATCAACGCTCCGTTGGGTAATAACCTCTTTTGGCATGCCGTTCCTCAGGCTGATGATGATACGCTGTAAGCGTTACATTCTATTCATACTTCCTCTATTATAGCTGATATGGCAAAACTCATTGCAAAGCGGTTTTGTTGGCATACGGGAACTGCACACCATAATAAGGCGGTGACCAGATGGTCACCGCCGTCAGTTACTTTGAAAACACCTGTATTTATATCGTATGGGAAGGCCGACTACTTCTTCAATTCCTGCTGGATCGTTGCCATAATTCGGTCAACATCAAGTCCGGCTTCTTTGGCCAGGCGAATCTGTTCGAGCAAACGAGCCTGCGCTTCGGCCAGGCGACGCTGCTGATCAATCTTCTCCTGTTCGCGATCAGCTTTGGCCTGCTCTTCTGCCCAATTCCAGACCTGTTCCCAGAAGAAACCTACTTCGCGGAACATCATGCCAAAGATGCCGCCGCTCTCTTTCACTGACATGGATCGCTCCTTCCTGCGGCCAGCCCGGCTGCGAACTGTCATTGCGGTTCTAGTTGTATTCTATTACGTAAAAAGCAAAACGTCAATCCGGTTTACACTTGCACAAGGCGCACAGAGATGCTATACTGGCGGTAATTGATGTCATATATGAAAGTTGCGTCGGTTCACAAACCCCGACCACAAGGAGCGTCTATGTCGGCGCCCTACACACCCTCTGTAACCAACGAAGAGCAGCGCCGGGCCGTCGATCTCAGTGGTGCTGCGGTACACCTCTTTCGTTTTCGGGGGCCGCTCGATCTAGCTTATGAATATTTCTGCGATGTGCCGGCTGTCTTCAGTCTGCTCCCCGATGTGATTGATGTCTTCACCTATGGCCCTAACCGCTACCGCTTGCTCGTCGGAGCGACTGATGGCCACGGCCATGCGATGGCCGGCTACTTCGATGTGGCTGCTGCATTCGAGCCTCATCGCCTGATTCGGATTATGCCGGTTGATGATGGTCCGCCGATTGACTTTAGTGGTTTTGTCTTCCCAGGTCAGCTCTTTGCTGAGGCCGTGTTTTATCCCCATGCCCACGGTACCGATGTCGAATATACGGTTGAACTGGCAATGACCATCCCGGTGCCAAAGGTGCTCTGGTTTATGCCCGGCAGTGTGTTGCAGGCAATTGGCGAGCGGGCAATGGAACACAAGATGAACCATATGATTAGTGGTTTTTCGCGGGCCGTCGATATCGATTTTCACGCCTGGATCGGCAACGAGTAGCCATAATACCTCTCTCAAGCATTGCTTTAAGGCGAGCCGATGTCCTGTAGCGGCTCGCCAATATTGTGTTATACTATCCACAAATAGTTCCGCATTCAACTATCTGTAGAGGACGACTATGTGGCTCTCTGTCTGGCCGCGACGCCGCCTGTCAGCACTGTCGGTTCTGCTGTTGATCTGCTGGTCACTGGCCAGTTTTCCGGTCGCCGCGCAAAATACACCCGACCCGAAAACGGTCACTATTCCCGGTACCATCCAGAGTGTCCTGGGATGTCCCGGCGACTGGCAACCATCGTGTAGTATCACCTATCTGACCTACGATCCGGCGGTAGACCTCTGGAGCGCCCGGTTCGATTTGCCTGCCGGCGCCTACGAATACAAAGTTGCCCTCAACGACAGTTGGGCTGAAAATTATGGTCTGAATGCGCGCCGTGATGGGCCAAACATTCCCTTACAGGTACCGGCCCCAACCAGTGTGCGCTTTATCTACGATCACAAGACGCATTGGGTCACCGATAGCATCAATACCCCCATTATTGTGGCGGTTGGCGAGTTTCAGACGGCTCTCGGGTGTGCGACGGCCAACGATCCAACCTGTCTTGGCTCGTGGTTGCAAGACCCTGATGGTGACGGATTGTATACGTTTACTACCAACCGTATCCCTGCCGGTGATTACCAGCTCCGGCTGGCTATCGGCGAGACACTTGACGGCGCAATTGGTGAGGGGGGCGCCGGTGGACCGCCTTTTGCGATTACCGTTGCCGAAGGTGGTGAGGTCTATATCGGCTATAACGCAGGGAGTGGCGAAGTGACGATTTCAACTGCTGGGGCACCTAAAGGCGATATTTCGCGTGCCCGTGCCTATTGGGTTGATGCCGATACGATTGTCTGGAATGTGATCGGCACGCCACGTTATCAGTATGCCTTGTTCAGCGATCCAGGCGGTAATCTGAAACTGACCCCCGAAGGGGTGGTTGGTGGTCAGCGGATCGATCTCACCTTCTCGCCGGCTGGACCTGGCGAAGCGCTGAAGAAGTTTCCCCACCTGGCAGGATTTAGCACATTCAAGCTGCCACCACTCGACCGGGCACGTTTGATCGGGCTAACCCGTGGGCAACTGGTGGTGGCGATGTACGATGAGAATGGACAGCCACTTGATGCCACGCGCGTCCAGTTCCCCGGTGCTCTTGATGCTCTCTTCCCCTACGATGGCCCGCTAGGGGTCACGATTGAAGATGGCCTGCCGACAATCCGGGTCTGGGCACCAACGGCCCGTCAGGTGCGGCTGCACCGCTTTGCCGATTCCCAACCGGATACGCGGGCAGTGGTGCTGCCGATGACGCTCGACGCCGCGACCGGTGTCTGGAGTATTCGCGGTGAAGCGAGCTGGATCGGTCAATATTATCTGTTTGAAGTGGATGTCTACGTACCGGCTACCGGGCGGGTTGTGACCAACCTGGTGACCGATCCCTATTCGGTAGCGCTGAGCGCCAACAGTACTCGCAGCCAGATTATCGATCTGAACGATCCGGCATTACAACCGCCGGGCTGGGAGACACTGCGCAAGCCACCGCTGGAAGCACCGGAGGATGTGGTTCTCTACGAGTTGCATGTTCGCGACTTCAGCATTCTTGACGAGAGTGTTCCGGCTGACCTGCGTGGTACGTTCCGTGCTTTCACCGTTCGTGACAGCGTAGGGATGCGTCATCTGGCCGAACTCGCCGACGCGGGTGTTACCCATGTTCACCTCTTGCCGGTATTTGACATTGCCACTATCGAAGAGATTCGTGAGCAGCAGGTGTCGCTACCCTACGACCAGCTCCGGGTGCTCCCACCCGATTCGCCTGAACAACAGGCGTTGATCGAACCGATCCGTGATCTTGACGGTTTCAATTGGGGGTACGATCCCTTCCACTACTCAGTACCGGAGGGAAGTTACAGCACCAATCCTGATGGGCCACAGCGCACGCTCGAGTTTCGCGAGATGGTGCAGGCGCTGAATGAAACCGGCCTGCGCATCGTGATGGATGTGGTGTACAACCACACCAACGCCAGTGGTCAGAATCCTCGATCTGTTCTTGATCGAATCGTGCCTGGCTACTACCACCGTCTCGACGGCGACGGGAATGTCACGACTTCCACCTGTTGTGCGAACACGGCGACCGAGCATCGCATGATGGAGAAGTTGATGATCGACTCGGTGGTGCTGTGGGCGAAGTATTACAAAGTTGATGGCTTCCGATTCGATCTGATGGGCCATCACATGAAGGACAACATGCTGGCGGTGCGCGCAGCCCTCGATGCGCTGACCTTAGAGCGCGATGGGGTTGATGGCAAATCAATCATCGTCTATGGCGAAGGTTGGAATTTTGGCGAAGTCGCCAATAATGCCCGTGGTATTAACGCTACCCAATTCAACATGGCCGGTACCGGTATCGGTACCTTCTCAGACCGCCTCCGCGACGCAGCCCGTGGCGGTGGTCCCTTCGACGATCCACGGCTCCAGGGGTTCATTTCCGGCCTGGCTACCGATCCGAGTGATTTCCCGCAAGGGACACCGGATGCGCAGCGGGTCAAGCTGCTGGCTGAGACCGATTTGATCAAACTTGGCCTGGCCGGTAACCTGAAGACCTATCGGATGATCAATTACGAAGGTCGTCTCGTAACCGGCGAGCAGATCAAGTACCGTGGCGCGGCCGGCGGCTACACGCTTGATCCGCAAGAGCAGATAGTCTACGTTTCAGCCCATGACAACGAAACGCTGTTTGATGCGGTACAACTCAAAGCTGCAGCTAGTACACCCATCGCCGAGCGGGCACGAATGGCCCAACTCGGTCTCGCGCTGACCGCGCTGGCGCAGGGTATTCCCTTCTTCCACGCCGGTGATGAACTGCTCCGCTCGAAATCGCTCGACCGCAATAGCTACAACTCATCGGACTGGTTCAACCGGATTGACTGGCGTGGTCAGGAGAACACCTTCGGCTCCGGTCTACCTCCGGCCTGGGACAATCAGAGCAATTGGCCGATCATGGCGCCATTGCTGGTCAACCCAGAACTCAAACCGGACGCTAGCCTGATGCGGGCTACGTATGAACACTTCCGCGAGATGCTCCAGATTCGGCGCAGTACACCTCTCTTCCGCCTGCGGACGGCTGTCGAGATCGAGCGAATGGTCTCATTCTTCAATAACGGGCCTAATCAGATTCCCGGTCTGATCGTTATGAGCATCAGTGACAATGGCCCAAACCGACTCGATCCGAATATCGGGCAAGTGGTAGTCTTGTTCAATGCCCGGCCTGAGACGGTGACGATAACCATCCCCGAACTGGCAAATGGCGATCTGTCCTTACACGACGTTCAGGTCGCATCGAGCGATGAGCGGGTCACGCAATCACGCTATACCGCCGACGGTACCTTCAGCGTGCCCGGACGCACCACGGCGGTCTTTGTTGGGCCGCGACCGTTGGTACCTGCCCCCGCCCCTGAGCCGACGCCGACAGTAGCGGTGGAGCCGGCACCAACTGCCAGCACGGAGGCGACGGCGCCGACCACGCCAGCGCCTGCCGCACAGGGGGGCAGTGCGCCGGTCTGGTTGTGGGTTGTGCTCGTCGTTATTGCACTGGTTGGGGCCGGGATATTCGTTGCCCGGCGTCGTGGCGACGGCGCAAGGTAGTTCTGAGCGGTGACGGAAGTATCTGAGACGCACCGTGATGGTGCGTCTCTTCGTCTTTATGTCAACTCTTGCTCAAAATCGGGTATTGGTTCATGAGGGCGATCAGCGCACCGGAGGCGTGCGATCCCAGGGGATGCTGACCCGCCCCACCCTGCCCCGCCCCCGCTGGGCTATACATTACCCACATGTCACGCTGCGTTAGGTTGGGCTGCAAACACCTTCCGTAGCGCAGGCTTCCAGCCTGCGTGGAGGCATCCTCGCCTCCGCCGGCAGATGCTGACCGTGGCTGCTGGTGCGCAGGCACGAATCTCGTGCAACATAACCGTCTACGGGCAGGGATCGCATGCATGTCTGACCGACTCG
>NZ_DAOUBI010000070.1:0-13655 GCF_034432675.1 Chloroflexus sp. | reverse complement strand
ACCTCCACCTGATCGCAAGCACGGCTGGCGCGGCAGCATGGCTGCCGCACGCCAAACTGTGCGACACGTGCATGACGAGCGGGTACGGCAATCCATCCAGCACGTGCTGGCATGGCTGGAGCGCCACACTGCCATTGGGCCAGTCGTCCACAACAGCACCCATGGCGATCATATCCGCTGATACACCAGTGGTTGACATCAGTTGTGGGTAATGCATAGCGTGCAGCGGGAGATAGGAGACCAGAGCCGCGTGCCGGGGCGTCCTAATGCGGCAGAAGTTGCGTGAGCTTATATATTCTGTCCGCCCCTAAACCGCTGAGGGGAAGAGGCGAAGGTGTTCCTCCGCCCCCAGCGAGGGCGGGCCTGGGGTGGGGGTGTTCCCCCGCCGTCAAATCCGCTCACGAGCACGATGTAGTCGGATAGTACGGGTTAGCAGGGTTGCACCAAGCAACAAAACTCCCAGGAACGGAATACCGGCGCTGGTGTTGGGCAGCGGTGCCTGCCCGCCACTTGCGCCTCCTGCCGCCGGCGGTATTGCGGTCGGCGTGGTTGTCGTAACCGGCGGCATACCACCACCTAGCGCGATACCGGGTGTCGTGGTTGCCGTTGCCATAGCTGGTGCAGAGGTTGCGGTTGTGCCAGCCGTCGGCGAAACTACCGTCGCGGTGAGTGTGGCCGGTGCGCGGCTTGCGGTTGCAGTTGCCGTTGCTATCTGTTGTCCACCAACCACCAGCACCGTACTAATGTTCGAAAAGACCGGTCGGCTGAGGTCGCGTTGGTTGGCCTGCGCCTGTACGACCAGGAGGGTACCGGCAGCCACATCTGAGCGAATGCGGGTAGTGATGGTCACCTCAACCCGTTCACCGGGTGCTAAGTCTGGCGCAAGGTATGTTACCGTCTGACCATTGATCGTCGGATCGGCGCCCCGGCTCGCGTTTGCGCCCAGCACCTGGAGATTCGAGGGCATGACGCTGCGCAGGCTCACGGCACTCACCGTCTGCGCCGGGTGGGTGTTACCGAGCACAATGGTAAACACAATGTCTTGCCCGGCGTAAGCGCTTCCCCAATCGCTGGCGAGCCGTAGGAGCAGATCGCTCTCAGCGAAAGCAGCCAGCGCCGGCGGCTCGGTTGGTGTTGGTGAAGCAGCCGGGGTTGGCGTGTTCGTCGGCGGTACCGGCGGACGTGGCCGTGGTGTCGCCGTTGGCCGTGGCGCAACTGTTGCTACCGGTACCGGTGGTGGTGGCTCGGTGGGTAAAACTACCGGCGGCGGTGGCTCAGTTGGTGTCGGCGGTGATGTTGGCGCCGGTGGTGGTTCGGTCGGACGCGGCGGTGGCGGTGGTGATGTCGGACGCGGCGGTGATGTTGGCTGAGCGACCGGCGTGTTTGTTGCAGTCGGGGTTGGTATCGCCGGGACAGATGTTAGCGTCACCGATGTAGCAGTTGGGGTGTTGGTAGTAGTAGCCGTCACTATCGGCGTGTCAGTGGGTACAATGGTGGGAACAGGCTGCCCGCTAACGGTGACATTCACCACATTAGAAACTCCGACCTGCAAACTACCCTGTTCCAACACGGCCTGATTAGGAATGATTAACCCTTCAGTTGCCGATGCACGTACCCGCACCTGCAACGTCACCGACGCCGGGTTGAATCGACTTACCGTCAGGGTGCAGAGTACGGTCTGACCGGCAAAACAGGTACCCCCGAACGCAGACACCTCTATAAGTTCCAGATTGGGATCCAGCACATCGCGCAGCGTGAGCGTAATTGGGGTATCACTTTGCGTCGTGACCGCTAAACTGTAGCTGAACGATTGCCCGATATTGACAGTGCTCAATGAAGCAAATTTGTTGACACGGGTCGTACCCGGTGTCGGTGAGGGGGTAAGTGTTGAGAGTGGCGTATTGGTCGGTGTCGGCGTGTCGCCGATCTGGGTGCTGGTCGGTGTCGGCGTATCGCCGATCTGGGTGCTGGTCGGTGTCGGCGTGTCGCCGATCTGGGTGCTGGTCGGTGTCGGCGTGTCGCCGATCTGGGTGCTGGTCGGTGTCGGTGTATCAGTCGGCACTGGTGAACCCGGTGAAGCCGTCAAGGTTGGCGTATTCGTTGCCAGTGGAGTAAATGTCGGTGGTCGTTGTTCGAGGCTGACCGGCGTTTCGGTCGCAGCCATGAGTTCCTGAGCAGGCACAACCGGTGGCCTGATCCAGTTCAGCCCTTCCAGTGTGAGCGGCACCACGATCATCAACACACTCACCGTAATCGCCATGATCTCCCAGATTGTCCACGGCGCCGGTGCGCGTCCACGACCGGGAGGGAGGCTGGTTGCAGGTGACGGCTTTGGTGGCATACGATCTCCTCAATCTCAACTGAGTGGACGCGAATCGACTAGATCGGCAATGACGACCAGGCGCTGCGTGTCCCAGTTGGTACAGGTTATCAGGGTCAAAACAGGGGTCGGTGTCGGATCCATCACTTCAACCTGGGTCGGCCAGACGTTACGCATCTCGCGCACTCGATAGCGGTACACCCAACCGCCCGCCTCCAGCAATATCTCATCACCGGCACGCAGTGCCGGCAGATCACGAAACACTGCGCCACGCAAGCCTGCATGCCCGGCCAGCACGGTATTGCCCGTCGTCCCCGGTAGTGCCGTACCGTGATGATACCCGGCGGCATATTCAGCGACCTGCCATGCTCCATCAACGACAAAAACCTCGTACACCGGCGTGTCGAGCTGGATGCTGGGAATACGCAGTCGCTGCGGTCGCGGATCGGTCTTCGGTAGCGGTTTGACACTGGTCTGCGGGGCAAGGTAATCAGCCGGCTCAACCGCCAGACCAGGGTCGGTGAAGGGTAGGGCCGGCAGGTGCGGTGCGGCTGCCGGCGGTGCCACCGGGGCTGGTGGTGGCATGATCACCTCTGCCGGCCGGCTCTCACCCCGCCAGGCTCGCCACCAGTCGCGGCCATAGCCGTCGATGAACCAGTAGGCAAAGACGATCATCATCGTGGCAAAGAGCAAGATTTCGGCGATGAGCAATGCGCGATCCACCCAGTTGCGCAACAGGAAGCCGCGTAAGGCTTCTTCGCGATACGCATCTATCGAACGCAGGCGCAGTGGACGAAACGGATCGCGCCGGGCAGGGAGATCGTTCAAGAGCAAATGTTGCAGCAGATCACTATCACCGGTACGCTGTATCGGTGAGGTTGACGACCGTTGACTGGCAGATCGGCGCTGCAAAAGAGTGGTCATTGCTTTCCTGTCTCTGAAGCCAGTACCGGCAAGTCGATTGGAAGCATTATACACGACGATAGGATCATCTGCAATAGTCTGACCGATAGAATGAGCGATTCTCTACGATCAATCGTCGTCAAGTGTAAAAGAAAGTGTTTACGCCAACGCCGTACAGAGGCGTTCGACCCCCAACGCAAAGCGTTCAGGTTCGCAGAGTGCGGACAGCATGAGATGGCAACCCGGCACGTCGCCGTAGAAGTAGCCGGGATGGACAAAGACTCCTTGGTCGAGCAGGAAGAGCACCAGCGCCTCTTCGTCTTCCCACCCGTCAATGGCCGGGAAGAGATAGTAGCCGCCGGCAGGCGGTCGGGCACGGATGCGCGGATGATCGGCAAACCGTTGCAGCGCCAGTGTCAGGTTTGCCCGTACCCGTTCGACCATCACCTGTACGAACGGTTCGCCCTGAGCGAACAGGGTTGGCAAGAGATATTGACTCAGCGCATTCGCCCCCAGTAGGGTATCGTTTAACAGTTCCAGCCGCGCGGCAAACTGACGAGCCGGCTGGTTGAGTGCGATCCAACCCAATTTCAGGTCGGGTAGGGCAAAGAGTTTCGAGATGCCGTTAAGGGTGAAAACCGGTAGATCTGGATGGAGCGCCGCCAGGGGTGGCGTGGTCGGTGCAGCATAGGTAAACGGTGCAAAGACCTCGTCACAAATAACTGGAATACCCAGGAGATCGAGCGTCGCGATTGGCGCATCGATGATGGTACCGGTTGGATTGTGGGGCGACACAATCAAAATCGCCCGTGTTCGCTCATCGGCCAGCCGACGAAGCGAACGGGCGTTGATCCGCCAGTTTCGTTCTTCATCAAGCTGGTAGGAACGCAATTCGAGGTTGCGCAGAGCAGCGAGGTACTCGAACAGTGGATAGGTGACATTCGGCACCAGCAGGTTGTCGCCGGGGTCGGCCAGCAATGCGAAGAGCAGGCTGTAGGCTTCGCTGGTGCTGGCCGTGAGAAAGACATCGTCGGGCGTCAGGATCAGGGGCGGCGAGCGACGGGCGTAGTACGTTACGATAGCCGTGCGCGCTGCCAGATCACCCCGTGGATCGGGATGGTAGCGGCGGGTTGACCAGTAGGGCGTGGCTGCATTCGCCAGGATGTCGGCAGGGAAGATCAATCCCTGCGTCGTCGGGTTGCTGCTGGTCAAATCGATCAGATCGCTACGCGCCATCCGCACGCGCCGTGCCAGTTCGAGCCGAGTCGGGGTCAGATCGAGTTGTGAGAAGACACCAGCCATCGCCTATCGACCATTCAGTGACGTTGTTAGATGACGCCAGAAGTCATCTCGTTCCCCAGGAATAAACGGTATGTAGAGGGCGACTCGATCAAGCAGCCCTTCGTAGCGTTCCTTGAGGGCCGCCGGCAGATCGGCAGGATCGGCTTCGACGGCAAAGGTTGCTACCATGGCATCATCGATCAGACCGGTCATCTCGGCCCAGCGCTGTTGGGCTGCCAGACGCGATAATTCTTCACCCACCGCATCCCATCCATGACAGGATAAAACGGCCCGGTAGGTTGGGGTTGAAGCGTAGAAGGCAATCTGCTGCCGTACCATTGCCCGCATCCGCTCGCGTTCGGTCTTGTCGTTCCCGGTGATGACGAGTGCGCTGCCGGCTATCGCACAGGCTGAGGGATCGCGACCGGCAGCCGTCGCGCCGGCGGCGATTTGCGGCCGCAACACCTCGCGCAGGTAGCGGGCACTGGTGAGGGGATGGGCGTGAAAGCCATCGCACACCTCACCGGCCAGATGCGCCAGCCCGGTATTTACACCGGCGATATAGATCGGGATGTCGGGATGGGCGATAGGGCCAGGGCTGAAGAACGGCGTCATGAGTGTGTGCTGGTAGTACTGGCCACGGTAATCGAGCTTCCCCCCAGTCTGCCAGCAGTGCCAGATGGCGCTTAGCGCACCGATATAATCGCGCAGCCGCCCGACGGGCGAATCCCATACGCTACTGAAGCGACGTTCGATATGGGCTTTAACCTGGGTGCCCAGGCCGAGAATAAAGCGCCCACCACTGAACCCGGCCAGGTCCCACGCAATCTGCGCCGTGACCATTGGGCTACGCGGGAATGCGATTGCCACTGCCGTGCCAATGGTTAGCTGTTGCGTATGCTCGGCAGCGATGGTCAGAGCCAGAAACGGATTGTGCGCTGTTTCTGGTGCCCAGAGTGCGGCAAAACCGAGTGCTTCCGCAGCTTTTGCGACCTCCGCAGCACCGGGCAGTGGATTGGCATCAACCTGAAAGGCAGCATCGAGGAGGAGCATGGCTTTTTCCATTCATTCTCTTGCAAAGCGATCACAACTCTGTTAAGAAAGTGTCTTATCACATCAGGGACGCAAACGGTGCAGGAGTGCCGTCAACCGATCATAGTCATCTTTCAGCAACCGGGCAAGTTCACGACCGACCCGCACCAGATAGGCCGGGCCATCACGTCGGGCCAGAGCAATCGCCCGTACCGCCGCTGTCAGCAACTCGTCGGCGGGTAGGCCAGGTGCCAGCAACACAGTTCGCAAGAAGTCCAGATGCTCACCAAACGCCGCTAATTCCTCGTTCGGACAAGGATACACCGAGTAGTGGACGGGTGGCGGCTGTGGTGGCAAGCGCTGGATCAAGCCCCCATGCAGGGTATAGCCAACGATCAACGCCGTAAATTCGGTTTGCAACACGACACTAAGATCGGGATGGGCGCGATAAATCTCGTCGTCGTACAGATAACGTCCGGTGTACGTTCGCCCACGCACGATTGCCCGCCCACCCGGCTCGCGACTGCCGGTATGAATGTCGTAGATCAAACCGTAGACGTGTAATCCCTGCTCGGTCGTGGTTGCCCGTACCAGTGATCCAAACGGTGGCGAGGCGAGGAGTTCATACGTCGCAGCCACGAAGTGGATGGTTGACGACTCGATGACCTCGCCGATCCGACCATTCTGTGCTCCCGATTGCATAGGTTATCCCTGAATAAACTGCTTACGCTCACGCTTTGCCGAAAAACCGGTTGGTACCTCAGCCTGGCGCAAAACCCCGGCTACCATCTGCTCGAAGACCCGCCGCTCGGCACTGCGAATGACGGCCTGTTCGTGGGCACGTTGCAATACAACCGGATAGCCCTGACCGCGCATTGCCTGATCGTACACCAGAGCATGCACCTGTGCAACCATATCTGGTTGGCCGGCAACCCACGCCGGTATTTCGATCCGCGCCAGCTCGCGCCCAATCCGCAGGAAGAAGAAATGTATTTGATGATCGCGATACCCTTCGATGCTGATCCGACTCCACGAGCGAAAGATCGGGCTGCGCTCACCTTCTTGCAATCTGGTGGCAAAGAGATCGGCATCAATTAAATCCTGGCAGATCATGCACGATGGCGTCTTGCCTTGGTTTGCATCACTACACTGTGCGCAATGTGCCCCGCGCTGCTCGGACACATTCACATCCGGGCAGAACATCAGACGCATCAATCCCATCACCTCCGGCGAGCGGGTGCGACTGATATACGATGCTACCGGGATACAGATCTTCCGCATCCGCTCCAGGTAATCAAGGTACTGAGCTAAAAAATGATCACGGACGAACTCGTCGGCATTTGCTAGTGGCCAACGGATTAATGTGCCGTCCTGGAGCGCCAGCCGGGGAATGGTTGTATCGTGGAGGTACGTTGCCGCAAACCGGCCTAATGCCACGCCCTCTTCGACATCACGACGCACGCTTAACACAGCCCCCTCTACCGGGATACGACGAGTATCCTCGTGAAGGTACAGGTCGTCCTCGCTGAAGTAGAGCCGTGGTGATGACTCCAGGTACGCTTCCGGGTGCGCACCGTAGCGCAGGTAGACCTGGCCGATGTTGATCAGGTAGCAACTGACCTCGCCGTGCCGATCCACATCAATATGCGAGCCGTCAGTGGCCACGACCGCATAATCGGTGGGAAGGGTCGCTATCCGACCGATGGTATCGAGCGGTTCAACCGGTTCGGCCAGCAACCAGTGCGCCGAGGTTGCACTGAGACGCACAGCATCCGCCCAACGCTGCTTATTCTCCACCTCGTTGAGATAGCGTGTGACAATCTTTGCAATCCGATCCTCTCGTTGTGCAACCGAACGGGCGGCATTTTGCCCCATTGCCCGCAATTGTTCACTCAGCGCAGCCAGATTGAGTGTCATCGCTCTCCTCTGCTCACCTGTTCGTGTCGTTCAGCATAGACGATATGACACAGCCTGTCAACCCCGTTCCGCCCCGCTCAGGATGTGCCTGCACGTGCAGGAGCAACATTCAGTGCCAGTCGTGCTCTGCTCCCTGGCACAGGGCGAAGGTTTGCCCCGGCGCACCCTACGGCTGATGCTACTTACGGATCGTGATCAATGCCATCTCAGACCACCACCTTCCGGTCAATGGTATGATGGATCAACACATTGTTGCGGTTACCGGCTGGTTCCGGGCAAGCACAGGGCAGGAAAAGCAGGATATGCAGATTACAACTTATCAGGAAGCTCTCGATTACATCTACAGTTTCATCGATCCTACTCGTCAGGGGTCACCCGATCCGGCGATTGCGGCGCGATCGCTGGCCCGGCTCAGGGCATTACTGGGCATTGCCGGGAATCCACATCAACAACTGGCGGCGGTTGTCGTTGCCGGTACCAAAGGGAAGGGGAGTACCTGCGCCTTGATTGAAGCTATGGCTCGCGCCGCCGGTTTACGGGTGGGTTTGTGGACATCGCCCCACCTTAGCTCGTATCGCGAACGCATCCAGATTGATCGCGAACTGATCTCTCAGGCGACGCTGATTCAGCTTGTGCGGGATGTGCAACCGATTGTTGACGCCCTTGACACCGCTACCTACGGTCGGCCTAGTACGTTTGACATTGGGTTTGTGATGGCGATGCATCATTTTGTAGCAGCTCACGTCGATCTGGCGGTCGTTGAGGTCGGTCTGGGGGGACGTTTCGATGCTGCGGCGACTATCACTCCGCTCGTCGCGGTGATCTCGTCGATCAGCTACGACCACATGGCGATTCTGGGGCCAACGCTGCACGACATTGCCTACAACAAAGCGGGTATTATGCGGCCAGGCCGACCGGCGATTACCGTACCACAACACCCGGAAGCAGCCGCTGTCTTCGCCGCCGAAGCCCAGACGGTCGGTGCCCCGCTCTGGCTGGCCGCTGAACACGCGGTTGAACCGTGGCTGGCGTCTGGTCAACCGCTCACCTATCCGGCCCCACCG
The DNA here is from genome assembly GCF_034432675.1 of Chloroflexus sp. Lineage (GTDB taxonomy): Bacteria > Chloroflexota > Chloroflexia > Chloroflexales > Chloroflexaceae > Chloroflexus. Next base: position 5,138 of record NZ_DAOUBI010000070.1, on the reverse strand, counting down.
CAACCGGGGCGCTTGCGCGGTGGCTTCCAGCGCGAAAATGCTCGTCTGGCAATGGGGACTGCCCTGCTGTTGCGTGATCAGGGAGTGCCGATTGATGACCAGGCCATCCGGCGTGGTCTCGCCGAAGCCTGTTGGCCGGGACGTTTCGAGTTGATTGCCGGCCCGCCTCGCATCCTTATCGACGGCGCCCACAACGGCGACTCGGCGCAGAAATTGTGGCAAGCCATTAGCGACGAGCTACCGCATCGGCAGTTTATTCTCGTGCTCGGCACCTCACGCGATAAAGACATTGCGGCTATCGCCGCTGCCCTGGCGCCGCAGGCAGCCCACGTGATTATCACCCGCTCGAACCACCCCAAAGCGATGGATCTCGACCGGGTTGCCGCCGAGGTTGCCCCCTTCACCAACGCACCAATTCAGATTGTGCCGGTCGTGGCTGAAGCGCTGGCGACTGCACAGGCGCTGGCGGGACATGATGATCTGATCTGTGTCACCGGCTCGCTGTTCGTCGTCGGCGCAGCCCGTGAAGCCCTGGGCCTGGCGGTCGCAGACTGAGGGTAAGCGGTTGGTATCGGCGGGTTGTTCAGCGGTGACGCAGCAGCGCTACGACGAAGCACTGGTATACGAGCGCAGACCGACCCGCCAGAAAGCGCGTGACGCCAGCAAGAGGATACCGGCGATAATCGGTGCCAGTAACAGATAGAAGGGAGCGAGTAAGCCGATTAAGGCTGCCGCCGGAAAGGTGGTCAAAAAGGCAATCGGAATCACGAAGGTCAGCACCAGACGCAACCACTGGCTGTACGCTGTCACCGGAAAACGACCGGTTTCATAGATCGCAGTGAGCAGCTCGGTGACATTCTCGACCTGTACCAGCCAGAAGGCGGTGGTGACCAGCAACATCCAGATCGCATACGCGATCACCATACCGCAGGCCAGCAAGAAGAGAAAGGCAAGGAGCTGGAATGGCGTCGGCCAGATTTGACCAAGCCAGAGACCGTAGATAATCAGACCGAACCCGACCAGAAAATCAGGCAATACCATCAGATTGATCTGGCGCAGGGACGCCATAAACTGACTGTCAACCGGCTTCACCAGCACAAAATCCAGCGTTCCCTTTTGAATATGTTCAACGATCCGGGTGATGTTGGGCCGCATGATCCCGTCAATCAAACCCTCAAAAATGCGGAACATGCCGACCACCAGCAGCGCCTGGGGCAGCGTCCAGCCACCGAGGGTACCGGTGAATTGAAAAAAGACCAGCGTGCCCAACACACCCCACAACAACCAGAGCACACTTTGGAAGAGCGAGGTCAAAAAGTTGACCCGATACTCTAGCGCGATTTGTAAACTGTTATGCACAAAGAGAACAAACAGGCGGAGATAGCGCAGCATAACCGGCCAGATTATCTAATCGGTACACATCACGATAACGCAGAACACACATCAATCGTCGAACCACATCCTACAATTGACGTGCATTCTGCTTCATTACCCAGAGCGGGTACAGACCGTTTTTCCACTCACAACGAGCTACGGGCAAAGCGGGCAAACTGGGGAGCGAGCGCCGGAGGTAAGCGCCCAACGATATGGGCACCATCACCCTCAAATTCCTCCACCTCAATAACGCCGCGCTGCCGCCAGAGCGCAACCAGATCGTTCCGCTGGTAGGGAATATAGGCATCAACCCGCACCATACGCTGGGCCAGCATCGCCACAATGCGCTCACCCAACGTTTGCAGCCCACACCCTCGTTGGGCCGAAACAGCGACAATATCGGTTGGCAAACCCATCTCAGCCGCAATCTGCCCGACATCCTCCGCCGTCGCCCCTTCGAGCAAGTCAATCTTATTGAGCACGGTCAAAACCGGCTTGTGATCCACCCCCAACTCCCGCAGCGTCTGCTCAACCGTTTGGGCGTGTTCCTGGGCATTGAGATGCGTGACATCAACCACGTGCAGCAGGAGATCCGCCTCCTCGATCTCCTCCAGCGTAGCCCGAAACGCAGCCACAAGCTGCGGCGGGAGCTTCTGGATGAAACCGACCGTATCGGTCATCAACGCCACAATATTGCCGGGCAACAGCACCTGGCGGGTTGTGGGGTCTAGCGTGGCGAACAGCTTATCCTCTGCCAGCACATCAGCCCCGGTCATTGCGTTGAGCAGCGTACTCTTGCCGGCGTTGGTATAGCCAACAAGGGCAATCACCGGAATACCGGTTTGCCGCCGGCGCTGGCGGTACAATTCCCGGTGGCGGTGAACATCAGCCAACTGATCTTTCAACCACGCAATCCGCCGCTCGATCAACCGGCGGTCAATTTCAAGCTGCGTCTCACCAGGGCCACGAAGACCAACCACACCACCTGCTGCCGTACCACCGGTACCGGCCTGACGTTCAAGGTGCGTCCACTGACGACGCAGACGCGGCAGCAGATACTGGTACTGCGCCAGTTCAACCTGAAGCCGCCCTTCGTGGGTACGCGCATGGCGGGCAAAGATATCCAGAATCAACCCCGTGCGATCAATGACCTGGGTCTGAAGCTCTTCTTCGAGGTTACGGGTCTGCGCCGGACTGAGTTCATCATCGAACACGATCAAGTCGGCCTGCGTCTGCTCGCGCAACGCAGCCACCTCTTTGACCTTACCGGGGCCGATGAAAAACTTTGGTTGTGGTTCGGGTAGGCGTTGGAAAATACGACCGACCACCTCTAGCTCTGCCGTCTGAGCGAGCAACGCCAGCTCATCGAGCGAGTCTTCGACCGGCCAGGGACTGCGCATGCTGGCAATTTCAGCCCCTACCAGCAATGCTCGCCGGCGTGGTACAGCCGTTGGGTATAAGCGTTTTCCGTCGTGGGTGCGCAACTCGTTAATAGCTGTCTCCTTTGACTAAATATGACGATATAACTGTTACCTGGATTATAGCACTGTTTGGTTTGCATCTTCAAGACCTGCGGTCAGCATTTCTCCCCCGGCGGCAGCCGATCCACACCTGGCCCTGGTGCAACAATCTCAATATAGCATTCGCCAAACCCGACGTAAACCTTCTACGGACGGATTTTACGCATAATGATCGGAGCCGACCCCATCCAGGCTCCCATAGAGCAACTCGCTATAGCATGTGCGTACATAGCCAGCGCTGCCCGTCCATATGGAGAGGGTGGAAGCCGTGTTGGCGCCAGTTCAGGGGCGGATAGAATGTTTGATCTAATAATTTCCTTAACCAATGTCCACGTTTCAGTCAGTTAAGCCGGCACCTTCAGCTCACCGGCAACACACGCCAGCGCGGTGCAGTTGTTGGGCATAAGCATGTTCCATCATTGGTTCGCCACTTGTCAGCAGGTATCTCCTTTGAGCTGATACCAGCCCCCTCATAGTGCTTCGATCTGCGCCAGAATGGTCGCGGCCTGAGCCATAATCGCCTGGCGCTCCGCTTCGGTGATCCGGCGCAGGCCGAGCACTGCCGGCCCCAGCCGTGGATTGGCACGGAGTGTGGCTTCATGCATAATCAAAAAATGCCAGTACAGCGTATTGAATGGGCAGGCGCGTGGCCCGGTACGCGCTTTGCGGTCGTAAAAACATCCCCGACAGTAGTCACTCATCTTGTCAATATACGCTGCACTGGCAATGTAAGGCTTGGTCGCAGTTCGTCCGCCATCGGCATTCAAGCCCATGCCGATAACGTTAGGCGTGACAACCCACTCATACGCATCAATGTAGCATTCGAGAAACCAGGCATTTACCTCCTGGGGACGAATTCCGGCCAGCAGCGCAAAGTTGCACAGCACCATCAGCCGCTCGATATGATGGCAATAACCGCTGCGTAATACCTTCTTAATTACGCAGCTTAAACAGTGCATCCGTGTTTCGCCATTCCAGTACCAGCCCGGCAACGGTCGTTCTGCCTGCCATGCATTAGCCAACAACAAATCGGGCATCAATTCCCAGTAACGGTAGTAGATGTATTCGCGCCAGCCGATAATCTGCCGTACAAAACCTTCGACCGACGCCAGCGGAGCTTTGCCCGCGTGATACGCCTCTACAGCGGCAGTTGCTGTCTCCAGCGGATCGAGCAGGCCAATGTTGAGCAGCGGCGAGAGCTGGGAGTGGAAGAGCAGGTCGTGATCGGCACTCATCGCATCTTCAAACGGGCCAAAGTCGGCCAGCCGATGCGCGATAAAATCGTCAAGCGCAAGTAGTGCCTGCGCTCGTGTGACCGGCAGATCAAAATCATCCGCTGAACCGATGGCATTCGGACAACTGTGCGCCAGATCGGCAATCACCTGCTGCGTGATCGCATCTGCCGGAAAACGTACCGGTGCTGGAACCGGACGACCATCGTAGCGCCGCCGGTTTTCGTGATCGAGATTCCAGACACCGCCGGTCGGTTCGCCATCCGGCTCGATCAACAGCCCGGTCTGTCGGCGCATTGCCCGGTAGAATGGCTCCATCAGTGCTGGTGAACGGGTCGGTGGGTGGCGTTCCACCAGGAAGAGGGTATTGGGCAGCATGGTGACGGGAATGCCCAGCTCGTGTTCCAGGCGTTGTTGAAACTGACGGGTATCGTACTCGGCGGCAGCCATGCAGATCAGATGGCGCACCCCGAAGGTCGCAGCATGATCGCGCAACCCGCTGAGAAAATCCGGCGCAGAGCGCAGATCAACCTCATAACCGGCGGCGCGTAACTCGCCGGCATAATGACGCATTGCACTGATAATGAGCACAAGTTTGCGGCGGTGATACGGTCGCTGATTGAGACGGGCCAGCGCCTCGATCATCACGACCCGCCTTCCGGCTACCAGACCGGGATGGTGGGGGCTGAGTTGATCACCGAGTATCCAGACCGATTCGTGCGCAAGAGTCATGGTGCGTTATTCCAGGGCATAACGGATACGTGCTATGATTCATCATAACATCAATTCAGCCCAAAGGTCATCGCTGCATCGTAATATTGTATGGCACGCACCAGGCCGCACTCTCGCTTTCGCCGCATCCCGTGTATGGTACTGGGTGAAAGGGTCGATGCAACGTCCGTAGGGGCGGGTTGAGAACCCGCGCTGGAGTTTGGCTTTTTCGTGGACGCAGGAGGGATAACGAGAGTCGGGAGCAGATGCTGGTGACTCTCGGTTGCGTGCTGGTGGATGG
>NZ_DAOUBI010000069.1:0-5591 GCF_034432675.1 Chloroflexus sp. | reverse complement strand
CACTATCGTTGCGACGTTGCGCACGCTCTTCGCCCATCAGCCAGTCTCACTCATCACAGGGACGTAGGTAGTTACCATCTACCAGAAATTATCTCAATTCATTGCCAACCGTTTTCTGGAGCGTGACAGGCACACACCGTATCCGCGTGACTATCCGGGTCAACGGTGTACCATGCACCGGATCGTAAGTAGTAAGCATGGCTGGCGCGGCAGCATGGCTGCCGCACTCCACACGCTGCGCTACGCGCATGACGAGTGGGTAAGGCAACCATCTCCAGTGCGTGATGGCACTGGAGATGGTTGTCAGTTCTCCTCGCTGCCATACCGGCAGTCTGGAAGCAGGATGTGCTGTCGTTGGCGATTGGCAAGCGTTCATGCGTCTGTTCTATACCCCTACCTTCTACCTTCTATCTCCTACCTTCTAACCTTCTATCTCCTACCTCCTATCTCCTATCTCCTATCCCCTGTAAGAGTTATCCGGGAAAGCTCTTAGTACAACGTTCCTACCTGTCATAGTTCCCGTCTAGTTATACCGGTCTCGCCACAACGGGACTCTTTCGCCTCTGGGCATGTACCCCTTTCCGATGTACCTTGACATTGAGAGAACGGCTTTGCTCTTCATTCTCATCCTAGCCAGGCGAGGCCGCTATGCGCACCAGGTTTCTATTCAGCCTTCTATTCTGCCTGTTGGTAGCGCCACTGACTGTACTTTACGCAGCTCCTGGCCCTCAGCCAGAATTACCATTACCCGCAGGTGATGCGCTGATAGCTCCGCCACCGGCTACACTATCATTTGCGGTGGACGATGACCAACTCTCGCCTCGTTTGCCGAGTCAGTATCTGGCCGGATGGGTTGCTGTTCAGCTTATCTTGCCGGAAAGCACCGGTGCCCTCGATCCTTCCACCGAAGACTGGAACGCTGCGCAGGTAGATCAGATTGTGAATGAGGCGCAGGCCGCGCTCGACTGGTGGCGCGAACGATTGCCGGCTGCCCGGTTGGAGTTTGACCTCTCTGTGCGAGTTGTTCCGACTCGATATGAGCCAATTCGCTATGGACTGGCGCAGGAGGGTCTCTGGATTAGTGATGTCTTAGGTGAGTTAGGTTATATCAGCGCAAACTACTTCGAGCAGGCATACATGGCCTTATTCGATGTGCGTGAACAGCGTGGCACTGACTGGGCAGCAATCTTCTTCATCGTCAATAGCGCGAACGACGATGGTTACTTTGCCGATGGCCGCTTTGCTTACGCTTACCTGAACGGCCCGTTCAGCGTCATTACCTCCGATGGTGGGCCATATCAAACATATTGGCTCCGATCGGTTATCGCGCACGAATTTGCCCATCTCTTCGGTGCACTCGATCAGTACAGTGTTGCCGGGGTTAGCTGTGATCAACGCAGTGGCTACCTGTTTACCCCAACCACGAACAGTATGTTCAACAATTGTGGCACCAATGAGCCAAGCATCATGCACGAATTGATCGACAGCTTTATCACCGGTGCAGTTGACACCTCGGCCCGGCATCAACTCGGTTATCGCGACAGCGACGACGATGGCGTGATTGATGTGCTTGATACGACACCTGCGCTCTCGCTAACGGTCAATCTCCAGGCGGTCAGCCAGCGACCGGTTGTTGAACTGACAGCCCGTGATCTGCCATACCCTTCACCGGTCCAACCTGATGCAAGCGTTAATCAAATTACGGCCATTGAGTATCAGGTTGGCGATGGCGAATGGCAGTTGGTATTGCCGACCGACGGGAGCTTCGATAGCCGCCGCGAAACAGCGCAGATCGAGTTGCCGTTGTACGATGGAACGTATGAGGTTGAGTTTCGTGCGTTTAATACGGCGGGTAATGCCGCAACCCCGATCACGCAGACCTTTACTGTCAGCGGATTAGGGCCGATGCCCGACTATCACATTCCGGCTCCCGCTCAACTTGATGATACAACGCTGATGATCCAATTGCAAGCACCGGCGGACACTCAGGCCATTGAATTGAGCATTGCACGTGATTTTCACAATCCACTCCGATTGCCGTATCAACCAACCCTGCTACTCCCGCTAAGCAGCGAATTGTCACTCATGACAGTGACGACAACAACGACGATGCCAGCGATGTATGTACGTTTTGTTGATAGTGCCGGTCGTCTCTCACCGGCCTATACTCTCCCCATCGAGATTCCGTCACCGTCCTATCATCAGGTGATGGTACCGTTGATCTTACGCTAAACAGAAAGCCCACTCTCCGCCAGGTTAAGCACGGGGAGAGAGAACATTACCTGCCCTCTCCCAATTTGCATGTGTAGTTTGCCCCGGACAAACCCCTGATCCGAGTAGCTGCGTCCATTGCAGTGCAAGAATGTGGTAAATTTTTACCATTTTGGTTTCGTCAGTCATATATACTGCTTTCGTCAGGTATGTTTTGCTTAAAAGGGAGAGTCTCTGTATGCATCATGCCCGTTATATCAACCTTCTCTTGTTGATGAGCCTTTTCCTGGTGGGTTGGCCCTCTGCCCTAGTAACCGCGCAATCGGCTAGCCCCTCAGCTTTTGGTGCTAATACGCACATCGCCACAACCTACCCATTCCCCGACTCATTGCATCAACCGGCAGACGTGATCTCACAAAGTGCGCTGGGCTGGGTGCGGGAGGAATTTCAGTGGGGACGCATCGAACCGCGTCCTGGCCAGTATGACTGGACGTTCACCGACCGGGCAGTCAATGAACTGACGCGGCGCGGAATGAATATTGTTGGTCTGTTTAATCCGGCAGTGGGATGGGGTACACCAAGCCCGGCAGATGACGGTATTCCGCCAGAGCAGGGCAGTTTCTACCCGCCTGACCCGCAACTCTTTGCCGGTTTTGTTGCGACGGTCGTGAATCGCTACAAAGATCGGATACGCTACTGGCAGATCTGGAATGAACCTGACAATCCGGTTTACTGGCGTCCGGCCCCCGATCCGGCTGCGTATGCTGCACTGCTCCGTGCGGTTTATCCGGCGATCAAAGCCGCCGATCCCGGTGCAACCGTGCTGGCAGCCGGGATCGTCTCCCCCGAACCTGCCGGATCGTTCTTGCAGGCACTGGCCGATAACGGTGCCTGGAATGCGTTCGACATCATTGCCCTCCACCCCTACACCGATCCACTCGGCCCTGAAGCCGGTTCGATTGATAGTGTTGGAATTGGTGCGATCCAGACCCTGGCTGCCCGCTTGGGGCCAAAGCCGATCTGGGTCACTGAGTTCGGCTGGGCCGATAGCGAGAGTGATCGAACTGGTGCGCAGTTTGTTGACAGCGAGACGCAGGCCAATTATCTGATCCGGGCGATGGCGCTGCTGCGTCAGGCCGGCGTCGAACGGGTCATTATGTTTCGCTTCAAGGATATGCAACTGCGCAATGGCGTGCCGTACAACGCTTACGGTTTGCTTCGCTACGGCAATGGTCAGGCCGACTACAGTCAGTTCAAACCGGCTTTCAACGCATTCCGCACACTCAACCAGCAGGTAGGTGGACGCCAGCCACTCGGTGTGCGTAGATTGAGCGAGGCACGGATTGCATTCGATTTTGAATGGTCGCTAAACTGGCAGACCTTCCCGGTTGGCAACGGTTCGATTGGATGGAGCAGTGCCCAGGTACGTAGTGGTAGCGGTGCAGCCGAGGTGCGCTATCGCTTCACAACCGGAGGGAATGACTACGTAAGTTTTACCCCTCGTGAAGCTATCAGCTTTCCCGCCGGCACAACCCAGATTGGCATCTGGGTGTACGGTGACGGGAGTAGTTTCGATCTCAAAGTGCAACTGCGCGATACGCAGGGCGAGATTCTCCAATACCGGTTGGGGAAGATTGGGCCAACTGGCTGGCAACAGCTTGTTGCTGCCATCAATGGCCCAGTTGAGCCGGGGAACCGCATCCGTTTCGTTGATGGCAAGCTCGATGGCGAGATCACCTTGCAGGCAATCGTGATCGACGACGATCCAGACAGTCGTACCGGCGAAGGGGTGATCTATCTCGATGATCTGACCGGCTACAGCGGGCCAGAAGCCTACGCAGCTCGTTTTGCCGGCGGCAATGGTGTAGTCGAGGTTGTCTGGGCAGTCGATGGTGGTCGGGTACGGATTCCCAGTGCCGATGCCGTTGTGACAGTTATTGACCGTGATGGTTCACAGCGACAACAGGCTACGTCAGGCGGCTTCTTGACACTCGACGTTGGGCCGCGACCGATCTACCTGATCTACCGCCCAGGAGCTGAACAGCCGGTAGCGCCATCGCAACCAGCGGCCAGCGGCGGATTCGTACCACCCAACGGTGCCTTCGCCGACGACGCGATGCGTAATGTCTGGCAGCGCACCGATCAGCCGGTGGCCGGCGGCGCACCCGGCTTACGACCACGCTCGTGGATCTGGGGGCCACAGCCGATCAGCGGTGCGATGCGCGAACCGTATGCCCAAAGCCCTGGTGGGAGTCGACTGGTACAGTACTTCGACAAGAGTCGGATGGAGATCAACAACCCAAATGCACCGCGCAATCAGTGGTATGTCACGAACGGCCTACTCGTGGTTGAAATGCTTACCGGACGAATACAGCTTGGTGATGCCCAATTTGAAGATCGCACCCCGGCGGATGAAGCTGTTGCCGGCGATCCGGCAGCAGTAAATCCCAACGCGCCGACTTACACCACCCTGCGCAGTGTAGCCTTCCCGGTGCAGACGGGACGTGCCCCAGATCGGAGCGGGCAGGTAGTGACCGCCTTCCTCAGCCGCGACGGAAGCGTGAGCGAACGTCCTGATCTGGGACGGTACGAGGTCCGCATTGGCAGCTACGAATCAACCCTCGGCCACAACATTCCCCAGGTCTTCCTCGACTACTTTGCCCAGCAAGGGGTCGTGCTTGAAAATGGCCGCTACGTCAATCGCCAGATCATCGACTGGGTCTTCGTCATGGGCTTACCGATCAGCGAACCATACTGGGCCAGAGTAAAAGTTGGCGGGGTTGAAAAAGATGTCCTGATCCAGGCCTTTGAACGGCGTGTACTCACCTACACCCCTGACAACGATCCCAACTGGCGGGTTGAGATGGGCAATGTCGGACAGCACTACCTGCGCTGGCGGTATGGTGGGCAATGAATGAGGGTGAGGCCTCGTTGAGCGGGTAACGACGCCAGGGCATCCGAAAGGGTGCCCTGGCGTATTGGAATGGATGAGTGTGCTGCGCAGAGTCGTGTTTCCACTCCGCACGCAGTGGTCTCACGTTTCAGCGCGAATACCGTTGACAGGCAGGATTATTCGGGTCGCGAGGTGTGGAATACAGCAGCGTGGCTGCCGCAGCAGCCGTTCGATAGAGACAACCCCCTCACTGGACTGATGAACAACCATGAAGCCATTCACGACAAACCCGTAGGGGCAGGTTCACAACCTGCCCCTACTGTCCGTTCGTAGGGGCGGGTTCACAACCTGCTCCTCTACAACCCGCCCATCCGTAGGCTATGCATTACCCACATGTCACGTTGCGTTAAGGTGGACTGCAAGCGCTCCCCGTGGCGCAGGCTTCCAGCCTGCGTGGAGGCATCCTCGCCACCGCCGGCAGATGCTG
>NZ_DAOUBI010000068.1:0-2652 GCF_034432675.1 Chloroflexus sp. | reverse complement strand
GCGCCTCCACTCCCTCAGTGGCTATGCCTATCTCGTTGAAGCCGAGCTTGCGATGGTGTCATGACGATTTGGTATAACAGACTTTTGTTGCTCAGGCATATGCGTCGCATCGACCTGCGGTATTCATCATGCACCGCGTTCTTATGAATGATCACCTGTGCCCGGCCAGCCGTGGGCGACGCTGCCCGTTCGTCTTCTCTCGCCAGCAAACGTGTTGTGCACAATGGTAATACTTATGTCGATCTTCGTCAAATGGGGAGAGCAGGGTGAGAGGATTTTGTGCTCTGGTCAGGAAAACAGCCTGTCAACAGCAAGAATAGTCATATCTGCAACAAAAGCGCAGTGCAATCTCTTGCACTGCGCTTCCGAACTGTAAACTATTTATTGATCAGTCACCCATCACTTCGTGCAGAGCCGGGGTGCGCTGGCGCTTACGCAAATCCTCTGGCTTCACACGGTGTACGTTCCACACCAGCCCAACCTTCTCTAGTGCCCGAATGATGTAGGCCGAGATGTCAATCTGCCACCATTGCAGACCGTGGAAGGCCGAGCGGGGGAAGGCGTGATGATTGTTGTGCCAGCCTTCACCGAAGGCAAGCAGCCCAACGATGAAGTTGTTGCGGCTGGCATCGCGTGTGTTGTAGTCGCGGCGACCGAAGGTATGACAAATCGAATTGACGCTCCAGGTAATGTGGTGGGTCAGGAAGATCCGTACCAGACCACCCCAGATTAAGCCGCTCCAACCGGCGATCAGGGTTGGAATGATAATGCCGAGGGCTGCCCACACGTACCATGTCTTGGTTACCCAGACCACTGTCGGATCCTTGGTAAGCCATTTGCCGTACATCTCGATATTGTTCTTGTGGGTGAAGAGCCAGCCGACGTGCGAATGCCAGAGACCCTCAAGCGGGCTGTGCGGATCATCTTCGTCGTCAGAGTGGGCATGGTGTTGAATATGGGTGGAAGCCCACGATGTGGGATCACCTTCCAGGGCCATACATCCCATGATCAAGAAGAGGGCCTTGAGTGGGCGGCTGGTTTCAAAACTTTTGTGGGTGAGCATGCGGTGGAAGCCGATGGTAATGCCCAGACCAGAAATCACATACAGCACCAGCATTAACGTCACGTCGAGCCAGTCCACATATTGCTGCCAGAGCATGACCATCGCATAAATAGTGCCCAGAAACGGTAAGACGACAATCAGCAGAACCACAAACTTTTCAAGTGGCGACTTCTCCAACTTTGGTTCGGTTGCCGGAACGGTGCGTGCCATATGATGATCTCCTCGAACGCTGATAAGATATGTTCTTCCTATCACAAGAATAGGGTGATACGGTCGCCGCGAGAAGTAGCGGGTGGCTAATCTTTAGTCATCGGCTGCGATAATCGGGGATGACTACAGTCACGCCTGAGCCAATACGACACCGATTCGGGGATGATATGTTCTGTCGTAAGCCCGATTTGCAATCTTTGCGAACCTGTGGTATACTCTCAGCGTGTTGAGCGGGTTGGCCCCATCGTCTAGCGGCCCAGGACGCCACCCTCTCAAGGTGGAGATCGCGGGTTCGAATCCCGCTGGGGTCACCAGGGCCCGTCGTCTAGCGGTTAGGATGCCACCCTGTCAAGGTGGAGGTCGCGGGTTCGAATCCCGTCGGGCCCGCCAACAAGGCGGAAGCAGAGACAGCCGGTATACACCGGCTGTCTCTGTTTATTCAATGTCTGCCGTATACCTGGCCGTTTCAACCTCATGCCTTGGAGTTAATCATACCACCCAATCTTCAGATCGCCATAGTCATCCTGGTGCAGGTGCTACGGCCTGCTATATGCAGAGTAGGGATGGAACGCCGCTCGTATCATCTGTTCGTGTGCGGTAGCGACGCACTGCCAGGCGGCCAATTACCCCCCATCACGTATATCCTATGCATTACCCATAACTCGAATACTGCATTGCCAGCGTGCCGGAGCAGGTCGGGGGAGTGATGATGAGCGTGCTCCCCAGCCGGGAGCTGGGAGTGTGCGCTGGAGGCGCGCATGGTGCCGATACCATTGCTGAAGTGAGGAGCCAGGCGCAAGCTCCCGCCCCTGGCGGCATTCACGGACGGCCAGGATAGATGAACGAACCCAACGTCTACCCTATCAGGAAGCCCTCGATCAAACGTCTGCCCTCCCCTCTCCCATCCGCCGCGGCTATGCATTACCCATACCTGGTGTCAACCACATGCGTATCAGCGGGTATGATCGCCATGGCTGCTGTTGTGGGCGACTGGCCCGGTGGCAGTGTGTCGCTCCAGCCGTGCTATCACGTGCCGGATGGGTTGCCTTACGCACGCATCATAGGCGTGGCGCAGGGTTTGGCGTGCGGCAGCCATGCTGCCGCGCCAGCCGTGCGCACGATCCGGCGCGTGGCATACCGTTCCCCATCCTGGTCACGGGGGTGCTGGATGTGCTCGTGCCGATCGTCGAGTCGGTCAGGCATACATGCGACACCTGCACGTCGACGTATTGTTGCACCAGGTTCGTGTCTGCGCACCAGCGGTCACGTCCAGCATCTGCCGGCGGTGGTGATGATGCCTGTACGCGGGCTGGACGCCTGCGCCACGGGGAGCGCGTGCAGTTCTACCTAACGTAGCGTGACATGTGGGTAATGCATAG
>NZ_DAOUBI010000067.1:0-12158 GCF_034432675.1 Chloroflexus sp. | reverse complement strand
CTTCCGTCGCCTGGTGCGTGACGACGAACGTGTGGCGGCGACGCTGGCCGGCTTGCATGTCGTTGCCTTTGCCATCGTGTTGGCCCATCGGTTTGTCTCGCTCATGGTTCAAAGTTCATAACAGGCTCTAGGCAAGGCGGTGTTTTAATGCTAGAATAGCATCAATTCTATTCCTGAAATGCTTTGATTCGCCCCTTATCCTCTTCATCTCACCCTCAGCGCATCAGGAGCATTGCGAGGGGGAGGCACCTCTATGCTATCGTTTGATCGACGACGAATTGCGCTGATTGGTCTCCTGATTGCGCTCCTCATCGGTTTTCCACCAGTCACCGCACAGGCCGGTTTTCGTTTGTACGGCGCCGGTGGCTGCGGTAATCTCGACGAAGCGTTGGCACGTGCCCAACCGGGTGATGTAGTCGCAGCCATGATTGGCTTTCGCTCCAGTAATAGCATTGCCCCGATTACCCAATCGCTCGTCCTGGAAGGGGGCTGGGTTCCCAACTTCGATGACTCCTCAACGGCACGCTGTGAGGAAAGCGGCAACGACCAGCCGAACTCTTCGACCATGTACAGCCTTGGCTATACCCTTGACTCCGATCAAGGATCGGAACTCAGCCTTGGTTCGGGAAACCATATCTTGCCCTTCAATCTGAATGGTGCGACGGTCGTGCTCAAGAATCTCGATCTGACGAACAGTGTCAATACTGTCGGTGGCGTCGGTATTCAGGGTACGCTGGCGAATGGTGCCCGGATGCGTATAGAGAATCTCGAATTCAACGACAACCTGGTGCAGGGAGGCGTAGCCAATGGCGCGGCTATCAGGCTGGAGCTAACCGGCAATTCGCATCTCACCATCATCAATAGTCGATTTAATCGAAACCAGGCCGGGAGTGGCGGTGCGATCGAACTCGTGGTGCGTGATGGCAGCACCGTTGTGATTGAGAACAGTTCGTTTGCTAACAATGAAGCACTCAATGGAAGTGGTGGCGCGGTGCGCATCATCACGTATGCCGGTACCGTTGTTCTCCGCTCAAACAGCTTTACCGGTAATGTCGCCACCAATGGCAGCGGCGGTGCCATTCGTATCGAGCGCGCCGCTACTGCCACCGGCTCAACCGTTGTTTTGATCGACGGGAATCAATTCAGTGGCAACAGTGCTGCTTCGGCACCTGACAGCTCATTCAGTGGCGTGAGTGTTATGACGCCGCGAGTGCGCGTGCCGCTCACCTTGCGTCAGACGAGTACGATCTATCGAGTCCAACCTCTGAATGTCACCATCAGCGATGCGCAATACCTCTGCACCTTTACCACCAGTGGGTACACACCACAGCTTCCCGGACGCCACATTCACTTTTTCTTTAACACGGTCACCGAGAGCCAGGCCGGTGTACCGGCGAATCCGGCCAACTGGTTTGTCTACGGCAGTTCGGCACCATTCACCGGCTACAATATCAAAGATCGCCCGCCCGGTGCGACTGCCCTCTGTGCGCTGGTTGCCAATGCCGACCACACGGTGATTCCGGGTACCGGAGGGTGCATTCCACTACCGTAGATCATATTCGGCACGACGCCTGGGTATATATGAGGATGAGCCGGGTACGTCTGCTGCGTTACGAGCAGATTGATCCGCCACCAGCCACTTGAGGCGTGGCCGTTCGCCACGCACCAGGCGGTAGGCGGTGGAAAGCGTAAACGGTGTGCGCAAGACGCCAGTTGTCCGATGATAGTAGAGCGGCACCGCAACGGTTGCCTGCATCAGCAACTGCTCGGCAGTGTGGTAAAGCTGCCGACGCTGTGGTAAATCTGTCTGCGCGACTTGCTCAATCAACGCATCATAGGTTGCATCCTGCCAGCCGCCAACGTTCAGTGCGCCCTGTGAATGGAACAGGCCGTGCAAGAGTGGCTGCGGATCGGGATATTCAAATTCCCAGCCTAGCAGAGCCATAGCCAGATCGCCGCTAGCGAGAGCAGCAAAGAGCTGATCGGGTGTGAGATCGTTCCACCGGTGCACCGTACATCCGAGCTGCTGCTTCCATTGGCTACACAGCCATTCCGGTGTGTGGCGAAAGCCATCAAGCGCGGCTAATGTAAGTTCGGCATGCGTGAGCTGCGCTTGTAACGCTGGCGTCACCGATACCGGCGGACGCCCAAGCGCAGGTGTGTGACCGGGCATACCCGGCGGGATCAGTCCACCGCTAGCCGGCAACTGATGTCCGGCCCACACCTCTGCCACCAATTGCACCGGATCAATACAGTGAGCGAGTGCCTGTCGCGCACCGGCCTGACTCAGCAGCGGATGCCGACAGTTAAACAGCAGAAAATAGGTGGCAAGTCCAATCAGATCAACCGTGCTCGCAGTCGCCGACACTGCCTGTTGATCCTCGATGCGCAACCAGTCGATCTGACCGGCGGTGAAAGCCGGATGGTCGGGGACGGTGTAGACCAGTTCGATGCGCTGAAGGTTCCCCGGTCGATAACCGTGATAGTGAGGATTTTGGGTCAGAGCAAGGGGGTGACCAGCCCGGGTACGGCTGATCCGAAATGGCCCATTACACACCAGCCGATCCGGGTGTGCCCACGTCGCTCCGTAGCGAGCGACGGCATGGCGCGGTAGCGGCATACACACCGGATGGGTCAGAATGTACGGTAACTGCGGTGTCGGCGTGTGCAACGTTACCTGTACGGTGTGATCATCGAGGGCGCTCGCCTGCAACGAGGCCGGGTCGGCGCCCTGAGCGACCGCTTCAGCACCGGCAATCACAAAAAGAATATGCGCCTGCGCCGATCCGGTCGTTGGTGCGAGGTTGCGTTGCCAGGCAAAGACGACATCGTGCGCGGTAAGCGGCACTCCATCGCTCCACAATGCCTGCGGACGCAGATGAAATGTGTAGTGTTTACCACTACTATCGACCTCCCAGCGTGTAGCCAGTGCCGGAATGACGTTGAGATCGAGATCGAGTTCGACCAATCCCTCGAACAGATCGCGCACCAGCTCTTGATCGCCACTCGTGGTGATCAAACCAGGATCGAGGGTGGTTGGGCCGTGTGGGTAAACACCCAGGCGGAAGGGGGTACGCACCGTCATGCGACGTTGCGAGCGTGTTGCCGGGAACGTGGCAAAAGCCTGTTCGTAGAACTGCTGGGCAGCCTGATAGTCGCCGCTATCCATTGACGCCTGCGCCAGCTTGAGCAACACACTCGCACGCCGCTCATCACTAATCCCTGTGCGCTCAAGCAGGCTCAATGATCGCCGGTAGCCATCACACGCATCGGTACTGGCTGCGATCAGCCGGGCATTATCGGCGGCCTGAGCATACCAGTACGCTGCCGGGATAAAGGCTTCTGCCCGTTCATAATGATCGGCCAACACCCCGGCCCGCTCGGCCAGCCGACCCTGTTCCTGTTCAACCAGAATCTGCGCCACCGCCAGATGGCGATCTCGCCGATGAGCAAACAGGAGCGCACTATATGCGCTCTCCTGGATCAGACCATGGCGAAACTGGTACTCACGTTCAGAACGGAGGAGAAAACCGCGTTCAACCAGCTCCTGCAAATCACGTTCACAATCTGGATGACCACTCAAGCGGGCCAGGATCATCGGATCAAATCGCCGCCCCAACACCGACGCCTGCTGCAACGTCTGGCGTAACCCAGATGGTAGCTGATCAATCTGCGCGAGCAGCAATCCCTGCACGGTATCGGGCAGCGTCTCCAGGGCGGCACCCATTGCGGCAGCACGTGCCATCTCGACCAGGAAGAGCGGACTCCCACCGCCACGTTCAACCAGTACTGCCTGTTGATCTGGTGTGGTCATTGGCGCAATTGCCCGCACCAGCTCGTGGGCCGCTTCTGAAGATAGGGGCTGCAATTCAATCGTGTGGGTAATGTCAGTGCGGGCAAATGACGAGATATGCTCAAATGAACGGCTTACCAGAATGATCAGCAATGGTTGGCGAGCAGTGAGCGAGACGAGATGTTGAACAACCGCCAGCGATGTTGCATCAGCCCACTGCACATCATCTAACGCAATCACCAGCGGTTCAGTCGTTGTGATGGCGGTCATTAATTGCTCGCAGATGGTGAGAAGTTGCCAGCGCACACCATCACCACCAATAATTGCCAGTTGTTGCATCTGAGCCGGGGTCAGCGCAATACCGAGAACGCTGGCTAGGATCAGCGCAGCATCAGAGGCATGGATGCCGGGCAATGGTTGCAGCGCTCTCACCAATGCGGAGAAATCGGCCAGATCAGGCAAACGGATCAACAAACGGATCATCTGACCAATCAGCGCACCGCTTTGGAGCCGGTCGTAAGGAGCGGCAGTTGCCTGTATCCACCGCACCGGTGACCTGCTCAGCGCATGCAAGAGGTGGGTCTTCCCCATACCCATCTCGCCGACCACCAGAACACTGCCGCCGTATCCCTGCCGGAGTCGTTCAATATGCTGACTGAGCAGCGTCAGTTCGCTCGTCCGCCCGTACACTGTCGTATCTGGTGGTTGTTCGGATAACATTGCCACGCCGGTTAATGCGATCAGGGCCACCGGTTCCGCTTTGCCCTTGAGCTTAACGGTGCCGATCATCTGCGTGACGAAGCGATTGCCCAGCCGAACGGCCAGTGTTGGATCAATGACGATCTGACCGGGGGCAGCCTGCTGCATAAGGCGCGCCGAGAGGTTGATCGTATCCCCCATCACAGTGTACTCGCACCGGGTCGGCGAACCCACCGGGCCGGCAAAGACCCGACCGGTAGCCATCCCGATCTGCTGCTCGCGAATGAACGGCAAGCGTTCGCCGGCGTGCAATAATTCAAGCACGGATAATGCCGCTCGCTGTTCGCACGACTCAAGTGCGCGCGGTGCACCGTAGATAAGATGCAGGACACTCCCCTTATCGCCGGTAATCAATCGATTCACCCGGCCACCATAGCGCGCAGCAATCTGCTGGACGGTACTGAAATAGCGCTCCAACTGGTGCGCAGCCGACGCATCTTCATACGTAATACCCGTAAAGCGCACAAAGACACTCACCACCGGCTTTAACTCTGCCGGATGCATCTGCCCGCTGAGCGCCGCCTCAGCCACTTCCGGCGGCACAAATGGACGTAAACGCTCGGCAGCCGTGCCCGCTTGAAGGTTCGGTAAGCGGCGGCGACGCGGTGGTTCGGGTAAGGGAGCCAGCACGGCATACCGATCACGCCACTCAGTGATGACAAGACCGCTCAGCGGAACCAACTCCGGATCGAGCAGCACTTCGCCAGTCTGAGCGTGATGCTCGGCTGCCGCCATGCGATCCAGCGTCGCCCCGCCAATCACATCCTCGTAGCCATACGTCGGATCGCCCAGCCGTATGCGCAAAACCGGCCCATACGCCATCCCGATCTTCATCGTCAGCGTAAATACCCCTGCCGGGGTCGTGATACGCCCGTGGCGTTTAATGACGGCCTGCATGGCATGCGCAGCCGTAACCGCGGAGCGGAGCAGGGTCGCCCGTCTGCCAGAGGGGCAGCGCGGAAAAAAGACGATGAGAGCATCACCGGCAAATTTAATCACGTGACCGCCATAGGCGCCTGCGGCATCAATTAACGGCGCAAAGACACCATTCAGCGCCCGCGTCAGCTCCTCGGCCCCGCGATCCGGCGCCAGCACCTGGGCCAGCCCTTCAGTGAGCGGTGTAAAACCGGAGATGTCGGCAATCAGCGCCACCCCATCTGTCGCCAGTGGCGCACCATTCAGCTCACAGGCCACCCTATCGGCGGCCACGTATGCCATCAACCCACTATCCTGCATCATAGCGCTGTTCCTGTGAGTGGTGATTACATTCAGTATAGGGGAAATGGCTACGCGGCGCTACTGAATTATGGTACGTGGATAGGGAACGCGGGCATTTACGGCGCATAGCTTGCCGAGCGCAAGATGGACTACCCGCACAGTCGATGATGGTGACACCCGGCTTACCCATGTCAACGCACTACCGTCAATCCTAGCTTGCGTAACAGCAGCTCAGCCAGCTCACAGGCATACGCATCGGCGAGGAACCAGCCATCAGGATGTGATTGAGCAATTTGATGCAGCACCCGGCGATAGGGCGCTGGCAGGGGCAGTTCGGACAACAGCCAGCCACTGTCAATTGGCGAGAGTGTCAACCGCGGCTCAGGCATTAATAGCGCATAAGCTGTTAACAGCGCTTCATCATCAGGCACGGTTTGCCAACCGGTTGCCGTGACCCGCACATAGTCTGCCGGGCCGCGCCCACGCCGACGGCGCACAATCTGCCCTTCAGGGAGGGTTACGGTGTTGTCGGCGGCTGGTTGAATGGTGCGCCAGCCATGGGGGGCAGCGAGATCGAGGATACTAAACTGTTGCTTTTCCTGCACCGGAATCGTGCGCAGTCTACCGGGAACTACTGATGGCGGAGCCGGCAGCGCCGCAATCCGGTCGGCAATCGTCAGAGTTACGAAACTACGCTGCGCCAGACGGGCAAGCAAACCTTCCCGCCGCCAACTGGTCAGCCGAAAATGAAACCCTTCCCGTTCGCCTTCACCGCGCAACACGGGGCCAAGTGCCGGATTGTGGATGAGAAACAGGTTTGGTTGAATCTCTTCAAAATCGGCGGGCGCACCGGGGCGACGACGAGAAGCCATAATGCAATACACCTATCAACACTACCAGGAACTGTGTCTTGTCCCAGCGTTATGCAGCATGGGCTAGTCACGACAACCCAAAGCGCTGGAGAGTTGGGGTAGTATAGGCGTGGCAGATCGCAATCGCCAGCGCATCGGCAGCGTCGTCGGGGCGGGGTATCGTGGCTAGGCCGAGCGTCAGGCGAACCATCTCCTGCATCTGCCGCTTATCGGCGCCGCCGTAGCCTGCCACTGCCTGCTTCACCGCCAGCGGCTTATACTCGTGAACAGGAATACCGGCCTGCGCGAGCGCCAGTAAGGCTACCCCGCGCGCCTGACCAACCGTCAGTGCGGTATTGACATTCTTTCCGAAAAACAGCTCCTCGACCGCAGCAGTATCCGGGCGCAAGCGCTCAATAATCGCACGGAGGCCATTGTAGAGCTGCAAGAGCCGTTCAGGGTGAGGCATACCGGCAGGCGTCGTCAAGGCACCAACATCGATCAGGTGCAGCTGACCATGGTTAAACTCAACGACACCCCAGCCCATCGTAGCCGTACCGGGGTCGATACCAAGCGCACGCACAGCCTGTTCCTGTTCAACGCTGGGCAGCTACGCATCGAAGCGGGCAACCAGTTCGGCGGTAATATCGAGGTTCGAGTACACCTTCTGCACGTCGTCGAGATCTTCGAGCTTCTCGATCAGGCGCAGCGCAGCCAGCGCGTCTTTCTCATCGGGCTGAATAAGCGTCTTGGCGCGCATCATCTTCTCGGCATTTGCTACTGGCACACCCTGATCGAGCAACGCCTGCCGAATCGCATTCAGTTGCGTCCAGTCACAATAAATCTCAAGCGTCTCATCATCGACGACCACATCATCAGCCCCGGCATCGATTGCCATCAGTTGCAACTCATCGGGGTCGTGTTTGACGGCACTGAGATCAATAGTGATCAGTCCCTTCTGCTCGAACATCCAGGACACTGAACCGGGTTCACCAGGGTTACCGCCATTCTTGTTAAACGTGGCCCGAACTTCCGAGTTGGTACGGTTGCGGTTGTCGGTTGCCGCTTCGATCAGAATCGCCACGCCCCCAGGGCCATACCCCTCGTAGAAAATCTCTTCCAGCGCAGCTTCATTCGATTTGCCCAGACCGCGATCAATGGCGCGCTGAATGTTCTCGTTCGGCATATTATTGGCACGCGCTTTGTCTATCGCTAGGCGCAGGCGAAAGTTTAGATCGGGGTCGCCACTGCCACCTTCGCGAGTTGCAATTGTGATATCACGTGCCAGTTTGGTAAAAAGCTGCCCACGGCGCTGATCATTGACGCCTTTTGTGCGACGAATGGTATGCCATTTCGAATGGCCTGACATACGATCCAGCCTCCTTATAATGTAGAAGGTTATACTGAACCAATTATAGCATGCCTGGTCGAGGGGCTTGCATTGATCGCTACAATACGTTTATCGAGACGTTTATACAGGTATAGCATTCAGTCACCAGTCGGCAGGAGAAACGTATGAAGAAGATACTACCGGCGGAGCGAGTACGGTGTTTGCCCAACGACATCTACGTCGTCACGACCACTGCCGGCGATATTCTGGTCAACAGCCCACCGGAGAGTCTGAAATTCCTGCTTGCGCACGGATTAACGCCACCTCAATATGTGCTACTGCCGCCTGATGCTCCGACCGGGAGTGAACCGGGTTCGCATGGCTTTGTGCGAAGCGGGATCAATTATGCCAGCGTCGAGTTTCTGATCTATGCCAGTTTCTTCGGTCGGCAACAGCGGATTACATTAATCACGCCCACGGTAGCCCAGGCTCAACGACTACGCATCCTGTTGCAAGAGACGATCAACGGCCCTTCAGTATCGGAAGAATGGCCGGGAAGCTGGTTGAAAGAGGAATGTGCGACGGTAGCTTTCTTTCCGCCACTTGGCCGCCCACCGACCGTTGACGATATGGTCACCATTGTGGCGCTGGAAACCGGTGGCGGCAACCTTGGCGAGGTACAGATCACGTATCACGACGATACGTTTCATTTTACCGAACATGGGGTTGACATTGCACGCATTCCGGCGACGATTACTGGCATTGCCCAGCCACTGACGGTGGCCCTACCACGTCCGCTCGTGCGCCAGATGATCACCCTTCAGTTCATCGGGGGCAGTGATGGTTTTGATCCGACCGGCATCACAACCTGCTTTCTCGCCTATTTTGGCAACAATCAACCCCTCTTGTTTGATGCCGCGGCCTATCTGAATGTGCGACTGGCCCATCTTGGTCTCTCACCACGGCAAATCGACCTGGTAGTCATCTCGCACCTCCATGAAGACCACATTGCCGGTCTACCTGAATTGATCCTCACCGGTGGTAAACGGGTGCAACTGGTAACGGCCCAGCCGATCTATCGCTCGTTGCTGCGCGTTTTAGGTGTCATGCTCGATCTACCCCCGGCAACAGTTGCCGAACTGTTTGACTTCTACCCGCTTGATCCTGGGCAACCACTCGACCTGCATGGCTATCACTTTACGGCAACCTATGCAGTTCATTCAGTGCCCACCATTGCAGTGCGGGTGAACGGTGTTGGTTATTCAGGTGATATGCGGTACGACGAAGCATGGCTGGAACACCTGCACCAAACCGGTCACCTCAGCAGCGAACGGCTGGATGAACTCCGTCGGTTTGCCGATGGGGTCGAAATTCTGGTGCACGATATGGGTGGTGGTGCCATTCATACCACTCCGACTGAACACCTGCTCCGTACCCTTAGCACACGCAGTCGGCGACTGGTACTGGCCCACACCAGCCGTCAGGACTTCACGGTAGCCGACGAACTGGCCGACCGGGTGGAAGTTGCTGGCAGCGGTCATATTGTCGGGATAGGTGAAATTGTCCACGACGACGAACAACGTCAGCGCTTTGAAACCTTCACCATCTGCCCGCTTTTTGCCCGCCTCCCGGTCGCAGAGCGGGTAAACCTGGCAAACCAATGCGCTATCGTCTCGTATCCGGCAGGACAGGTGATTGCCCGCGAAGGTGAAGCTTCTGACGGTTGCGCATACGTGATTCACTGCGGAGTCGTGGAGATTATTGTCGGCAACGAAGCGATACGCTTCCTGGGGCGTGGCAATAGTCTGGGTGAACGCGGTGCTTTGATTGGCGAGCCTCGCACCAGTACTATGGTGGCTCATAGTGATGTGCAACTCTTACAAATCACCCCAGATCTGTTTATCAGAGTGGCCGGGCAACTGGGATTAGCAGAGGCTTTTGCCCGCGCTGACTGGCTCTGGCAACAATCAACACTGGGGCAATTGCCCTGGGCTACGCTACTTGATCTGGCGCTGGATTTCACACCGCATACGGTCGCAGCCGGTACGGTACTCTGCCGACGCGGCGAGATGAGCACAACCGGCTACTTGCTGGTACACGGTCGTGTCCACTACAGCGCCATGCGTGACGGTGAGAGCGAACAAAGTGGTGACTGTTTTGGGATGCGATCTGCCCTGCGTGGCGAACCCTATCGCCTGACCGTGCGCGCACTTAGCGACTGCGTGGTATGGTCGATAGAGGCTTCTTCCCTCCAGCGCTTCTATCTGACGTATCCCGATTTATTTCTCCACTTGCGGGTGATTGGATGACGGCCAGCCAATGGCATCCCATGAGGTCTGCCATATCTGGCAAACTCGACCGGTGATGATCGTGTCTGCCGTGGATACGGTGATCATTCGGCGGGGCGGCACTTGTAGAGAAGTTATCTCGTTAATCACCTACGGACTACATAATCGTGACGAGAACTCACAGCATCTCCGTGACCAGCAGGGTAAACGGCTTGACACGCGCCTGACTCGAAGCACGGCTGTTGCGGCAGCATGGCTGCCGCACTCCAAACGACGTGACACGCTCATGATGCGCGGGCAAGGCAATCCATCCAGTGCGTGATGACACCGGAGATAGTCGTCAGCCATCCTCACTGCCATACTGGCAGGCTGGGCGGGATATATTATCGTTGGCGATTGGCAAGCGTTCACGAATCTGTGCGACGGACAGGTAGCAAGACTGCGCAGCTTTTAAGTTCTACAATAAGGTTCCCGGCGAGTACTTCTCACCTGTGCGAACAATGACGGGTTATTGTGGGGGTGACGCATGCGTCGCCCCTACCCTGACGCCAATTCGCCGGCGACTCGCCGCTGATACACCCGACAACGATTCAACACGCGACTCACCCCTGAAAGATGCACATTGTTGCGCAAGACTTGGTACAAAACACCCTGGCTGTACCCATTTGACAAAGTGCAGTGCTCGTAGTATTATTTTACCTGCGTCGGGGAACCGAGCCATGCCGAAGTGGCGGAATTGGCAGACGCGCTACGTTCAGGGCGTAGTGAGGGTGACCTCGTGTGGGTTCAAATCCCACCTTCGGCACCACGCTGGGGGATAGTTTAAGGGTAGAACACCTGGTTCTGGCCCAGGCGGTTGGGGTTCGAATCCCTGTCCCCCAGCCAAATAAAACAATATAACCCCTTCTTCACAATGGCGTGAAGAAGGGGTTCTTATTTGGCCATCCCGGTACCGAGTATCAAGCTATCTTAACCTAACTCGCCATCTATGCTGTGAGCGGGCCACGGAGGTTGCCTGCCTAAATGAGCAGCACGACGTTGCGTGTACCACCGTGCGGCGTACCTGCATGAACGACGTAAGGAGCATCGAGTTCCCATCGACGTGCTACGTTACGCCTCACGGCAGCAATTCAGGTTATACCCATCCGCTGTGTTCTCTGTGCCTCTGTGGTGACAAAGGTAGCGACCTGGATTATTTTACAACCCGCGTGCCACACGCAGGACAAAAGATGGCCGTAGCCGGCATCTGAAACCCGCACTGCGGACATATTTTTGGCCCAGCCGTTGGCGCAGGGGCTTCGCTGATCGGCACCGATTGCATCGGTGGCGGTGCGGGCGTTGGTTCGATGTATACCTCATTCTGCGCTTTCTTCAGCTCTTCTTCGCGCACCAGCAAGGTAGAACGCAACTGATCGAGGGTTGCCGCCAGCTCGGCTAAGGAAGGTACCTGAATCTGACCGGCCCGCTGCAAATCGTATGCACGTTGCCCTATCTCCATCAGTTTCTGATCGATCTGGCGACGTAACTCATTAATCTCGGCCTGGAGACGAGTCGTTTTTTGAAATTTCTCGGCCTCGAACTTTGCCCGATCAGTAACCTGGGAAAAGGTTTTCCCCAGTTGATCAAAGATACCCATCGTTCATTCTCCTTCTGTCGAGTATGGTTGTGTTCATTGTAGCATCAGACAGGTTACTTTCTCTAGCTTTGACGAACAAAGGTAGTCGGTGGATGCAGCAGGGTGAGCGGCGTTTGAGACAGGCTGATGAGTAGAGTTCATATTTGACGATCACCCTGGTACTACCTGTAAGCGTGGAAGTGTAGCACCAGCATTGCTGCTCCTCACCCAGTGGGAGTGGGTTTCGGCGAGGATACCCTTGCCAGGTAGAGGTGTCCGTGGCGCGTCGTGTGGCGTGCGGCAG
>NZ_DAOUBI010000066.1:0-7898 GCF_034432675.1 Chloroflexus sp. | reverse complement strand
CTTCCGTCGCCTGGTGCGTGACGACGAACGTGTGGCGGCGACGCTGGCCGGCTTGCATGTCGTTGCCTTTGCCATTGTGTTGGGCCATCGGTTTGTCTCGCTTATGGTTCAAAGTTCATAACAGGCTCTAGCCCAAGTTGACCTATGCTGTGAGCAGACCACAGAGGCTGACTACCAGGATGAACAGCACGACATTGCGCCTACCACCGTGCGGCGTACTTGCATGAACGATGTGGGGAGCAGCCAGTTCCCAAAGACGCGTCAAGTCACGCCTCACGGTAGCAACTCAGGTTATATCCATCCTCTGTGCCTCTGTGGTGACAAAGGTAGCAACTCAGGTTGAAATAAGTTCTCTACCTAGACCAGATGACTGTAATCGGCGTGCGGTTCAGCAGCGGGCGGATTGAATTTAGCGGTTAGCACCTCTTCGACAACCGACGCCGCTATCGGCAACAGCGGCACCAGACTCAGGTTATACCGTTCGCCGGCATCACCCTGCAAACGCAACACCCGCTGCCCGAAAAAGATGAGCGCCGGCAGTAACGCCGGAAAGACTGCCAGCACAATCCCACGCGGCAACCAGCGCTCGCGTGGTAATTTGCCGATGAGGGCCTGGCCGAGCGTGACCAGCGCCATTGTATTAAAGAGGAGACGTGTATGCTCGGCAATGCTCTCATTCCGCAGGCTCAGGTAGGGGATTTTTGGCCAGAACTGCTTTGAATTACCATGCAAAATTATCATCACAATCACATTCGCGACCACAAAACCCAGACTACGGAGAATTCGCTTCATCATAGACGCCACTCCTCTCCACATTGCTGCACTGTGTTATTGTTATCATAGCATTTTGGCGTAACGGCGAGAATACCTTTCACGACCTGACAATGCCAGGTTATGGGATTTATACTGTAGATTGTTGTAACATAGCGCTATCAGGCATCCGGGTGGCTCAGGATAGATTGCCACAGGGTCAGCACCAGTTTGACGAGGCAGTCAGCTCGGAGTATAGTACAGGCGAAACGGTATCAACCAACGCGTACGGTACCGTCTCAATGCGGTAGTCTTCGATCCCCCTGCGTCGACCGCGGGGGATTTTTGTACATCATTATGATGTGGAGGTTACTATGGGCATTGCCTGGGAAGAAAAATTTACCCGCGAAGGATTGACGTTCGACGATGTGTTGCTCATTCCGGCAGAATCTGATGTCTTACCGGCCACAGTTGATGTCTCAACCTGGCTCACCCGCAACATTCGCCTCAATATCCCCATCGTCAGTGCAGCGATGGACACCGTTACCGAACACCGGCTGGCAATTGCTTTGGCCCGTGAGGGAGGGATCGGGATCATTCACAAAAATATGCCCATTGCCAGTCAGGCCGACATGGTACGCAAGGTGAAACGCTCAGAGAGCGGTATGATCACCGATCCAATCACCCTTCCTCCCGACCGCACAGTGGGCGATGCACTCGATCTGATGGCCGAATACAAGATTTCCGGCGTTCCGGTCACAACTGCCGATGGTGATCTGGTCGGGATCATCACCAATCGCGATTTGCGGTTCGAGACCGACCGTAACCGCCCGATTCGCGATCTCATGACATCGCGGAATCTGGTGACGGTACCCGAAGGCACAACGCTCGAAGAGGCGAAGGAGGTCTTACACCGCCACCGGATCGAGAAGGTACTGGTTGTGGACGAACGCGGTAAGCTGAGCGGCATGATTACCGTCAAAGACATCATGAAGCGGATCGAATATCCGCACGCCTGTAAAGATGACATGGGACGGCTGCGCGTTGGCGCAGCCGTCGGCGTCAGTGGCGATTACATCGAGCGGGCGACCGAACTGGTGCGCGCTGGGGTTGATGTGCTGGTCATCGATACCGCTCACGGCCATTCGCGTGGCGTATTGAATGCCGTGGTCAAATTACGTGAATTGTTCCCACGGGTTCAGATCATTGGCGGCAATGTCTCAACTGCTGCCGCAACCATTGCCCTGATCGAGCGTGGGGTCGATGGTATCAAAGTCGGACAGGGACCAGGCTCCATCTGCACGACCCGAGTCGTCACCGGTGCCGGCATGCCGCAGATCACAGCAATTTTCGATTGCGCACGCGCCGCCGAACCCTACGGCATCCCAATCATTGCCGATGGCGGTATCAAATATTCTGGTGATATTCCAAAGGCAATTGCTGCAGGTGCCCACAGCGTGATGATCGGCTCGATCTTCGCCGGCACCGAAGAGAGTCCCGGCGAACTAATCCTGTACGAGGGGCGCAGTTACAAGAGCTACCGCGGGATGGGGAGCATCGGCGCTATGCAGCGTGGCGGCGGTGATCGCTACTTCCAGACCAATGTTACCGAGGTGCGCAAACTGGTTGCCGAGGGCATCGAAGGCATGGTGCCGTTCAAAGGCCCACTGAGCGATACCGTCTACCAATTGGTGGGTGGTTTGCGCGCCGGGATGGGCTATGTCGGAGCAGCCAACATCGAAGCCCTGCGCCGCGATGCCCGCTTCATTCGGATCACCACTGCCGGACAGATCGAAAGCCATCCGCACGATGTAGTGATTACCAAGCAGGCCCCGAATTATGGCGGTCGTCAGTAAGCGGTGTCTACGCAACCAGGTGCGCTGTTTGACCACAGCACACCCGTTCTGGCGAGGCCGACCAGGAAACCGTTCCGCGTCGTGATGCATGTATCGCGTGGTTTGGCGTGCGGAAGCCATACTTCCGCTGCTACCACGCTCAATCGCCGGCGCACAGTGCACCAGTCATTCTGCCGGTCACAGGCACAACGTGCGTGATCATCACGATCATCTGACTGCTCTGTTACCATAAGCCAGGTTGCTACCTTTGTCACCACGGAGGCACAGAGGACACAGAGGATGGGCAAACTCGAGTTGCTACCGTGAGGCGGGCGTGACGTAGGGCGCCTACGGAACTGGCTGCTACTTGGTGGGTTGCAAGACATCTTACCTACCGATAACGGGGCGTGACGTAGGGTGCCTACAGAACTGGCTGCTACCCACATCGTTCATACAGGTACGTCGCCCGATGTTGCGCACAGCGTTATGCTGTGCATCCTGGCAGTCAGCCTTATGTGGCCTGCTCACAGCATAGGTAGCAACCTGGGTTACCATAAGCCAGCGGTTGCAAGCGTAAACCTGATGCAGACCGCCGGAATCACAACTGTCATCGGGTAAACATAGTTGGAAGCAGATTCTCATCTCAACACGGGAAAGCACCAGAGACTATGAACCAGTCTATCATTCCACATTATGTAAGCGATCTCATGGTACCAATGCGTACCGCCCACGAACAGATTCTGGCTGAATTACAACAGTACAACCTGCTACCACCCCCTCCGCCGCCGTTACCGCCTGCCCGTGCGCAAGGTATGGCAGCAGCCCGTGCCTACCCGATGCAAGGGGTACTGAAATATCACGGCCTGAGCGACTGGACGCAACGGATTGCCTTTCTGCCATCGATCTCGCTGAACAATGCTGCGGCGCATACGACTACACTGGTTGAGTTTGATCCAGCACTACCGGCCGACACTGCCATAATCGGCGGTATTCCCGTCCAGGGCCGTGAACTTGAGCGCGTGGTTACTGTGCTCGATGCAGTACGTTCACTGGCCGGCATAAGCAGTCGCGCCCGGGTCGTCTCGCGCAATGTACTGCGCACAAAGGTGGCCGGCAAAGGACTGGGCACCAGTGCTTCGGCAGCAGCGGCCCTGGCCTGTGCGGCCGTCAGCGCCCTCTTCGGCCCGGAACTGGCCGGCCACACCCGCTTTCTCTCCACCCTTGCCCGCCTGCTGGCCGGTTCGGGATGTCGCAGCACTGCCGGCGGCCTGGCACTCTGGCTCAGCTACCCCGGCATCTCCCCCACTGAAAGTTATGCCGTGCGGCTCGACCAGCACAACGAACTCGCCGATGTTGCCCTCATCACCGTGCCAATCGACTCACGGATCGGCCTGAAAACCGAACAGGCCCATCACGATGCGCCAAACAGCATCTTTTTTCGCTCCTGGATGCTGGCCCGCGGCGACGAAGTGCGCGAGTGCATCAGTGCCGTGCGTCGGGGCGACTGGCGGACAATCGGACAACTGGCCGAACTCGACAGCATGCGCCTGCACGGCATCACCATGTCTGGTTCGCGTGAGCAGCGAATCATCGGCTGGGAACCGGAAAACATCACCCTCTTTCGGCTCTGCAACGACCTGCGTGCCCGTGGCGTGCCGGTCTACGCTAGCACCGACACCGGGCCGACGGTCGTATTCATCACCCATCGCGATCACGCGCCGACCGTCGTCGCCGCGATCCACGACCTTGGCCTGAACCTGGAAACCGTAGTCGCCCCCATCGGAGGACCAGTCCACGTGATTCCGGTCGAAGAAGTATTGTTAGAACTTGAAGGGGTGTAGGTAGAGAGCACACTGCTGGATGAGTTGATTTCCGGGGTAATGCGGCATATTGGCAAAATCAAACACGTGGCCCACACTCCGTACGTACCCTGGTGAGGATGCTCGTAGCGCACTGTACGTCGCTGACGAGTAGTAAGACCCTGTGCAGCGGCTGATCGGCGACTATCGGTGTCCCTGGCAATGATGCCCAGTATCGGTTAACATTTGACCTGATTGTTTCAGATGAAGCACGTATGTTGCCATTGCCAAGGGGGATGCTAGGCCTAGCTATGGGCAACAGAAGAGGTAACGCCGATACGTCATGGAGACGTCTGGTCGGGGTGCATGACCAAGCGCTCCGACCGCTGGCCTAGACAGGGTACATGGGCATCGTAACCCGCATGGCAGTGCTCAAGCAAGGGATCTGACAACACGAATAATGTTGCACAGTGTCAGTCAAGATTCGAGATATGACACTCCCCCAACCTGATGCCAACCATATTGAAAGCGGGGAAACTCTCTCGCATATGCCGGGCCAGGTGCGGATGCCGAGCATCCTATAGCGCAGAAGGCTGAAACTGCGGTACAAAGCAGTCATCCAACCACAATAAACACCAGATCGTTGACATTGGTACCGGTTGGACCGGGGCGCAGGAGATCGTCGAGGGCGGCGAAGAAGGGGTAGGCGTCGTTGCGCCGCAGGTGAGCGAATGGATCGTAGCCTATCGCTCTGGCACGAGCGACGGTTGTGCCGGTGGCAACTGCGCCGGCAGCGTCGGTTGGTCCGTCGCCGCCATCGGTTGCCAGGGCAATGACGGCGGCCTGGTCGAGGCCGTCGAGGGCGATGGCGGCACTCAACGCCAGCTCCTGGTTCCGTCCGCCCAGGCCGGTTCCACGCAGGGTTACGGTTGTTTCGCCGCCGGCAATCACGCAGGCCGGCGTTGCCAGTGGATGGCCGGATGTGGCAATTTCGCGGGCAATTCCAGCCAGCACGTGCCCCACCTCGCGGGCTTCTCCCTCCAGGTAGGTGGTCAGGAGCATCGCGTTGAAGCCGGCGTCGCGGGCGGCAACAAGTGCGGCCTGGGCAGCCTGCGCATTGCTCCCGATGAGAATGTTCTGCACCATCGTGAGCAAGGGATCGCCCGGTTTCAATGTCTCTGGATGGTCGCCACGGGCACCTGCCGTGAGATACGTCAGGATATCCGGTGGACACCGTTCTATCAATTCGTACTGTTCGAGAAACGCCAGGGCGTCGGCAAAGGTGGTTGGATCGGCGACGGTTGGCCCGGAGGCGATGACCTGGAGTGGGCTACCGACAACGTCGGAGAGGATGAGGGTAATCAGGGTTGCCGGCGCCGCCATGCGCACCAGTCCGCCACCTTTGATCTGATCGAGATGTTTGCGCAGGGTGTTGATAGCGCCAATCGGTGCGCCACAGGCCAGTAGTTCGCCAGTGAGGATCTGAATGTCGGCCAGGGTGATCCCCGGTACCGGCAGGTTGAGCAGTGCTGAACCGCCACCGGAAATCAGGGCCAGCACCAGGTCGTGTTCGGTGACCTGAGCGAGCAAGGCGGCAATCTGCTGACCGGCCAGCACACTCCGTTCGTCTGGGGTCGGGTGGGCGGCGCGTAACAGGGTGATACCCGGCAGATCAGGCAGTGGGGCACCGTCATCTTTCACCACGACCAGGCCGCCGTGCAGGCGATCTCCCAGCACCTGAACCGCAGCCTGTGCCATTGCTGCGCTGGCTTTGCCCGCACCGACCAGCCAAACACGCTGAAACGCCCGCAAATCGTAGCGGTGCTCGCCGACAATCAGCCAGTCGCCGTCGCGCTGCAGGGCGGTGGTCGTAGCCTGGAACGGATCAGCCGCGGCCAGGGCAGCAGCCATGATCCGCGTAACCGCCGGCCCCCACCAGGCCGCCCGCAGCGATGCCGTCAACAATCGCTTAGACATTGAAGAGGAAGTGGCAAATGTCTCCATCTTGCACAATGTACTGCTTGCCTTCCATTCGTACCAGACCTGCTTTTTTCGCCTCGTGCATGCTGCCGGCGTTGATCAAGTCGTGGTAGGCGACAATCTCAGCCCGGATGAAGCCACGTTGAATATCGGAATGGATTGTCCCTGCCGCTTCGACTGCCGGCGTACCTTTCGGGATCGGCCATGCCCGCACTTCGTCGGGGCCAGCGGTGAGAAAACTGATCAGTCCGAGCAGGCGATAGCTGGCTGCAATCACCCGATCACGGGCCGGAGCGGTGATGCCCAGGTCATCCATGAAGACCTGCGCTTCGTCATCGTCGAGCTGCGCCAGCTCGGCTTCGATCTTGCCGCACAGCGGTTCAACCGCACTCTGACGATGCGGATACGTGATCTGCGGTGGATTGGCTATGTCGGCTTCACCGATGTTCGGGGCAATCAGCATCGGTTTTGCAGTGAGAAACTGGTAGCCGCGAATCAGCCGCGCCTCGTCCTCGGTCAATTCGAGCGCCCGGATTGGCGTTTCGGCTTCGAGTGCCTCGCGCAAGCGCTGCAACAGATCGCGTTCGGCGGTGCGCAGCTCCTTCTCTTTGGCCGGCAATTTGGGGATCTCGGCATTCAATCGGTTCAGACGCCGTTCGATGATGCCGAGATCGGAAAAAGCCAGTTCCAGATCGACTGCGGCAATGTCGCGTTGCGGATCGACCGAACCATTTGGATGGGGTACTGCCGGATCGTCAAATGCGCACACCACGTGCAGCAGAGCATCGGCAGAGGCGATGTAGTTGAGCAAGACGGGTGGCAGGCCACCTCCAACCCGACCACTCCCACTCAAGCCGCCAATATCAACGTATTGCACATCGGCGTAGGTAATCTTGCGCGGATTGAATATCTGCGCCAGAACTTCCAGCCGCGGATCGGGAACTTTGACGGTTGCCAGGTTTGGCTCTAATTGACCCGACGAATACGCGGCTGTCTCGGCGTGGCCGCGCGTCAAGGCATTGAAGACGGTTGTTTTACCACTATTTGGCAGACCAATAATCGCTATTTTCATCGCATGTCCTCGTGCGAATGTCGTGTATTGGTGAACACTATACCATAACTGGATGGGGAGCAGGCAGTGAGGGAGGAGATAGGAGGTAGGGGGGAGGAGGTAGAAGAGAGAAAAGAGGGGCTGATGTGAAACGTGAGGCAATAGAACTTATCTTGATACAATCTGTGCTGTCATGCATCCAGACTGCCGCATAGTGTGGCCTGAACGCTTGCCAATTGCCAACGACAGCATATCCTGCCCCCAGACTGCCGATGTGAAAGCGAGGCGGGCTGACGACCATCACCAGGATTGGATTGGTTGCCTTGCTCGCTCATCATCCGCGTGTCGCGACGTTTGGCGTGCGGCAGCCATGCTGCCGCGCCAGCCGTACACACGATCCGGCACATGGCATACCGTTGACCCGGCTGGTCACGCGGATGCTATGGGTACTCGCCACGATCGGGGTCGGTCGGCAATCAATGA
>NZ_DAOUBI010000065.1:0-27403 GCF_034432675.1 Chloroflexus sp. | reverse complement strand
GTATCACGCAGGACTGCGGCATCGAACGCGCCCAGCACCGCGCCGCTCGTGCCCAGCGGAATCCTATCGGTCTGGTGCTGCGGGTCTTCCTCCGCCTGGCATGTCACCGGTTGCGGACAGGCACGTCGTGGGGTGCGGCCAAAGCCGCCATTGTCCGTGAGGCAATACGAGCCTACCTGGCCCATCCACGCTCTACCCAGCTCTCAACTGCGTAACTCCTATCTCCTATCTTCTATCTTCTATCTTCTATCTCCTATCTCCTCCCTCCTACCCCCTACTCATCACCAACGATCCATTGACGATAGGCCGGTGGTCGCCGGAGTTTCGTTGCCTGCTCGAAAGCGTAAGCCAATCGGATCAGCATCGGTTCAGACCATGCGGTGCCGATGAAGTTGATCGCGATTGGTAAACCGAACGCCATCCCTGCCGGTACCGTCACCATTGGATAGCCAGCTCGCGCCGCGAGCGAACTGCTCCCGCCAGGGTAGCGATCTCCGCCGATCAAATCAATCGGCCAGGCCAGACCGGTTGCCGGCGCGACCAGGGCATCGAGCTGCTGTTCGTAGAGCAGGGTGTCGAGCGCCTGACGAGTAGCATCACGACTGGCAGCCAGGGCCTGTTGATACGCCGGATCATCGAGGTTGCCAACGGCGACGGCCTGGACAAGCAGTTCCTGACCGAAGAAGCGTAACTCGTGTTCGGCATGTTGTTCGTTAAAGGCGATCAATTCCTCTAACGAACGTGGCGTAGAGGTGGCTGCCTGCGGATCAGGCACGCGGCTGGCAAGGTAGCGGTTGAGCGTGGCTTTGAATTCGTACAGCAGAACCGTTAACTCGGCTTCATTAAATGCCAGCAACTCATCAGGAAATGTCACAGGATCAACTACATGAGCACCGGCATCGCGCATTGCTGTCAGTGCTGCCGCAAATGCCTGTTCAACGTGGCGGCCAAAGCCGGCGAAGCGATCACTGCGCAACACCCCAATCCGTGTACCCCGCAGTGCATCGGCCTGAAGACAGGTGCGGTAATCCGGGCGAACGTGTCCGGCGGCGGCTGCGGTCACCGGATCGTGCGGGTCGGGGCCGGCAATGATCCCCAGCACCGTGGCGGCGTCGGCTACACAACGGGCGTGCGGGCCGACGGTGTCCTGGGTGGAGCTGATTGGGATCACACCAGCACGGCTGGTCAGGCCAACCGTTGGTTTAATTCCTACCACACCACACAGCGCCGATGGGCACGAAATAGAACCATCGGTTTCGGTACCAATCGCCGCTACACACATACTGGCTGCCACTGCGATGGCCGACCCCGAACTGGAGCCACACGGACTCCGGCTCAGCACATAGGGGTTGCGCGCCTGACCACCCCGCGCACTCCAGCCACTTGATGAGCTGGTACTGCGGAAATTCGCCCATTCGCTCAAGTTAGCTTTACCCAATAGCACGGCACCGGCAGCCCGCAGACGGGCAGCAACCGTTGCTTCAGCAGCCGGTCGCGAGCCGATCAGGGCCAGGGAACCGGCAGTCGTGGCAGTGTCGTCGAGCGTATCGATGTTGTCCTTGAGCACGATTGGAATGCCGTGGAGCGGGCTGCGCGGGCCGCGCACGTCACGTTCAGCGTCGAGGGCAATCGCGGTTTCGAGGGCGCTTGGGCTGACTTCGATCAGCGCATTCAGACACGGTCCGGCCCGATTCAGTGCATTGATCCGCTCAAGGCAGGCCATTGTGAGCGCTTCTGCTGTAAGGGTACCAGCTGCCATTGCCGCCTGAAGATCGGCAATGGTCGCTTCGTAAGCCAGCGTTCCGATGGAACTGGTGGGATCGTTGAACGTCATAGCATCCTCATTTCCAGGCATCACCGGCAGATGGGATTAGCTATCCCTACCTGACCCACGATAGTCGGGCAGGGATAGCCTGTCAGGCGCTACAGTACCTTCACCGGTTTGAGCAATCCAGGCCGTTCGCGATTGGCGGCCTCGATAGAGTCTGCTGGGCCAAGCACTGCAACCTGACCATGATCGCGTAGCGCTGCTGCCGCTTCGGCAAAAGCCATGAAATCTGCCGGCGATGTTGCCAGCACCTGATCACGTATCTGCTGGCGATATTCATCGCTGATACTGGTGAGGTAGCGGACCAGTGCTGTGTAGCCTTTGGCATCCGGCAACTGATAGGCATCCATGTCGCCGATAGTGCCGATAATCGCCCGTTCAACCGTTTTTGGATCAAGAGTGATGGTTTGCAGATACGTTGCTATTTCATCGTACACATCCAGCGTGCGGAGCAGGTTGGGGTCGCGGTAGGAGGTGGTGATGAACAGACCGGTACTGCGGTCGTAGTTGCCACTGGCGCCATAAGCACCACCCTGGATCCGAATCCGGTCGAGCAGATAATCGATCCGGAGATGGCGCAAGACAACCATCGCTGCACCGCTCGGACGGATGCCGTGAGCGTGTAGATTGACACCCTTGGCGACGTAGTTCACCTGGGCAGGAATGATCAACCCTTCGCCATCATCAATACGGCTGGTTGGCCACGACACCGGTGAGTATGTGTGCTCCGGCAAATCGGCAATCAGATCGTGCAGCAGCGGCAATACGATCTTCTGACCATCGGCGTCAAGCGTGAGATTGACCACCAGACCCCGCCGGTTGACCAGCGAGGTACGCACCGTTTCCAGATCGGCCAGCACCCCCGGCCAATCCTGCTGAATCCGTTGTTCGAGTTCACGCAGGAAGAAGATGGCCGAAATGCCACCCATCTGTTCATCGGCCCACTCAGCGGCAGAAAACCGAGCTGCGAGCCGTTGCCGGGCGTAGGCATTGCCGGCCGGCACCAACGACGACTCTTTGTTTGCACGGGCACGCAACACGATCTGGCGGAAGCGTTCTTGATTGTCGAGCTTTACTGTCAGCAGAATTTCCTGCAACAGCTTGAGCAGCTCTGTCGTTTGGGCTAACGTACTCTTACCCCGAACAACCAGGCGACCTACCGGTGTTGCCGTCATCACATCAGTAGCCGTCATTGTCGTCGCCGAGATACCGCCGGTCTCACGGCCAATCCGCTGCAACAGCCGCACAAAATCAGACGTTGCAGTACCCATTTCGGTGAGCGCACGGGCAAAGAGTGGGACGTAAGGCAAGAGCTGTGGTGGTAGTGCCCGCAAGTCAAAGGCCAAATCGAGATACACAATACCATTGGTAAAGAGAGGATGCCGCAGCAGCGGTACACCATCCACCTCGTCTATATCGGTTGGAATGCGCTTCACCTCGCGGTCGAGATCGGTCAGTTGTAGGGTCGGAATCGTGGCCAACGCCTCCGGCGGATCAGGGGTTTGTTGCCATTCCTCCAGGGCCTGGGTCTCGGCAACCAGCGCCGCCCGCTTTTCATCATCGAGCGTGGCTGCAAAGGCTTCGATCCGGGCTTGCTCGGCAGCAGCCAGCCGCGCAGCGTATTCAGGATCGGGGCGCAGCGTGACTCTGGTACGGTGCGGATTATCGAGCAGTAATTCGCGGATCAGACGTTCAAACAGACGCTCGCCATTGGCGACTGCTGCGCGTACCGCTGCCAAGGGCGCCTCAAAGCGCAACGGTGCAATGGGATCATCCTCATACAGCCAGGTGGTCAGCGCTCGCATCATCAACACCAGGCCACGCGGAAAGCTGCCGGTGTTATTCTCACGCAGACTGAACTCGAAGGTGTTAAACGCCGCTGCAATGGTCTCCGGGTCAAACCCCTGTTCGGCAAGGTCGTTGAGCGTGCGCAAAATGAGTGCCTCGACCTGTTCGGCGTTTGCCGGGTCGATCCCTTTCATACCGACCGAGAAGGTAT
Organism: Chloroflexus sp.; assembly: GCF_034432675.1. GTDB lineage: Bacteria > Chloroflexota > Chloroflexia > Chloroflexales > Chloroflexaceae > Chloroflexus. The sequence goes on along the minus strand of NZ_DAOUBI010000065.1, from coordinate 23,576 downwards.
GTTGCAGGAGATCACTCTCATACCCGCCGATGACCTCTTCACCCAGCCCCGAATCGATCAAGGCTTTGCGCAAAGGAGCAGCGGCATTCCCCAACAACATATAGCTCAGCAGCTCACGCGCCATCAGCTGGATCGGATCGCGATTATCGTCGATCAACCAGTTGACCATCACCATACCCTTCTGCTGCTCGTTATCGGCAGCGCTGAAGGTGTATTCAAAGGTGCGCGGTGCAGTGAAGCGCTCTTGCTTCTCGATCTGCGATGGTGGTGTAATCGGCTCGAACTGGCTCAGGTATTCATCGAGTTTGCGCAGCCGCTCTGCCGGCGGATCATCACCGTAGAAGAAGATGCGTGCATTCGAGGGATGGTACAGGGTCTCGTGAAACCGTTTGAAGGCTTCGTAGGTCAGATCAGGAATGACCAACGGGTCACCACCCGATGAGTAGCCATAGGTGGTGTCGGGGAAGAGTGACTGCTGCGAATAGCGGTAGAGCATCCCATCAGGTGATGAGTATGCACCTTTCATCTCGTTGTATACCACCCCTTTGATGGTGATCGGCGCATCAGGTGCCGGTAATTCAAAGTGCCAGCCCTCTTGCTTGAGAATTTCAGGGGTAATGCGCGGGAAGAAGACTGCATCGAGATAGACATCAACCAGATTGTAGAAGTCTTTCACATTGGTACTGGCAACCGGATACGCAGTTTTATCGGGAAAGGTAATCGCATTGAGAAAGGTATGTACCGATCCCTTCACCAGCGTAAAGAAGGGATCTTTCACCGGATACTTGCGCGAACCGCAGAGTACCGAATGCTCAAGAATATGGGCAATCCCGGTTGAGTCACGCGGTGGAGTGCGAAAGGTAATCCCAAAACACTTATTTTCATCATCGTTTTCGAGCGAAAGAAGTTCAGCACCGGTCTTTATGTGGCGATATAGGCGGGCGCGCGTGTTGAGTTCAGGAACGAACTCATCGCGCAGCAGTTCAAATCCATGCTCGTTCGACATGACAACCTCGTCTGGTACAATACGCTTGTGTGGGGTACAGATATATTAAGAATATTGTACCAGAATGTTTTGATTCCTGAAGGCTATGGCAACAACTGTTTCCATCATCTGCACAGTGCGTGATGAGGCAGATAATATTGCGGCGCTACTCGACTCGATGATCGCGCAAACCCGCGCTGCCGACGAGATTGTGATCAACGATTGTCAGAGCGTTGATGAGACACCGGTCATTGTGGCCGCTTACGCAGCGCGGTATCCGCAGATTCGCCTGGTGCGCGGTGGTCATAATATCTCGTCGGGACGTAATAACGCGATCCGGCATGCCCGTGGTCAGATTATTGCCAGTACCGACGCCGGTCTGGTTCTCGATTCGCACTGGCTGGCCCGGATCGTTGCCCCTATAGAAGCTGGTGAAGCCGATCTGGTGGGTGGGTTCTTCCATCCCACGCCCGGCTCCCTGTTTGCTCTAGCGCTGGGTGAGACGAATTACCGGCGTAGTCGCGAGATCGATCCGGCCACCTTCCTGCCGTTTGGCAAGTCAATGGCCTTTCGCAAAGAGGTCTGGGAAGCGGTCGGCGGCTTTCCCGAATGGGCCAGTCATTGCGAAGACCTGCTCTTCGATCTGGCGGTCGAGCAGGCCGGCTTTCGGCGCACCTTTGTCCCCTCAGCCGTTGTCCACTTTGCTCCCCGGCCCACCCTGCGTGCCTTCCTCCGCCAGTACTACACCTATGCCCGCGGCGATGGACGGGCCGGCCTGTGGCCATTGCGCCACGCGCTTCGCTACGCCGTTTACGCCACCCTCAGTGCGTTACTGACCATAGCGTTGACCCGACCACAGCTACGGATTCCGATCGGGTTTTTGATTGGATTGGGAGTAGCTGCCTATACTCGTGGCCCCTACCGACGGCTCTGGGTCCGCCTGCGCGGCCGGTCAGTTGGTGAGCAATTACTCGCGTTGACCCTGGTTCCATTCATTCGCCTGGCCGGCGATCTCGCCAAGATGATTGGCTACCCGGTTGGTGTCTGGCAACGCCTGCGCACCGGGATGACGCAATAGAATCACTGAACACTGCACCAGATGTTACCGCGTGTCGTTGCTGTGTTCTGCGCACCGTGTCGTACAAAGGATCGAAGCCGCTCTTACCTTCGCCGGCGGAGTCATGCACCAGATTGGCTGTCTTCTACGCTTTCAAGCGGTTCGTTTCGCATTGTCTACTGGTAACCCTGAAGAAAAGTGGGTGTAGACAGACCCTTCACCCTGCAATAAGTAGGCCAGCGTATGATCACGCTGCCGATGCCGTCTGCCGTCGTGAACGGTGCCGAAAGAACCGAATGACCTGATCAATCGCTACCACAATCACGGTGATAATGCCGATCTTAGCCAGCGTACCGAGCAGATCGCCTGCGCTGGCCGGTGATGGAGCTTCGGCGATATGCTCACCTCGTTCACCAAACTCACCGCCACCACGTTCCGTTCCCCTGAACCCTCCACCACGTTCAGCCCACCTGAACCCTTCACCACGCTCATCACTGACGAACCGCTCTGGGTATGCACTGCTATTGACAGGAAGGATCTGTTGGGCAACAAGCCAGTTCATCCCCATCACGATCAAACAGGCGACTCCCAGGATTATCAGAATACGACCCAGCAGTTTCATTGTTGTACCTCCTCAAGCCGACTCGTTGCAACAACCGGTTTGCGTAATAACCGTCGCTGAGGCAGGATTCGGCGTACCATCCCCACAATCCAGCTCCAGTGGATGGCCACATGCAACCCCAACAGTAGCACAGTGAGATCAGACGCCTGATGATGCAGCAGTTCCAATGTCCGATCACGTGTCATCGTGAGACCAAAGAACGGCAATGCCTCGCGCGAGATCAGGATACCGGTGGCAATGGTGACGGTGAAGGCAACAAATAGCAGTGCATTCAGTAGATAATTCAGTCGTGAGCGCCATGTCGTCTTTGCAAAGAAGCGCTTACCAATCGCAACAATCCACTGCCAGTGCAACAACAGATGGGTGACGATGGTTGCTGCCAGCGCCAGACTCAACCACTCGTGGATCGCTAATCCGCTAAAGCGTGGTGCAGTCGCAATCAGAAAGGCCAGAAACATTGCACCGTCGATCAGAAAGTTCATCAGGTTTGGCTTTACCTGTTTCATAAGGTCATCTCCTCGTGAGTTGTTGTGTTCCTACGTTTACGATTATGCGGGGAGATTGTGAAGAACTTGTAGAGAGGCTGCAAGAGGATTATGAAGATTCACTGCCAGATTACCAGAAGGGGATGGAAAGCAGTGCTGATGCGCCATTGGGTCACCGTCTTGCCTGCCTGGCTGTATCTGCGGATGGCGCGATACAGCCCGGATACCGGTAATAGTCGGTACACTGACGAATTGTGAAGAAAGGTGAGTGATTATGGACAGCGTGAATAGAACGAACGTCAGCCAGGCAACCCCTATACCAGGAAGATCACAGTATCCGTTGCTTTCCCAGACGCCATTGTCGCTATCACACACTGGGATGCAGGGATACAGCACGCCGTTTCTGCATCCAAACAGAAAGGGCACGATGTACCGTGCCCTTTCCCGATGATTGTTTCTCTTGCCAACAGGGTTAGCTGCCGTGGCTCTCACGCTTTAGCGGGTTTTGATGCGGAACGGCAGATAGAGCGGGCAGAAACCAATGGCGCTGGTGGCAAGAAAGACCACTGCCAGAATACCGGCGATCCAGGCCCAGATGCCCGACAACACATTGGTGACAATCAGTATCGCTACCAGCAACGCCACCACGACACGTACAATGCGATCAATATTCCCCATGTTCGGTATCATCGTATCCTCCTTACTCCTGCATACTGGTGTTCCTGATTGCAGGATAGCAAATAATCGACCGTCGATCAGTGACAAAGTCACATTACCGGCGACGATCACAGCAAGGTTTGGGTTGTTCAATCTCTACCATGTACCGAAAGATCGCTCTTTAATCACGAGCGACCCTGCCACTCTTCACGACTACAAAAACAATGTTATTTCCGGTTTATGGTATTGTATGCCAGACAGTGCGTTTACGAGGAGAGCAGTGAGATGCGCATTCTGTTCATCACCGGTGAGTATCCGCCGCAGCCGGGCGGGGTTGGCGATTATACCCAGCGGTTGGGGCAGGCGCTGGTTCGTAACGGACACGATGCTATCGTTGTGACTGTTGTCAAGCGCAAATGGCAGTTCTGGCAGGTAACAACTGACGGGGATCGAGCGCTACCGACACCGGCAGGTCGAGCCGGTTGGGGGATTGGTTCACTTGGCAGACTGACCAGACTAGTACACCAGTTGCGCCCTGACTGGTGTCACATCCAGTACCAGACCGGTGCTTATCAGATGAAGATCGGGGTGAACCTCTTGCCGCTGCTTTTGCGGCGCTCTCGTCTGCCAACGGCTATTACCTATCACGATCTGTTGCCGCCGTACCTCTTTCCCAAAGCGGGTGTGGTACGTGAGTGGGTAACCCTGCTCCCGGCCCGCACAGCGCGAGCGGTGATTGTCACCAATCCTGAAGACGAGACGACGTTGCGGGCAGCGCGAGTGAGACCTCATCTAATCCCGATAGGAGCCAATATTGATCCTGTTTTGCCAGAGGGGTATGACCGATCTATCTGGCGTGCCGATGTGGGTGTTTCCGATGAGATGCCATTGATTGGCTATTTTGGTCTCTTATCGCCGGGTAAAGGGATCGATCTGCTGATTGATCTGATTGCCGATCAGCCTGCCTGGCGTTTGCTGATTATTGGGGGGGCCGCAACCTCACCGACTGATCGGGTGTACGCAAGAACTATCCAGCAACGTCTTGAGACGCTTGCGTTACGGGATCGGGTAATCATTACCGGCCACATCGTTGCTGAACAAGTCTCGGCATACTTACATGCCTGTGACCTGATCGTACTTCCTTTTCGTGACGGAGCCTCTTTACGTCGCGGTAGCCTGATCGCCGCCCTGGCCCACGGCTGTGCGGTCATCACCACTCCACCTGCCTCACCGGCAACCGCGGCTGCTTTAACCGGTGTTGTTCATTTTGCCGCTGTCCACCCTGAGTCGTTGAAAACAGCGATTATCTCTCTGCTCAGCAATCCCAATGCCCGACTTCGGCTGAGTGAAGCAGCTCGTCAGGCTGCCCGTCGCTTTGACTGGCAGAATATTGCCGCTGCGCATCTTGAGTTGTACCGGTCGTTGTGAAGAACAACATAATTACCTGATCGCATCACAGAAATTCCTGCAAAATGTACCTGTTTGTCGTTACGCTCATTGCACCTGAATGCAGATATTTTTTCACCAGACTGAGCACTGACGTTCGTAAGATTATATCTACGTTAGTTGACAATGACTGGGCTTACACTTACAATGCGCTAGCAGCAAATCAGGTGTTATCTTGATAGTAGTTATCATTTTTATTTTATGCACGGTGCGTAATGTTTGGTTTAATCAAGCAAATTTGCCAATATCTCTGGCGATAATCCTGTAAAGTTTGGATATCATAACACCATTACAACCTTTTTGGAAACGAATTGGCTGGTTAATTGTAATACTGATCGCCTGAATTTTGCAGAACACATCAAACGTATGTCGATAATTCGATTCGCTACCAATTTGATATGTGTATCCAGTCCATTATTGATATACATCGCCCTAACAATTGTTTTTACGTGGCCGCTGTCTGCGCATTTGACAACAGCAGTTGGTTATGGAGCCGATCCTCTACTGCAAACCTAGGTATTTGCCTGGAATGCCCACGCCTTTCTTACCAATCCTCAAAGCATCTGGAATGCACCAATCTTCTATCCCTACCCGGAAACATTAGCGTACAGCGATCATCACCTTCTGCTGACCGCCATTGCATTGCCATGGATAATATCAGGTGGCCCCGTATTGGCGTACAATCTGCTTGTCATGCTCAGCTACGTCCTTACAGGATGGGCTATCTATTTACTAACAAACGACATCCTGGTAAATGTCCGTGACAGCAAAATACGCATTGTTGGGGCTATTTTTGCTGGGGCTTTGTTTGCTTTTGGCACGTATCGAATAACCCATTTTGTTCATCTACAACTTTTGCAAACTGCCTGGTTACCACTGGCGCTGCTCTTCTTGCGGCGTTTGCTATATCGCCAGATAAAAGGTCACAGCATATGGGTTGATGCAGTTCTGTTTGGTTTGTTTACAGGGATTCAGAGTGTTACTGCACTGTATTATGCGTTTTTTGCCGCGTTCACTCTCGGTCTGTACACGTTAGTCTGGCTATGGACTGCTGTAAGATCGGGTTATCGAAGCGACGTTTGGAAGCGATTAGGAGGACTGCTGTCAGGGCTTTTACTGGCTGCGCTCGTTGCGATTCCGCTGACACAGCCCTACATTCGGGTATACGAGTATATCGGAGTCGTTCGATCACTCCGTGAACTTGATAACTGGTCAGCACCCCTTCAATCCTACCTAGCAGTAGCACCGACAAACTGGCTTTACGGTGGAAAGAGCGCGTGGTTTACCGCCAGTGGTGGTGAATTTGCTCTATTCCCCGGCTTTGTCACGATCATCCTTTCCAGTGCCATACTAATTTTGGTCGTCTGGGCAAAAATCGGTCGTGGAAAGACATCAGGTATTTTGCCAATCAACTACCTTGATGCGATCTTTCTGGCACTTCTGGCTTTTAGTGCATGTGTGTTATCGTTCGGCACCGGTATACGCCTGGAGCGCGGTAGCGAGGTTTTACCTGTGCCGATGCTGTATACCTTGCTTTACGAATACGTACTTGGCTTTGGTGCACTGCGTGTTCCAGCACGCTGGGCGGTACTATCTTATCTGTCACTGTCGATACTACCGGTGCTGCTCTGGTGTATATGGTTCAATGGCTACGCTGCATCACGAACTATCGGTTGGCAACAGTCATTTCTGTGATCGTAGGAATGATTGGCCTGATTGAACACGCTTCTTTTCCCCTGCCTCTTGCTACTATTCCTTCACCAAAGCCGGTGTATTCATGGCTTGGCTCACAGTCCGATGTACGAGCTGTACTGGAATTGCCGGCAGGTGCTATACCGCGCGGCGCAGAGCTGGAGCGGATTGTTATGCGTCAGTTTCTACAGATATATCACTGGAAACCGCTCGTCACCGGCTACAGTGGGGTGGTTCCATTTGGTACAATTGATGTGCTACGACAGATTCAACGCTTACCTGACGATGAAACGATACGCTTTCTCGCATTGATTGGCGTAGATACATTGATCATCCATTGTGATGAATTTGACCCAGAGAAACTAACCCACTTTTTGGCCTGGGCTGACAATACGCCCTTGCTTCAACGTCGAGATGAAATTGGCGATGCTCTGATCTACACAATAACGCCACAGGCCAACCCATCTATTCCGGTGATGAAAGGTGCATCAGTCTTTGTATCATCAGATGAACGTATACCCGGCATCATCGCGCTTGGGCTGATCCAGCGTTTGAAAGCGGAAGGGGCATTACTGTACGGTTCGCAACGAACACGCTACTATCCCGGCCTGCGCAATCCACAGGCTGGACAAGTGTTTGACTACGGTTTGCTGGCAACTGACGAAGATCCCCTGCGCTACGGCTTTGACGCACAGGGTGTCCTTTTGAATATGCACGGGCTGGTACTGTACGTTCGCGATCCAGGATTACGTGCTGCTATTGATCTGGCGCAGCCGGTACCAAGGCAATTTCATCGACGTATCCTTCGTAATTAACTGTGACAGTAGAAACTGATCGAATAGTTTTGAATGACAAGGTACTTCCGTTATCAATGCCGTTGACCAGAGCTTTTCTGGAATTGGATGTGGTTAGTTTGGTTTCTCAAACCATCACTATAGATGAGAACACATACATTGTTGCGCCTGGCGCTACTACGATCGTTACTCCTGTAGCAATCAATCAGCCTACCTTTATTACTGGTCAGGTGGATACGCTCAACATTCAGCGGATGAGAGTACTGGAAGAATTACGCACAATACCCCCGCCTGAGAGGCAATCACTGGCAATTACGGCTCAAAGTCGTTTCGATGGTTCCAGATTGCTGATTGACGCACACATTGGGGGGACAGGCGTACTGATACTTGAGGTGCGCGGTGCATCTTTACGTGATGATAAACCCATCCATTTACTCTCAGGTATACCACCTGCAATGGAAAACGGCTATCTCTCCTTCGACGTAGATCTACTTGATCCAGCAGAACCCTGGTTAAGTCATCGTGGCCAGCCAGAGGACGGTCGTTATATTGCGTATCTGAGAGTCGCTGAAAATACCACACCTGCTGTACCGATTGCAACCTTCTTCATTCGTGATGGTATGATTGTTAATGCTAATCCATTAATTCTTCCCTTGAGCATACTACGCTGAAGACAGTCGGGATATGCCAGAGACGAGTTTGGTAAAACCTGCATCACCAGGATAATGTATCCTCAAACACACTACACGATAGTGACTCTGTAGTTCACGTGACAAAAAGCCTCACCTTGAACGGCAATGCAATTGAGGGTTTCCAGGTTTCCTGGTTTTAGAGCACCCTGGCCTCGTTCTTGGCCTCGTTCTAATCAGCCCCTGTCACAACCTGTCGTGATGATTGCCCCCACCAGAGTGCAGCACTCAAGGGGGCTAAACTGAGAACAGCTCCAATGATACAGAGCACCAGATACCCGAATCCGGCCAGAATGAAACCGCTACTCAGGCTGCCCAGGGCCGAACCGAGATTGACCAGCAGATCACTGGCGCCCTGGACTGCTCCCCGCTCACCAGGCGTGATCGCATCGGCCAGTAGGGATGAACCGGCAATGTAGCAAAAGTTCCACCCCAATCCAACCAGAAACAACCCCAACGCCAGCCAGGGTGTGAGCAGTGAAGCCGGCGCGATGAGCGCACCGGTGATCAGCAAAAAAGCGCCTGCAATGATGGTTAATGGGCGGCCTAACCGGTCAGCAATCCGCCCGGTGATCATCGACAGACCAAACATCCCGAATGTATGAGCGCCGATCACCAGCGAGATGCTGTCAAGCCCGTGATGATGATGACTCATGTGCAGTGAGGTGACACTCATCACCAGTACCATGACGACCTGGCCCAAGACCATACTGATCAAGCCGGTGCGCACCAGTGGTACGCGCAGGATCGTGGGTAATGAGCGGGTTGCCGTCAGCGGTGTCATCGTGGTCGTTACCGGCTGATTCGCCTGTTGTATTGCCAGCACCCGTGGATCAGGGCGCAAAAAAGCGAACAGAGTGAGGGCTGCCAGGGCAAAGAGCAGCGCACCCCCAAACATCGGTCCGGTCAGGTCTGGCATGCCTCCTGCTGCTGCGATCCGTCCAAGCGGTCCTACCAGCAACGGCCCACCAACTGCACCAATCGTGCCCGCAAAGACAACAGTGCTGATGGCTCCCGCCCGCCGGGCGGGTGGCACTGCATCGGCTACCGCATATCGGCTCTGATCGGTAATGCCGCGGGCCATACCAACCAGAAACAGACCAACCAGAAAGAGCCAGAATGAGTGGCTAATCACCGCCACCCCATCGATCAGCATTCCGGCTAATCCCAACAGCATCCCAACAGTCAATCCCGGACGCCGACCAAAACGCTGCATCGCTCGCCCTGCTGGATATGCTGACAGTGCAGCTCCCGCCAGCATGAGCGTTGCCGGCAGGCCGGCCAGGGCGTCGTTGCCGCTCAGTTGAGCGCCAACTATCGCATTAACGGCGATATTGGCAATAAATGCCGCTGATGCCAGGCTCTGGGTCACAAAGAGCGCCCCAATAATCCGGCGAGTGACGACGACGTGGTCGAGAATAGTCTGTTCCATGCGATGATCTCCGTGACGAAGTGTATGCTGTTGGTATTATAAAAGATTTTGTCTTGTCAAATACTGTCAGAGCGTAGAGGAATAGGGTTTAATGAAGCGCAACGTACTGCCGGCGCATCGCCTTTTTATCAAATCTTGCGTGATGCGCCGTATCACTGCCTGGCACCGGATATGCGGTGATCTGTGACTATCCGTCCCATTTGTGATGATCGGCCCGCGGTTGAGTTGCACGCGGAGCAAGCGCAGCGAGCGGAGCGTGTCAACTCTAACCGCTGGTTATTGCGCCCGCACCTTTGGCCATACCAACCGACCCTTCTCACCAGCAGCAATCTGGCTCTCTGCTCCCGCTCTGCGGGGGCGCAATAACCATGGAAGTAACCTGTCTGATACGGAAGGGCGGGTTCTGGTGGAGCGGGTTCTGGTGGAGCGGGTTCTGGTGGAGCGGGTTCTAAACCCGCCCCTACCTGCGCTGGGTTCGGGCGGACAGAATAAAACCAGCACAACGCCTGGACCTTTCGTCTCCCCTCTCGTGTAGCGGGAGATGGGGCAGAGTGTGAGGACTTGCATGGCTTCCCCAAGACCTATCTCTCACACACTCGCAAATCATTTCAGGGGATATATGCAGAGATAGCGCTCTCGCCTTCAGCAGATTGAAGGTGTCTCTGTTAGTCAAAGTAGACAGATCGCCGGTAACGTGTTAAAGTCATTACAGTGTATCGCAACAGCGGTAACTACGTTGTTCACTTAATGCATACACTGTTATCCTCACCTGATCAAAAACCTGTGATGTACGATGCGAATCTTTCGCCGTTTTCAATTGATTGTCGCCCGTCTCTCGGCTACCCGCCCCGGTGCCTGGTTCGTCCGCACGTGTATCCAACCATTTGACCGCTTTCTGCTCCGGATCAGCGGTGGCCGCTTCGGTGTCGTCTCCCTCCTCTACCCCACCCTCACCTTGATCACTACCGGTGCGCGTAGTGGTGCTCAACGTCGCACACCACTGCTGTTTGTACCCGATGGCCATCGAATAGTACTGGTCGCCTCGAATTTTGGTCGTCGGCAACATCCGGCCTGGTACTATAACTTGCAGAAGAATCCGGTCGCACAGGTGAACATTTATGGACGCACCTTCACCTGCCGGGCATACGAAGCATCTGGTATCGAGTATCTCGAGCTGTGGGAGCGGGCAGTCCGCTACTATCCCGGCTTCGCTGCGTATGCGCAACGGGCCGGGCGTACCATACCGATAGTGGTGCTTGATCTCAATACACCAGCCTGATCACCAGCGGGGTTACCAGTCCTTCAACAATAGCCGCAACCAGGACTAGTGGGGCAATCAGCAAGAGCCAGACCTTCGTCGCCTGCGCTGCTGCCCACAGCAGATTTTCACCAACGCTGAAATCGCCCGGCGTACTCAACAGTGCAGTCCCCATCCGCAGTCCCAATGCCGCGCTAACCATAAAGGTTGGTAGCTCGATGATGCCGTGCGGCAGCAGATACGCGCTGACGAAGAGCAGCGGATCACTCAATGAGCCGCCACTGTTGATGAATAAACGTCCACAGACATACCCGATCTGGGCAAAGACAGTGGCCGGTACCAGAAATGGGAACACCCCCAGGCTCACCGGCGCCAGCAGGTTCGACAGGATCGATACGCGCAGGTTGTTGGCAAAGATGAAGAGGACGAGGAATAACGACGGTGCCGGCCCGAAGGCAAGCGTGGCGAGCGCCTGCTCAACCGGTGGCAGCACCAGCGTGCGCGCTAACGTCAGCCCAAACACACTTCCACCCACTGCGGCCAGCAGGCTGACGAGGAGTGGCAGACGCAATTCTTTCAGCAGTGCCGGGAATTCGTGACGGTAGCAACGTGTCGGCGAGAATGGCAAGCCGCGATAGGCAGTGAGAGGCGAGCCTGCCGGCTGATATTCGTTGAAGAAACGCCGGAAGACCGACCACATCCGTCGTAAACTCATCTCTTCCCGGCTCCGCGAAAAGATAGCAGCCCGCTGAAACGTCTGCATCCCACTGCGTAAAAAGGCAAGTGCCACGACCAGCAACCCTGCGATTGCCAGCCAGACTACGTCAAACCGACGGGCAATGAAATAGGGTGCCTGAGCCTGCAATATTGCCGTGGTCGGCAGCAGAATCGCTGAAGCCATCATTGAGGCTTCCCGCACGCTACCGGCATGGATAGAGAAGCTTACTGCGCCTGAGACCAGGGCAACCGCGACCATAATGGTCATCAGACTCATCTGGCCCAGTAAGGTTAGTGACATACCATCAGCGTAGAGCGTCGGAAAGTTGAGTGCTACCAATCCGTAGAAGAGATGCTGTGTGATCAGAGCTGTCAGCAGAGGGATCAACAGCGTACCAACCAGTTTACCCAGGAAGAGCTGGCGATCAGAGATCGGTAATGCGCAGAGTGCCTCAAGCGTATTACGCTCCCGTTCGCCAACAAACGACTCCAGTGCGGCTACCAGCGCAAAACTGATCGGGACAAATCCAGCCAGGACGCCTGCAAATGGGATCAGCGGTGCCAGTGCCAGCGGATCATCGAGTTGGGGCGAGATTGCATGAATTGCAGCGGTTAAACCGATGGGCATGAGGAATGCCAGAAACCCGAGCAACGTTAGCGAACGCCAATCGCGCGTGATTTCCACCATCTCGCGCCGGGCAACTACCCATACCGGATGCCCACCAAACCACGCAATCTGTCGGCGTGGTCGTCGGTAAAACCAGCCAAACCAGGGCTTACGAATCTCTTCGCGGGCCAGCAGCTCTTCGCGACTGAACGAGCGCATACCGATGTGAACCAGCAGCACGACAAGCCCACTCAATCCCAGCCAGATACCGATCACACCATCCCAGCGATCACCAATGATGAGAAAGGCGATCAATTGCACAACCAACGCCAGCGGCACCAGAATCAAACTGGAGAGCAGACTGGCCGCTCGCACCGTCGTCACGTGGGCAGAGATGATCACCGCCCCGCTCACCATGACCATCGCCATGGTCACCACCAGCACCAGTAACAGCAACAGACGGAGTGGTTGAAATGCGACCAGAGCTACATCAGGCGCAAACACCAGCAGAGTGACACCAAACACCATCTGACTGAGCAGAGCGCCGATCAGTGGCAGGGCCAGTGCCGCTGTCCATTTGGCGAGGTACAGCTCACGATCCCCTAACGGCATAGCCAGCAGCGTTTCCAGCGTATTGCGTTCGCGCTCGCCGGCAAATGATTCGAGCGCCAGGATCAACGAGAAACCGGCAGGCAAAAAGCCAACCAGCAAGATCGCGAACGGAATGATTTGAACGGCAAGCTCAACCTGTTCAGTAAAGCGGATGAGCGCCAGCGCCGCAGCCGCTACCAGCAGTGGCAAGACCAGCGCCAGCGTCGCGAGCGGCGTCAGCAAGCGCCAATCGGTCAGGGTATCGCGTAATTCACGGTGCGTAATCAACCACCACGCCGGCGGCGGCTGTACCGGCAAGGTGGCTATCGTCGGACGAGAGAGTGAAAATCGTTTCATCATCATCACCGTGATCGTGGAGTCGGAACGGCTTCGTCTTCAGCAACAATGCGCAAGTAGAGGTCTTCCAGTCGGTACGATTGTTCAGCCAGGCTATGCACACCAATACCGGCGGTAAGTAGCCGGTTCAAAAGTATCGGATGGAGCAAGTGTGGTTCAGCAGTCCGCCAGCCCAGCCGGTCAACATCTAGCACCTGTACAGAAACCAGATCACGCAGCACTGCAACTGCCCTTGGTTGATCGGCTGGATTGATCAGCTTTAACTCAAACGCCGGCTCACCGAGCAACTGTCGGCTTAATTCGGCAAACGAGCCACAGGCAATAATCTGCCCGCCACGAATAATCGCAATTCGGTCGGCCAGTTCTTCTGCCTCACTCAGATTATGGGTCGTCAGCAGAATACTGCGCTGCGCACTTCGCAACTCACCGATTGCATCACGCACTGTGCGCGCACTCTGCGGATCCATAGCGGTCGTCGGCTCATCGAGAAAGAGCACCGGTGGATCATGGATTAGCGCCCGGATCAACGCCATCTTCTGCCGCATACCCTTGGAAAAGCTCTCCAGTTGCCGATCACGTACTTCCCACAGGCCAAATTGACGCAAGAGGGCCTCGCTCCGCTGACGACACAACGTTGTATCTACTCCGAGCAATGCCCCGAAGAAGGCGAGGTATTCCAATGCGGCCATTCGGCCATAGAGACCGGGGTATTCGGTGAGCAAACCAACCATACCCCGTACCCGTTGAGCATGGCTGACTACATCGTAGCCACAAATGCGTGCCTGCCCACTTCCCGGCGGCAGGATGGCTGCCAGCATCCGCACCGTCGTCGTCTTCCCAGCACCGTTTGGCCCCAGCAGTGCCACTAGCTCACCCGGTTGCACAACCAGATTCAGGTTACGTACCGCAACAAAATCACCAAATCGCTTACCGAGCTGAATGGCTTCAATCATGAACTACTCACATTATCGTGTTTATCTCACGATCTACCCATGGCAGGGTAGAGTTCATGCGTTCCATAGTATAGTATTGTAGCGCAGGTTTGTAACTAGAAGCGGCTGAAACGGGTATGGAGAGTGAGGTGCTTTATGCAGGTTATACTGGGTTGCCGGTATCTCTCACATTGCCATCTTTCAGGCGTCCTCTACAAAAAACGATCGACACGAACAGCATAGCACGTTGCCGGTATCTCTCACATTGCCATCTTTCAGGCGTGCCTGAACTTCACTGGATGCTGTACTGGCGCTCTTTGGACGGAGGCGCACTTCAAGCTGATTGCTATGCACTTCAACCTCACCGTTCCTCCGCGAGATACTCTGCGAGCGCGTTTCAAACATCTGAACACTTCTACCGATCGCCAGCACCAGTTTGGACAGACTGGCGTGCCCAAAGCGATTTGGGTGAAATGTTGGATCGAGCTTTCTGATCTCCTGACCAACTATTGCCACACTCACCCAGCCCTCGCTATCACATTTGGTAGTTCGCTTGATGGCTTCGGCGAGTAATTCCACAGCCTCGCGTAATGGTCGGGTTACTCCATTCGTGAAAGGTGTAGTCTCTCGCGTGCCCAACAGGGGATTGGTGGTGGGAGTACGGTCAGGTGTCACCTGCTCATTGCTGATGGCCGCCGATGTCACATCTGGATGGGTGTTTACCTCTGCTTGGGACTGATTGCTGGACGTGTGCGCGGGCATCGAGTCTGGTCCTGCTGTATCACCTGCGGTGTTCGTTACTCCGCTTACCGGAGATGGTGACGGTGGTGCGAAACCAGGGTTGTACTGCACCTCTTCAAGCGAAATAAACTGATTACACGCGTCCCTGAGCGCCTCTGCGGCGTGTTTACTGCTAATCACAATCACTTCTTTGCCGGCTTTGCGTAAGCGCTTCACTAGCGGCACATAGTCACTGTCACCGGTCACGAGGCAAAACTGATCGATCTGTCCACCATGTAGCAGATCCATTGCCTCAACAACCAACAGAATGTCGGTGGCATTCTTATTCGTAGCAACCCGTTCGTGATGAACAGGCTGTAAGCCATAACGTGCTACTGGTTCGATCCATGCCTGATTGGCAGGCTGTGACCAGTTAGCATACACTCGTTTCACGATAAGATCACCCTGGCGTCGAGCAATCTTCAGGACAACTTTTGCCTGAGCCGCAGGACAATTTTCACCATCGATCAGTAATGCTATGCGAGGAAGCTGTATCTGTTGCACGATTCGACCCATCAATTGTTGTAATCTGCTTATTTAAAGATAACAACATTTTTATTACACGTTGAACGGTGATCCGTATGTAGCGTAGAAGAAACCTGTTACCACTGCATTACCATTGAACTGCTTTCCTGCAGAGAGCCTGTAGCAAATCTTGATTTGCATCATTCGGGTCGTCATACCCGTGTTGGAAATACTCCAGGCATGCCCCCGGTGAACGCTGGTAGTTCGCTACAGGAGCACAAAATCGGTTCACGTGCATTCGTGCTCAGGTGGAGTGCGTGGGCGATTAATAGCGTGCAGATAGTGGTGATGCTGCATCTGGCAGTGCGCTGCGACACGTCCCACTCTCTCCCGCTACCAGCGGGGGCGGGAAGCACCGGTGACGCATGGTTCCTACCGCCGTGCACCGGTTCAGAGTGGTGATACACCCTGGACGTTCCGGAAACACGCGCTCGCAGGGGATGCGAGCTTGTGCGTACCAGAATGGAGCGCTTAAGGACGTAGCGTGAGGGTGACGGTAGATGGTGTGCCATGACTTTTACCTACGAAAGCATCGGCTCATTCCTTCTCTTAACACCCATGCCAGCCAATGCTAATTCAGGTATACTGAATGTATTCCACCATTTCTCGAAACCGGAGTTTCCTATGGAACAACCACAGCGCAGCGATGGCCCGGATATGGGCAACCATCTGACCTATTGGAGTATTATCGGTATTACGCTTCTCCTCTGCTTTGCCTGGCTGCTGACCGGGAGCCTGGTCCTTACTTCGCTGATCATTTTGCTCGGACTGCTCCACATGGCGCAGTTCTTTCCTCCTGCTGAGGCTATCGTGCGCGCTGATCCCATTCTGCCGGCTATTCGCCGCTTCTCGTTGCTGCTGGTCATCGTGATCACGGTTATCGCGCTGATCATTCGCTACATACGGTTGTGAAATTTAGACATTTTGCACAAATAATATGCCGCTTTAATTGTTGAAATCATCCAAAGCTTCTGCTATGATGCGAGCAGACAGCCATCGAGTGATGGCACCATCAGTCTCAAGGGAGAGCTGATCGGGGTTGCAACGCAGCAGCGCGGAGGAAGCGATGGAAGTGCAGGGATTTTTGCTCGGATTGATCGGGTGGGCTGCCACAGCGGTGCTGGCGCTTGGTGCACGCCGTTTGTCACCAATTGAACAGCGGGCCGTGATCGTCTGTAGCTGGCTGGTCTGGATGATTCCTGGCTTCGGGGCATTTGTTCGCATGGGAGTGCTGACGATTGACACCGCAGCGCTTTTTATCGGATTGTCAACGATCATTCTTGCCGTGCTGCTGCTTATCGACGCTCACGGTCGGACGCGCGTCCATTGAACTAAAGGATTGGCGTGACGAGTTTGCGGTGATACTCACTCATACGTGGGGTACGCTGACATAGTAGGGGCACGATATGCCGTGCCCTTATTACTTCATAATTAAATCCGGTTTACCGGGAGTCATTGCTTGTGCAGACCG
The DNA here is from genome assembly GCF_034432675.1 of Chloroflexus sp. Taxonomy (GTDB): domain Bacteria; phylum Chloroflexota; class Chloroflexia; order Chloroflexales; family Chloroflexaceae; genus Chloroflexus. The sequence continues at coordinate 6,479 of NZ_DAOUBI010000065.1, read as the reverse complement.
CGGATACGGAGAGCGGCGTTTCTGCTGCACACACTGTGGTATGACACACCGGCGTGGATATGGTTTTCAGGCCAGTGTGTCCATGACCATGGTTTGGCGTGCGGAAGCCTCACTCCCGCACCACTGCACGTACCGGCGAGCGTGGGCAGTGCATATTTTTGTCGGTACATGACTCTGTCGGTAAATGAATCTGGAGGAACAGGCTGGTAGCCTGTCCCTCCAGCGCGAACGCTGTCTTATCAGCGGTATGGACGAATCGCACCGGCAAAGTGGCTCGTCCAGTAAGAACTCCAGATACTCGAAATCTGTACACCGTAAGCCGGCGTCATAGCGTGTACCATCTGACCATTGCCAATGTAAATGGCAACGTGGGTAATGCCGCGCCGACCGCCGGTGTTAGCAAAGAACATCAGATCGCCGGGTGCGAGATTGCTCATGCTACCAATCATTGCCCCATACCGGGTGCTAAACTGAGCAGCAGCACTACGCGGCAAGCTGACCCCAAACTGACGGTAAACATACGACGTTAGTCCACTGCAATCGAAACCGGTGCGCGGGCTAGCACCACCCCAAACGTAGCGATACCCCACGAATTGTACCGAATAGCTAGCTATATCACCACTGGCAGGAATATTGACCGGCCCACTATTGGCCAGACGATGACGGTTAGGCAGAGCCGGTATGTCATTGGTGTACGGAACCCGACGGGCAGCCATCGGCGTTACACCTAATAGCTCGGCATATATCCACGCTTTGGTGCCATTGGCCAGCTCAACCCGGTACCAGTCCTTGTGACGGGCAAGTAACTTCACTTCCGTACCGGCATTGACTGCACCGATTCGCTCGTAGGCTGAGCCAGGACCTTTACGCAAATTGACCGAGTTCTCCAGTACTGCACCAACAAGTGGTGGATTAGGATCAGGAATACTTGCTGCCACCGGAACGCGCTCTACAACGCCAGAGGCAATACTAAGGAATTCAGAGGTTACCCATCCGAATAAACCACCGGTCTCAACCAGGAACCAACCATTGAATTGCTCAACAAGGTTCAACTCTTGCCCGGCGGTGAGGCGTTTCATACTGACATAGTTCGTACCAGGTCCATCACGGAGATTGAGACCATCTTCGCGTACTGTTGCGACCCGTGGTGGTGGTGGTGGTGGAATATCAGAATCATCCACTGGCTTCAAGTTGTAGAAAACTGCTTCGGGCAAATCAACCAGCTCGGCAGCAATCCAACGGAGCGATGGGTCATCAGCGGTACGGAACCGTAGCCATTCTCCATAGCGGCCAACGACCTCAATTATTGCCCCGTTAGAAAGGCGAGCAATATCGTCATACGCAAGGCCGGGGCCATTGCGGACTTTGGCAGTTTCGGCAATCACGGTTGCCGGCACAATTAGCGGTGCCGTCATCTCACTGCGGGAGAGAATAGTCAACGGCACCGGTAATGTCTCATCGGTATCGAGTGGTGAATCGCCCACTACCTCTCCTGTCTGAGCCGAGGCAATATTCAGTGGGCCGGGGATATACATCGGCACTGCACCCTCAATCTCGCCTGGTGTCGTTGTGGGGGTGGTGACGACTGGCTTTACCGGTCGAAGTGGTAATTGCCCTAACAGAAGGGCGACCGGTAAGAGGAGAGTTACCACCGAATGGAGAAGATACCGAGAGGGAAGTTGGCGAAGCCTGCGTTGTAGTTCTGGCGCAGAGTGGACGAATGAAGCGATTGTAGCAAACGGTCGCGATTGTCGTAAGTATCTACTTCGATGATGAACTACTCGTTCACGTAAACGTTGCAGTTCAAGCGGAAGTAGATCACCAGAGCGATCGTGATGTAGCTCAATCATGGAGCGTCTTTCCTCTTTCTCGCTGCTAACCACCGGCATAAAGGATCATACCAATACCACACACCTGGTGGCGCCGGAGGTCGGCAGGGTTAGGAAGCGAAGCCGACGCAGAGGTTAATGTCAGGTTGTTGTCAGTCAAGCTTCAGCTTCTTGCCGGCGTTCACACTGTGCTGTCGTTCGAAAGCCATATCACAGCGTAGCGTCGTAAAAGTAGAGAAATAGTAATATATTTTTCGTCATTTGTCAATAGCCGATGGCAGTTGTGCAATTTTTCTTCTTTGTAGTGCCTGATCTGGCCAACAAGTGTTCATTTGAGACGTATTTGACTGTTAAATGTTTTTATATAAAAAATGACGCTTTGTGGCAAACATGCGTTGTCGGTTATTCGTGGCAGTGCGTTAAACACAAGGAACTTTTGTTTAAGAAACTATCGATGAATCTGATAATGTTTATCAGTCTATCGTACAAACACAACATTTGTTCGGGGAGATTGCACATCAGCGATGTCATACAGAAGGTAGGGAGTACTAAAGAGTATGCATTACCCATATCGAATGGTCTTCACTGACCAGACACGAATGGCATATCCTGGTGTACATCGTTAGGGGCGCACCTGCACCATCCTACCTCCGGGCTGCGCTGACCCGACGTCGTAACACCAAATCATACTGGGGCGCACGACCGTGCGTCGCTACCGGACACGCTCAGAACACATCCTTTTGGAACGTACCAAGATCGATCATTATCCCGGTTACCACCCGATACAGGGATCAGGTGTAGGCCAGTTATGGATAGTGTATTCTGGACAAATAGAGAAGGTATACGTTTGTACCGTGTTTGATGTTGTGCAATGCTACTGTCGATACGCACGAATTATCTGGAAGGGAGAGGATATTTATCGGGGGCGGGGTGGTTTACTGTCTATCCGACAGTACACTAGCGAGTAGAGCTTGGACTTGTTGAATTGTAAACGGTTTCGCCAGTATCGCATCAATTCCCCGTCCACGCGCATCGTCAGGATCGATCTGCTCGCTCCAACCGGTAACCAGGACAACACGTGCTGCCGGATCAACTCGACGTACCTGTGCGGCTACTTCCCAGCCCGACATACCCGGCATACCAAGATCGGTACAGATCACGTGATACCGCCCGGCTACGAATTGGCTAAGAGCAGTTTCACCTGAACCTGCGCTATCTACCTGATGACCAAGGCGTTGTAGCAGGCGCACTAATACGTTACGCACTGCATCCTCATCATCGATAACCAGAATGTTGAGTGATGGTATCTCGGGAGGCTTTGGTTGTGCTACTTCACTTTGTGGAGGTGTGCCAATCGGTAGCAAGATGCGAAAGCAGGCACCTGCGCCAGATGCACTCTCAAGCTCAATCCGCCCTCGGTGTTGCTGAACGACACTGCGGACAATTGCCAGTCCCATCCCGGTACCACGTGTTCCCTTTGTCGAGAAAAAGGGCGCAAAGATTTGTTCGTGAATGGACGGATCAATCCCAACCCCTGTATCACTGACTTCCAGTAGCATGGCTGCCTCGCCGAGACGTTGGGGTGGGGCGAGAGCGGTGCGGAGGGTAATTGTGCCACCTTCTGGCATTGCGTCAAGAGCGTTGAGGATGAGATTGATAACCAGTTCACGCAGGGCTGGTGCATCGCCGATGATTGATGGCAATGGTGTCAGGTCGGTGTGGATGGTAATCACAACCCCACGACTCTGGGCCTCATCGCGCCAAAGCGGTCTGGTAAGGGCTAAACTCTCTTCGACTATCTGATTCACATTCACCGTACTGTTCGGTGTCGAACGACTGCTTCGGGCAAAGCTCTGCAATCGTCTGACCGTTGCAGTGCCATCGAGTGCAGCCAGCTCTATCGCCCGTAACCCTTCTTCAAGTCCGGGATCGTGGTTTTCGGCCAGCAATAACTGTACATGACCCAGGATGCTTGCCAACAGGTTGTTAAAGTCATGGGCGACACCACTCGATAGTTCACCAAGGGCACGCAATCGATCCCGCTCGATCAACTGATCGCGTACCCGCTGTAATTCGGCATCGTGACGCAAATTGGCAATGGTTACGCCTATCAGATGAGCCATTGCCATCACCAGCTCCAGATCACCTTGACTGAAGATACCTTTGACTGCGCTTTCAATGATAATCACGCCGAACACACGCTCATCAACCAGGATGGGGACAACCATCTCGGCAGCAGTCGCCGGTAAGCTGGGATGACTGATGTACCGCTCATCGCGGGCTACATCATTCGCAATAGCCGGTCTGGCGTGGGTGATCACCCAACCGCCGATGCCGATGTTGAGTGGGGTGGGTGGAAAGGTTTGGGGGTCTTTGCGGAGATGACCGGCCGCCGACTGTATCACCAGGTGATCATCTTCGATGACGCCGATTAAGACCTGATAATAACCGAACGATTGGTGAAGAAGTCGGGCAGCTTCATCGAGCAGACGATCAATCTCACGGATCGTGCCAATTCGCACACTGAACTGTTGCAGTACCTGAAACTGACGCGCCCGCTCCTGCGCTTCACGGAGCAGGCGCACATTATTGATCACAACTGCCACCTGCTCACCAAACAACTGAGCCGTCGCTACATCCTCGGCTGTAAAAGCATTGGGTGTCCACTTATCAATTGTCAGGAAGCCAATCGTTGTCTGATCAACACGCAGCGGTACCCCGATCCACGAACGAATGATGTCGCTATCAGGAACTTTTTGCCAGTTCGGGAGCTGTTGAACATCAGGCTCATAGATAGCTGTGCCCAACCGGCGCAATTCGTTGATCAGTGACCCTTCACCGGCAAAGAGGGTGACCTGATCGAAGGGGCTGCGCAGACCGCGTTGTGCGATCAGACGGACATACTCTTCATTGGGTGCGACAAAGATACAGGCTGAGTCGAAATTGATAAAGCGATGCAACTCTGCAAGAATATGATCGAGAACGCTCACCTGATCGATGCGTGCGTTAATCAATGTCACCAGGTGACTCAGAGCCTCAGCACGGGCATGTGAGCGTTGTTCGTATGCCCGCCGACGGGCATACATGATCTGACTAGCAGCAAATGCCAGCAGATCAGCATCACCCTGTGTCCAATAATGACCTGGTTTATCAGCAACCAGCCAGGCCGGTAGGCCATCGAGGCGCAGATCAACGATCAACGCTCCCTCACGTCGCCAACGGGCAAAATCACGCTCAGAAATTGGACAGCTGGCATGATCAAACGTTGCACCGCTTGAGGTACTCGTGATCAGGCGCGGTGTGGTACCGAGTACGGTTGCCAGCTCCTGTAATATCCTGGTTTCTGCATCATCGGTTGCCACACTGGCTGCCAGAATTCGTTCGCGGGCAGTAGCCCGCCGCAACGCCTGTGCAGTGTTAGCGTTATCGATAGCAATCGCTGCCTGATCGGCAAAGATCGAGACGGTTTCAATGATCTCCTGGCTGAATGGTGCTGACAGCTCAAACCGGGATAGGCTCAGTGCACCGACACAGTGTTCACGGACAATTAGCGGAATGGCGAGAATCACTGCCGGATGGCGATCAAGTTGCTGCACATAGCGCGGATCATTGGCTGGATCGATGAGTTGCAAGACCTGACGATTGGCGACCGCCCAACCGGCGACTCCTTCCCCAACCCGTAACCGAAAGTTACGATCTTGCTCCTTACGTTCTTCAAGCCCCAATGTGGCTGCACTGATCAGCCACTCACCACGTTCATCAAGGAGCCAGATCGACACGATATCAGCACCTGTCAGTTCACGGGTGGCAACTAGCACCCGTCGCAGCACATCAGCCAGATCAAGCGACGAGAGCACTGTTTTACTGAGCGCGAGGATCGTCGCAATCGATGATGTGATGCCGGAGGTGCCGGTAGATGGATTGGGTGAGTCGAGCCAGTGTGTCATAACTCTCATTATACTCTCTGTTATCCGTTCTGACACTTTTTTGATACCTGTTATCAAAAATAGGTGCAAATTCCCGCGACACTTTTGGGCGCTAATCACGGTTTATTACATGACAACAGAAATATGACCGGTGCAATTCTGCAAGCAGAAAGGAGCGGGTGATGCGCAGCTTTCGCGGTACGGTGAATCGGGTCGAGTTGATCGGACGATTGGGAGCCGATCCGGAGGTGCGGCAAGTAGGTAATGGCGTTTCGTTCTGTCGGTTCAGCCTGGCTACCAATCGTCCGGGCGGAACCGACGAACAAGGGAAGCGGCAGAGTGAAACTGAATGGACAACGGTGGAAGCGTGGGAGCGGCTGGCAGAGGTGTGTGGTAACTATTTGCAGAAGGGGCGCCGGGTTATGGTGATGGGAAGCCTGCGCACCGATAGCTGGCAGGATAAGGAGAGTGGACAAACCCGTTCACGGACATATGTCCGCGCTGACGAGATCATCTTTCTTGATAGTGGAAACAACCGCCACGAGGGTGAGGAGGAGGAATAGTATGTACAGATAATGACAACCGCTATTGCTATGCTGGATACGTAGCATAATCCAAGTTGCTACCTTACGTCACCACAGTGGTGCGGGGCGTTGAGCGCGACGGGGGGAGGGGTGGAACACGGATGGACGCGGGTGAGGCGGATGCACGCGGATAGATCGTC
>NZ_DAOUBI010000064.1:0-18662 GCF_034432675.1 Chloroflexus sp. | reverse complement strand
CTGGTATGCCCATCCTCCGTGTCGCTGTGGTGATAGAAGGGAGCACCTTGGGTGACGATCTATCCGCGTGCATCCGCCCAATCCGCGTCCATTCCGTGTTCTAGCCCTCCCCCGTCGCGCTCAACGACCCGCACCGCTGTGGTGATGTAAGGTAGCAACCTGGATTACATCATGCGCTGCTAACCTCACGGTGCGATGACTATCATCGGATACAATACCGTCGGAGGATCGGGTTGTAGTAAAGGATGTCATCATGGAACTTCCCCGTCATATCGTTGACGCCGTGGTCGCGCAGGCGCTGGCCGAAGATGTTGGTGGTGGCGATCTGACCACCTTGACCGCTATTCCGGCGACAGTGCAGAGTTCTGCACAGGTTGTGGTGCGCGAGGCCGGTGTGGTGGCCGGGCTGCCGGTCGTGATTGCCGTTTTTCGCCAGCTTGATCCTGGGGTCGTCGTGTTATGCCACGTTGCCGAGGGGGCGACTGTTTCTGCCGGTACAACTCTGGCAACGATTACCGGTTCGGCGCGCAGTATTCTCACCGGTGAACGGGTGGCGCTCAATCTGTTGCAGCGGCTGAGCGGGATTGCCACGCTGACTGCGCAGTACGTTGCCGCAATAGCCGGCACGCAGGCGAAGATTCTCGATACCCGGAAGACAACACCTGGTCTGCGTGCCCTAGAGAAATACGCTGTGCGGGTAGGTGGTGGCTACAATCATCGGTTTGGCCTGTACGATGGGGTGATGTTGAAAGACAACCATCTGGCGATTCTGGCTGCCCAGGGGATCGATCTGGCCGGGGCGATCAGGCACGTGCGCCGGCAGCTTGGGCCGATGGTGCGGCTTGAAGTTGAAGTCGAGAGTGTGGCGGCAGCAACGATTGCTGCCGAGGCCGGGGCCGATCTGATCTTGCTCGATAACATGCCGCCTGATCAGTTGCGGCTGGCGGTACAGGCTGTTGCCGGGTGCGCCAAAACTGAAGCCAGTGGTGGCGTGACGTTGCAGACCGTGCGTGCAATTGCCGAAACTGGTGTTGATTATATCTCGGTTGGCGCACTGACTCATTCGGTGCGTGCGCTCGACATCGGTCTCGATATTTGATTTATGGCACACCCAGCAGGGCGACAGCGTCGATCTCGTTCCAGCTTCCATCACGCTGATCGATGGTGATACGCGCATTGACAATTCGGGTCAGGGTTTGTTCAAAGGTGATGGTCTGAACAAATGGACATTCGGGTGCCGGTGTCGGATCGGCCCGATAGACGACGCGCACTGTCCCTTGCTCATCAATCACTTCGACCAGCGTGATGTAGCCGGGTTGATGATTCTGGTGAATGATCAGGCCGGTAGCAAAGACCGGATCGGCGAAGGTGACCGTCAACGTCTCACGACTGCCGGGAGTTGCCGGTGCCCAGGCATTGGGGCTGTCCTGACATTCCGTGACATCAGGCGGGCCAACGGCACCGGCTGGATCATAGTCAGGTGCGTAGAAGCTGCTGGCAGTGGCTGCGCTTGCCCACTGCCGGATGATGTCACCGGTTGGGGCGGCTGGTGTCGGTGCCAGGGCCAGCGCGGTTGCCATGGCTGCCTCGTCGGTCTGCAAGCGGAAGGCTGAGATCGCGCTGTATTCGCCACTGTTGTCGCTGATCCAGACCACGCCACCCGGTGCAGCAACGATCCCGTTGGGCAGACTGATCTCGCCGGGATTGGGGATGCTGCCGGGTGTAGCCGGTGCCCCGCCACGGGCCACAATTGTGCCATCGGGAGCTAGCCGGAGAATGGTACCGGCATAGGTAGCGAGGTATAGATAGCCGGCACGATCAAGGTCGAGAACCGGCCCCGCCAGCAGGGTTGGGTCAGCCGGGTCGCCGAAGCGTGCCAGTACACTGCCATCGGGAGCCAGTTTGACAATCGCGCCGGCAAAACTCTCTGCCAGGTACAGCACACCGCTTTGGTCAACCACCAGATCGGCGGGCGCCAGATCAGCCGGAAGCGTGATCCGTTCAATCAATCGACCATCAGCATTGAAACGTACAATACTGCTGACGGCCAGTCCGTCGGGACCGGGTCGGGTATCGATAGCATAGACGGTACCATCACTCCCAACCGCAATGCGTTGCGGTGCCGATAGCCCAAACTGGTCGGGCGCATCGCCGTGCCCACCCCAACGCCCGATCAGATCGCCTGTCGCGCTGAAGCGCACGATAGCATTGCGCCCGTAATCGGCGACGTAGAGATCGCCATTTGGGCTAAGGGCGACATCGTAGGCGTCGAGCAGATCATCGGCGCCAAATGTGGTGCGTAGGGTGCCGTCAGGGGCGAAGACCCACACACCACGCCCACTTTCGGCAAGGTAAATCGTGCCATCGGGCGCTGCGGCCAGGCCACGGGCCGCGATAAAGCGGCTATTCGCCGGGCCGCTGCGGCCACCGAGCCGTAGTACAAAGCCGGGTGGCCCTGTACGGACGATCTGCGGCTGGGCGGCCAGGGCGAGTGGGGTTGGCGTCGGGATAGCCAGCGGCAAGAGTTCAATACTTGCGAATATCTGATCGATAGTTGCTGCTTCGCGCTCCCACTGATCGTCGGCGGCCTGGGCCAGAATCCGCACGATGCGAGTGTCATCAACCAGCACCAGCAGGCGTCCGCGGCCACTGGTACCACTGACATCGGCCTGCAATCCCTGAGCGTTGCCCAGGCGGATTGGTTGTGTCGGTGCAATCGTATACCCAGACGATTGGATTGTACTGCTGGCCAGCTCGAAGACGGTTTCGGGATTGGCTGTGCCATATTGCGCCGTAAACGCCGGGACTGTCGTGGTGTCGATCAACAACAGCGGAGCATCAATCACCGTTGCATCGAGCGCTGTTGCCGTCGCCGCAATCCGCAGGGTGTTGGCCTCTAACCGACTCTGCCAGCCTGCCGGCAAGCGTAAACGCAACCCGAATTCGGCAAAGGTTACATCCTGTTCAAGCAGGATCGGCGTTGGGGCCGGCGGAATGGGGGTAGGCGTTGGTGCCGGTGGTGCTGAACAGGCCACCATCATTCCGGTTAGCAAAATAACGGTCACGAGACGAAGGCGCATGCCGGTTCCTCTGTTGATCAGGAAGCGAGATGTCAGTTGTATCATAACCCAGGTTGCCACCTTACGTCACTACAGCGGTGCGGGTCGTTGAGCGCGACGGGGGAGCGGTGGAACACGGATGGACGCGGATTGGGCGGATGAACACGGATAGATCGTCACCCAGGGTGTCACCTTATATCACCACAGAGACACAGAGGATGAGCATAACAGATGTGTGTGACGTAGTGCGTTTACGGAATTGGCTGCGACCCAAACGATTCATACCGGTCAGGTACGCTGCCCAATGTTGTGCGCAACATCATGCCGTTCATCATAGCAGGTAGTCTTTCGTAGTCTGCTCACAGCATAGGTGGCAACCTGAATTGTCATAACACAGAGGTAAAGATTGCCATCGTGATCTGCCAACAAACCGTTGTGTATGCAAAGATACTGCCTTCACCTACCAGACCAGACTCCGCAGCCTGTCTCAACAATCTACTAGCCTCATAAGTGTATTTTTTCCAGATTGATATGACAACATTGCAAACGTATCACCCATTTCATTAACACTAAGGTTATACCTCTCCGTTATACTCAACGTAAATCGCGGTTTCCTTTGCGTTGCGCAGGAACACTCTGAAGATTCGAATCAGGAAACGCTATGAACGGTTCAGCGCTCTACAACATCGGCTTTGTGCTCGAACAGGCCCTGGGGCATGTGACTCACGCCAAAAACTTGCAGGCGAATATCAGCAATGATCCTGATGTCCGACCGCACTGGGCACTCATTCCGTTCGAGACCCATGGTCTGGCAGCGCGTATACCGCTCTACAAAAGCAACTGGACGGTACGTGCCGGTCTGCGGGCGCACCGCTCATTGCGTCGACTGACCAGACACACAACCCTTGATGCGCTCTTTTTTCATACGCAGGTGCCGGCTGTGCTGGCCGCCGATTGGTTGCAGCGCTACCCCGGCATCGTCTCGCTCGATGCCACGCCGTTACAGTACGATCAGCTCGGCCCGTACTATCAGCATGATCCAGGCCCGCCCTGGCTGGAACGGATTAAATGGCAGCTCAACCGACGCTGCTTTCAACTGGCCCGCCATCTGGTCACCTGGAGCCAGTGGGCAAAAGATGGCCTGATCGAGGGCTACGGTGTGCCGGCAGATAAGATTACCGTCATCCCGCCCGGCGTGAATGTGCATGAATGGCAACGCCCGACGCCGCGTACCCGCCACGAGGGGCCGGTAAAAATTCTGTTTGTGGGAGCCAATCTCGAACGCAAAGGGGGGCTGCTGCTGATTGAAGCCTTCCGGGCACTGCGCCCGCTCGGTGTTGAACTGCATCTGGTGACCAAAGACCAGGTGCCGGACGAGCCGGGGGTGTTTGTGTATCACGGGATGCAACCGAACAGTGCTCCGCTGAAAGCGCTCTACCACCAGGCCGATATTTTTGCCTTACCAACGTTCGGCGATTGTCTGCCAATGGTGCTTTCGGAAGCGGCGGCAGCCGGTTTGCCGGCAGTGACGACCCGTGTCGCAGCTATTCCCGAAATTGTTCGTGACGGTGAGACAGGCTTATTGATCCCGGCTGGCGATCTGAACGCGCTCACCGAGGCCCTGCGTCGCCTGATCACCCGTCCCGACGAGCGATTGCGGTTCGGCGAGCGGGCAACGATCCACGTGTCACGTATGTATGATGCCCGTCACAATGCCGGGCGATTGTTGGATTTGATCAAGGGTGAGGTTGATCTGGCCCGTATGCAAGAGAGGATTCCGGCGTGAATCAGGTTTTGCTTACCGTTTCAGGCATTATTCCATCTGATCTTGAACAGCAGATTGCTGCCGGTCGGCGCCCGTGCGCCGATTATCTTGAACTGGCCCGTCACTTCGGCGCCGATTTGATTGATTATCGGATTGCACGCGAGACCAGCGGACTGGTCGGTCGTCTGTTTGAGCGCCTGGGAGGGCCGAATTTGCTGCTGGCCTGGGCCTGTTTTACCCGTCGTCATCGCTATCAGGCGATTGTCACCGACGGCGAACAGGTTGGTTTGCCGCTGGCAGCCCTGCTCAAATATTTTACGCCCAACCGGCGGCCCCGCCATCTGATGATTGTCCACGTGTTATCGGTGCCGAAGAAGATGATCTTTCTTGATCGTTTTGCTGTCCATACTCACATTGACCGTTTTATGGTCTATTCAACGTGGCAGCAGCGATTTATCACCCAACGATGGGGCCTGCCCGTTAAACGAGTGCCGTTTACCCCATTTATGGTTGACGACCGGTTTTTTCATCCCCGTCACGCACCGCCGCGCCCGACCCCACGCCCACAGATTTGCGCAGTTGGGCTGGAACGGCGTGATTACCCGACTCTCCTGCGTGCTGTTGATGGTCTCGATGCAGATGTGGTCGTGGCTGCTGCCAGCCCGTGGTCGAAACAGAGAGATACCACCCGGAACCAGCCGATTCCATCCAATGTGCGTGTCCAGAAGTTCAGTCAATACGAATTACGCCAGCTCTACAGCGATAGCCGATTTCTGGTGATGCCGCTCGAACCGGTAGAGTTTCAGGCCGGAGTAACGGCTATTCTGGAAGCAATGGCGATGGAGCGGGCTGTTATCTGTACGGCAACACCCGGCCAGACCGATGTTGTCGTTGAGGGGGAAACCGGTCTGTACGTACCACCACGCGATCCGAATGCCCTGCGGAAAGCGATTGAACATCTCCTTGCCGAACCGGAGAAGGCAGCCCGTATGGGTCGCGCCGGGCGCCGGCGGGTTGAAGAGGAGATGAACCTCGATCATTATGCCGTGCGTCTGACCGATTTTCTCTACGATACGCTGACCGAAGTCGGTGTTGAGCTGCTGTCGGGTAAGCATAAGGAGCGACTATGATGTCGTTGATGTGGGGCTTGTTGACGGTGATCTTCTGGGTCAGCGGGATTGTGCTGGCAGGGATGGTGGCCTATCTTCTGCTGCTCACCGGAGCAGCCTTTTTCGCCCGGCGCACAACGACGCTTCGTCCGCATCCCACCACGCGCTTTGTGATCATGATACCGGCGCACAATGAAGAGCGCCTGTTGCCCGATCTGCTGACCAATCTGCAACAACTTGACTATCCGCGTGAACTCTACACCGTACACGTCGTTGCCGATAATTGCTCGGATCAGACTGCCGCGGTTGCTGCCGCGCATGGTGCCATCGTCCACGAACGATTCGATCAGACACTGCGTGGCAAGGGGTACGCGCTGGAATGGTTGTTGCAGCAAATCTGGTTGCGCCAGGAACCGCACGATGCGGTCGTCATTCTCGATGCCGACACGGTAGTCTCGACCAATTTTCTACGGGTGATGGATGCCCGGCTGGCCCAGGGTGAACGAGTCATCCAGGCTTACTACGCGGTACGTCAACCCGAAGGCGCATGGAGTGCCGGAATCCGTGCGGTGGCCTTGATTGTCCTGCACTACCTCCGCCCTCTGGGCCGCATGGTGCTTGGTGGTTCGACCGGTCTGAAGGGCAATGGGATGGTCTTTGCCGCCGATATTCTACGGCAGCAGCGCTGGACAGCCTCGCTGACGGAAGATATTGAGTACCACATGCGGCTGATTCTGGCCGGTGAACACGCCATGTTTGCGCCCGATGCCGTGGTGTGGGCCGAGATGCCCGATAGCCTGAAGTCCGCCCAAACCCAAAATGAACGCTGGGAGCGCGGGCGGATGGAGATGGTGCGCCATTATGTGCCGCAACTGCTGCGCGAAGGGTTACGCCGACGGAGCTTTTTGCTGATCGATGCGGCCATCGAGCAACTGATCCCACCCTTTTCGGTGGTTACCGGGGCCAGTGTACTGCTCTTGCTGATCGCCCTCATCCTGGGTGACCCAGCAGCACTCGCGCTGGCCGGTTTTGTGTTGCTGGGTCAGGTTGTGTACATTCTCAGTGGGCTGATCCTGGTGAAGGCACCGTGGCCGGTTTACCGCTCGTTACTCTTCACCCCGCTCTTTGTGATCTGGAAGCTGTGGCTCTACATCCGGCTACTACTCGGCATCAAACCGCGTGACTGGATTCGGACGGCCCGGAATCGGGCACCGCATTCGTGATGGTAACAGATGCCTGTTTGAAACTGGAAATGACACCTGTGTCAGAAGAGCGCGGGTTTGCGACAACCGACGCGGGACAATGGTGGCTGACCACCATACCCGCGTCGCTTACTATAGAGGCTATGTCTTCATCACAACGTCGCGTGGTGTTATATCACATCTAATCTACTGCGTGGCACGTGATCCACGACATATCTTTTCGATACCTCCTCGTTCGTCGCATCCCTCGTATGGCGATGAGAACAGTCCCATGCACCGTCCGTAGGGGCGGGTTTAGAACCCGCCCCTACGAAATCATACGATAACACCCACGGATCGTTGCAGAAGGGGTGGCTGGTAAAGGATAAGCACATATCCGGTGCATCCTCGCCGAGATGATTCATCATCATGAGAACGTATCTCATAAAGCTGTGCTATTGTGCTGTCAGACGGTTACACCGGCTCATGAACGCTTGCCAATCACCAAAGACTGCATATCCTGCTCCCAGTCTGTTGGTATCGCAGCGAGGAGGGCTGATGACCATCGTCAGTCCCATCACTCGTTGGATTGGTTATCTTGTCCGTTTGTCATGTGCGTGTCGCAGCCTGTGGAGTGCCGCAGTGTGGCTGCCGCGCCAGCCGTGCTCACGATCCGGCACGTGTCATGACGTTGATCCTGCTGGTCACGGGGATGATGTGTGTACTCGTCTGATCATGTGTCTGTCAGAAATGAATGAGATACCTTCTAGTAGATGTTTTTGAAATAGGTTCTATTCTGCCTGCTCTGGCAGTTGGGATGCCAACGATAGGAGTGGTATCACTGTAATCAGGGATGCGAAAGGTGCAAAATCATCTGGATTATTCGTCAGAATCCGCTTTATCCCGAATGCCTGCATTGTGGCGACGATATTTGTATCGTGGATTTGTCTGCTATAGCCCTTTTCGAGCAGTGTAAGAAGTTGGGTTGTGACTCATGGCCTTCCTCGGCAATGTGAAAGCGCACCGCAAACTGGCGTACCGCAGCAGTTAGTTCAGTGATTGGAATACCGATGTGTGGACGAGCTAACGTCGCCAAATATTCCCGTAGGACTTGACGACTAATCAATAGTGGCGTGTGACGCGCCTCGAAAGCCGTAATCGCCGCCCGAGCGAGATCGTAGAACAGTGAAGTATCCACACTGGCGTACACCAAAATATTTGTGTCCAGGAAGATTGGATCAGCGTCCGCGATCATCATACAATTCTTCACGCCGAAGAGGCAGGTTGTTTGGCCATGTTTCAAGATGGATGCCTGGGAGTGGTCGCGGTTCTGGAGTTGTCACTCCTGAGGACGATTGTTGGATTACCTGCATTGTCAGATCATTGAGTAAGTACAACTTCTCTTGAAAAGAGAGTTGCTGTATGAGTTCGCGAACCTTACTTATATTGATCCGTCGCCATTTCACTACCGCCTCCTCAGGATATGATACCCCCTGCGCTGCCCAATTACAGGGTATCACGTTGCTGTTCTCCTATCAAGAGGTGGTCGTGTTTGCATCATCTTAGACCCTTGACCATGCGCGAATTGTTACCCTGATGGGCGACGCTTTCTGGTAATCCTCCTTCACTATCGTCCAGGTCGAGTAGTAGTTGTTACATTTGCCGGTTGAGAATACCACGACCGTGTGGCCGGCAGTTCGTCAGCAGCGC
This sequence comes from Chloroflexus sp., assembly GCF_034432675.1. Classification (GTDB taxonomy): domain Bacteria; phylum Chloroflexota; class Chloroflexia; order Chloroflexales; family Chloroflexaceae; genus Chloroflexus. Next base: position 9,838 of record NZ_DAOUBI010000064.1, on the reverse strand, counting down.
AGGAACGGTTTACAATTAATGAGACAAATTTGGCACGTGATCCACGACATACCTTCTCGCCCCCTCCTTATCCGCCGTATCTCTCGCATGGCGATGAGAACAGGTGTGTGCACCGTCCGTAGGGGTGGGTTCTAAACCCGTCCCATATCTGATGCCGGGCCGTGATGCAGCGGATGGGGCAAGAGTTGGTATGCTGCCCCGACTCCCCGCCAGTATAGCCTGATGTGCGGTGCATGTCATACTCGTTGACAGTAGGAAGCGCATGCGCGTTGCCGCCTGAATCGCTCTGCTTTTGATCGCGCCCACACCTGACGGACGCTAGCGACGGGCGGAATGAGGCTGTTCCGGCGAGATTGTTGGCAGGCGATCCCATACCAATAAGCCAGGCTGGGCACTGAGGAGCACCCGGTCAGGCGTATACCGTACTGTAAGTCCGCCGGTACTTCCCAACACCCGCCGATTAAGATCGGGGGGAATAGCGGTAATAAAGCCCTCGTCGTCGAAAAAGAGGCGGACGCACGAAAAGGCGAAGGTCAAGTCGTGGGGGCTGGCCAGCGTTACCTCAAGTTCGGAATCACCACTTACGCCAACCTGTCCACCGAGATCGCTGAGCATCTGCCGTAGCGCATCAATATCGACATTGAGCCGCTGGCCTTTGCTTCCGCTCAGGGTGATCGTGATATGACGACTGGTGAGCACCGAGTCGATCAAAAGCAGCTCGTAGGGTGTCTGCTCGAACAGCACCGCTGCTGCCGGATTCGAGCGATCAATGGCACGACCGGCCAATGCCCAGCCCAACGCATTGACATCGTAGGCCACACGCATGGCAGTGGGAAATGAGAACGAAACTGTTGCTGCACCCTGGATCGAAGTCGCCAGACTGGCTGTCGGTATGCCGAAGCCGTACAGAAACCCACGCAGAATGTGCAAGCCAAGGTCGAGGCTGATCCGGCGCGAACGCCGACCACTGATATCAATCAATTGCGACACCGCAGGCTGCACACTCAATGGGCTGGAGTCGGTAAGGAGCGGCAACAACGAACCACGAAACACGCTCCGATTATCCCGATGAATAACCACCGACAATGGGCGAATGCGCGCATCGGGCACCCGCACGGCGTTAGCTCCAAACAGGTCGTACACCAGGGAGACCAGGGGATCATTTGGACAGAGATGGAGAATCATAAACAACCTCGTCGGTGCAATTTCAAAAATGGTGGTAGATCGTTATTGCAGATCGTATGCGTGACAGGTGGTTTCGGATTGGCCTGCGCAGAGGAGAGCGACTGATGAAAGGAAGCCACCTCACTGGCAATGAGCGTTACCCGAACACGATCCCGGTGCGACGCCAGTGGTGAGGTGGCAACACCGATGACCAGATCGATCTCATTTGCAACCACACGATGGATCTGCTCAATCGCCTGATGGACATCGATCAGACCCAGACTACTGCCGCCAATGATCGAAACGAAGACACGGCGAGCTTTTTGTAGATTTCCTTCGAGCAAATCACATTTCAGCGCGAGCTGCATCGCCCGCTGGGCAGCATCACTTCCCGTTGCACTCCCAATCCCAAGCATCGTTTGTCCGGCCTGACTGAGGGTCTGCCGCACATGAGAAAAATCGAGCTGCATTAGTGAGGGGAGGGAGAGCTGATCGATCACACCGCTAATTGCAGTCGCTAAAATGGTATTGCTGTACGTCAGGGCAACCGATAGGGTTGTCCGCGGATCGACAAAATTCAAAATCTTTTGATTGGAAACCACAACCACAGCATCAGCCTCTTTGCTCACCCTGGCAAGTCCCTGTTCGGCAATCCGGCTCCGCTGTCCCTTTTCGACCTGAAACGGCATCGTGACAAAGGCCAGGGTCAATGCTCCGAGTTGCCGGGCAAACCGGGCGACCACCGGCGCGGCACCAGTACCGGTACCACCACCCATACCGGCGACAATCACAACCAGATCGGCGCCACTCAATGCCTTCGCCAGCATTGGCTCGCTTTCGACAGTTGCGGCAGCCCCGACCTCAGGTCGGCCACCCGCCCCTTTTCCGGCGGTCTGCTGTGGGCCGAGCAAGATACGGGTTGGAATAGTGATACGCCCTGCCAGGTCTTGCAAATCGGTATTGGCAACGATCAGATCCACCTGATCGTTCTGGAGTTTCAGCGTACTGACCAGATTCCCACCACATCCACCCAATCCGATCAACTTGATGTTGATCGGGACGCGGGTGTGAAACGAAGAAGCAGTTGACTGCATATGATTCCTGTGATGTTGCGATAAACAGTTTGCTGCCTACGAATGCATGGTTATTTCGCCTACGTGTATCCGATTGCTGCTAATCCGAAAATGCCGGCAGAGTACTTGAATGAGTGCCTTGACTGCTTTGCATAGTGTTGGTGGGGCATGGTCAAGTTCACCCTCAACAGCGATGACCAGTGCCCGCTGATCGAGCTGCTCGGCCGGGAGGCCGATACCACGGGCAGCACGCGCAACATAGCGTTCATGGCGCAACCGAAAGACCATGCCGGTATGATCGACATAGTAGTGCCAGCGCGCAGCGGTATGCGCCTGCGTCAAGGCCAGGCTCGCCGGTCCTGGCGTTGGAACAACAATGATGGTATCAATCGCTCGTCGGCGCACCTCACCGTCACCGGCAAAGAGACTGACATCGATGAACGGGCGATCAGGTCGGGATGATCCCACCAATGGGGTTTCCTTCATCACCGTGAGTGAGCGGACATTGGGCATCCGCGATAATCGGATAACACCGGATACGCCCTGACGGTGTGAACCGAGCAATGCGGTGAGACGACCGAACGGATTGCCCGGTGGCAGTGGCCGGTCGAGTGGCCAGTCTAGTGCCGGCAGGCGACAGGCCACCACATCGAGGGCAAACGACATCAATGCAATGGGGATGCCATCAACGACATCTGTTTCGGGTGGACCAAGCGGTGCTCCCAGCTCTTCGTCAAGCGCGTACCGCACAAGTGCCGCCTCAGCCTGATACCGCCGACCGGTACGCAGGGCAAAGAGATCATCAAGCAGGAGATTCGCCAGTTGCCCGGCTCGCTCACGACTCAGACCGGGAAGAATCATCTGGTCTGCCGCAGCACGTCGAATGTCACTCAGATGGTAGATCACCTGCCATTGACCAACCGGCGAGCAGAGGCTGTCGAGGGCGAAGTGCTGACAGGCGACATGCCATCCCGGTGCCAGGGTCAGGCGGTGGTTATGACTGATTGGCATGCCAAGTTCAGCCTCATGGTCGAGAAAGTACTGATGAAATGCCCAGCCCGGTTGAAAGCCGTTGATTGGGTCGACAGCCCGGAAGACGGCGTCGAGGAGCGCCAGACGTTGGGGGCTAGCAGGGACATCACGCAATCGCTGAATTGGCTCGTCAGGGCGCAGGGTGTCATCCGGGCCGACGGTTGCGAAGAGCGCATCACGAGCATAGACCTCCACCAGATAGCGGGTACCATCGGGGAGTGACAACACGCGTTCCCGATCATTCGGTGATGATGCAACACGTGACGCCGGTGGATGGGCGATCAGCGAGGCCACCGGCATCCCCAGATGGAGGGTACGTGCTGTGGTAGCAAAGGGCCAGATAGCAGGCAGACCACTCCCGGCAGCGCGATAGGCGACATCAAGCATGCGCTGGCGTACCTGCTCGGTCGGCGGCATCGTCGGTGCGCCAGGGAGATCGGCAAACACCTCACTGACAAAGCGTTGCCAGGGGAAACCTGCCGGATCGGTCTTCCGACCGGGGGCAATATCAAGGTGGCGGACAACCTGGTTTGCTGGAATCTGATATTTCTGCACCAGCTCGCGAGTCAACCAGCGTGCCGCCGCATACTGTTCCGGCGGATACGGATCTCGACCATCGTTCCGGTTCTCTAACTCAATTCCAATCGACACATCGTTACAGCCGTAGATGGTACGCCCGTCCACCTCCCAACGGCTGACACCGGCGTGCCATGCAATATTGTGATCGGCAACCAGTTGCACAATGTGTCCGCGTTTATTGATGTAGTAATGCACAGACACTTCACGACCTGGTGCGCCACCCTGACGTAGCCACTTCAGATCACCAGGATAGGTGCCGGCAGTGGCGTGTAACACTACCATACGGATGCGATCAGGGGTACCAGGCTTGAAATTGTTGCGTATCATCCCAAGCCATTCAATCTGATACATGACTCACCTGACATGTATTCAACAGCGCCGGCAGCCTCCCTTACGGTCGATCTACTTGCAGACGCTGACGTGCCCATTCCTCTTGAATGCGTAAACGCCGGATATGCGGTGGATGGCGAAGCGGTGATGATGAAGATGTGCCAAGCGTAAGAACCGGTGGCTGGTCGGTGGGTGACCGCAGATAGATAGGACCGTGGCTGCGACTGCGCACATAGAGTGCCGGCACAAACCACGACACCTGATCGGTTTCGCCAACATACAGGGCAATCCGGGCGGCCGCCAACGCTTCCTGAACACTCCGCCCCTGGGCCAGACCGGCGTACACAATACTGGCAATGCGGGTAGCAGCGTCGGCACGAATTGTAAACTGCATCCCAATCACCACCGGCACACCGGCCATGCTCAGCGCCGGTGCAACACTGCCGAGCAGGGTTGCGCCTGGTGTTGCCATAGCGCCCTGACATGCATGGAGCACAACCATCTGCACACCGCCAAATGCAGCCGCAAGTGCATCGGGTGGCGTCCATTCCTCACCACCGCGTTCACGGTCAAGGAGCAATGCCCCGCTCCCCTGTTCGTAGCGACCGTGGCCGTAGTAGTGAATAACATCAGGCGACCACTCGCGGACCACACGTTCCAGCTCCCGACGGGAAACGGGACTCAGCTCGCGAACCTCGGCCAGATTCCGTTCGAGCAGAGGTTGCAGCGCGTGCATACGCGCACCTCGCTCGATATGGCGGAGTTCCATCGGAATACCGGCCTGTGGTGAGAGCGCGAGAATCCGCAGCGCACCACGTCCTGGAGCCGATGCCGGTGGTGGACCGGTATGCTTCAACCGTCGTTCAATTGTCGCCGCCAGACGGCGCTCCGTCAACAGTGGCGTTGGCTCATCAGCCCAGAGCAATTCCCAGGGCAACGCAGCCAGGGCGACATCGGCCGGTGTGTGAGCATGAAAGTGGCAGGAAATCAGGAGCGGTCGATCAACGGCCAGCGCGTAGGCTCGCACAATCTTCAACGCCTCTGCACCACGCTTATCGTGCGTCAATGCGCGAAAGAGCCGTCGCCCGACCCGTCGTGGCAAATCAACCGGTGCACGGTTATCTTCATCCCAAAAATTGAGTTCACGGAGACGATCCTGCTCTGCCTGACTAAATGTAAATGCTATCTCCTGAGCGGCTGTCCAGGGGTGGGGATATGCCGGATCTTGCAAGACATCGAGTGTACGCAAAACCAACGGCACATCGGCTTCAGCAATCGGCATCGGCATCTGGCTCTGCGTAATATCAATCACTTCGCTCGACTCCCAACGCACGAAGAAACCACGTTGGTACGAACTGAAATCTATAGAAAGCAGGACGGGCTGGTATGTTAATCGCATAGCGTTTGTTGGTATTGGTTTCAGCGTAGACGAGAGTTGTCGTGTAGAACCGACCTGATCGAACCGTGCAAGCAGTGCCCTTCGCACGCAACACAACTATTGCGGAATAATGCAAACTACAACCTGGCGACAGAACGGCACATAATGCTCAAAGCGGTTTTCCAGCTGTACTGCTACAAGACCTCATATACCATCAGAAAGGCTGTCTTCATCGTTCACTCGACGAGTGAGGTACTTCAGCCTCTAGTAACCTGTTGAGTAGTTGCTGATCGAGTCGCCGCTCGGCGATAGTCAGGCGATCACGTTGCAACGTCTGACGTAACCGTTGCCGGGCAATTGCCGCACTGGCCGTTGGTCGATACAGTGATGAATGAAGAGTATTGGGATGCGAGCGAGTCATCATTGAAATTCCCTCCTACTGTGCAAGTAGCATAGACAAACATCACCAGAAAGCGCCGCCTGACGTGATAACCCGGGCTTCAGTCCTGGCCCTAGGGCGGATCAGAGCTGGGTTGTACTCGGTTCTCCATATCTACTATGTATTGTAGTAAACACGATCATGATAAAGCGTCGTCTAACAAGGTCTTCCGGACTTCAGCCTCAACGCTGGAGCAGACAGATCAGAACTCCATTCTCATCAGGTCTCCTTTCTACTATGTACTGTAGTAAATGTGATCATAAAGAAACGCCGCTCTCTGCCAGACCGACCACCCTCCAGTCACGACGAAACCAGCGGCCTGCGTTAGCCAGAAGGGTTACCTGACACTCCTGCCATCGTTCAGGACTCCACACCTCCAGATACTGATCCATACCGACCAGCACTGCGTGTCGTTCCAGAGTAGCGTAGCGGCGCAACGACTCACTTAGAGCGATAGTTGCCTGTTCATCAATCGCCAGCATGTGGGCATCGGCAAACAGCAACCGGCGTAGCCAGCGTTCGTCGGCACCACTCAGCGAGAGGCTACTCACCCGCCGAGCCAGCCCACGCCAGAACGATTCCGGACACAGATGCAAACAGCGCTCGAACCCACGGGTAACCACGACGCCGGGGAAGAGCAGAGGGCGTAGCGGAATAGGGAGCGTCAAATTGCCGGCCTCATCGAGTGTCACGTCCCATGTGCCAAGTAACATGTCTGCCTCATTACACGATAACGGGAGCTATCAAGGTTCTTATTGGGCTGTTTTTGGTTGCTGCATATACTATAGCATATAATATTTGAGTCGTCTAGACCTCTTTCTGGGTTCTCGTTGGGAGCTTGATTTTACTACAATATGTAGTATTATAACATCAAACCGGCGCTGGCAAGTCAAAATATTGACCAAACGACACAGGAGGAGTTTCATGAGGTAGATTACATGCATCCCAACAAGCACCCAATAACAACCTAAATACTAGACAAATCGAGTGATCTGTATTAAAATGATACTGACAAGAACCCGAAAGGAACCCTGCAATGCAAACAGTGAACAGCGACGCAACCATGAATGCTGTGACCAACGCCGATCATCTGGCGGTGCGACTCCCACTTCAGGTTATGGGGCTATCAGCCATCTACGCAGCCACACTCGAGTTGATCGAGCACCGTTTCCCAACAGTGTTGCCCGATCACCTATGGGCAGAGGTCGCCGGCGGGGTCGTTCTCTCGCTGGCGCCGGTTGCCCTAGCAGCTCGTCGCCTTGGCAGCCTTGACTGGCGTCGCTATGAAGAGCTGGTTTGGCGAAGTTTTGTGGCTGCCGGTATTCCTATCATTCTCTGGCAGTTAGGCGAGAATGTCTTGCGTCGCCGCGCAGCCGAAGAGTACTTGCGCCGACCACGAAGGAGCGCGATGAATTATGCCGACGATACCGCGCCGCTGGCCAACCGAACTGGAGACCGAGAGGGTGGAACTGATCCGCGTGGCGGAAGAGGCGGCTCAGGCCATCCTTCAAGCCCGGAGTACGCTGGATGAAGTACGTGCCGAACTCGGTCGTAATGTCCATTTGTGTCGGGTGCTGATTGTCACTGCCGAACGGGCCGTGTACGACGCCCTTGCCGATCTTGAACGTATGCGGCGGCATATGGCTGTCGTGCGAGGTGCCGAGATTGACGGGCGTTGGCCGATGGTTGCTGCCCGTCAGCGTGATGAGAGTGAGCACGCCCTCGAACAGGCACAAACCTGTCTCGAAGAAGCGCAAGACCTCTTCGCAACATTACGCCAGAGTTATCTGGCCAATTTTATGCTGGCTGAAGCCGTTCTGGCCGATATGACGCTGGCTCTAGCGCGCGCCCGCCGTGCTCTTGAACAGGTGGTGCGTTTACTGACCGAAGCAGCTATTGGCCGCGAGTAGCATCATCGATGTGGCGTACAGCAGCTATGGCACCTCATCCTAAAGGGGGAAGTCTTGGCATGCATCCGTAGGGGATGACCGGCTCGATACCATCTACTGGTAGCAGAGAAAGCACGACTCGCTATCCACAGTTGATGGCGGTAGGGGTACGGTACACCGTGCCTCTACCTCATCGTCGCATCAGGTTGCTCTGCATCCACGCCCCTGATGAATCTCCAGTTCCTTGCGAATGGCACGTTTGGGGGCACTCCAACCCTGATATGACACCTGAACAATACACTCTGTTGAACAAGAGTTGATATTAAGGTGTTGGTGTTACCTGCACTGTACTGGTCGGTGTCGGAGAAGCGGATGGTGTAGCAAGTGGTGTAGGTGTTGTAACATCCTCCGCCGTGTCGCCGGCAATGTCGCTTAGTCGATTCAGAAATCGGATCAGGCGTTCACTTCGTAGTTCAACCTCACGAATGCGTTCATTCTGCTGTACCTGAATGGTTGCGACGACTGCTACCAGAACGCGCTCTTCGGCCAACTGATCTTGCAGGACAACCGCTTCAGCAACCGCTGTTTGCAATGCCCGGCCCAGCGCCACGGCAGTGGCCGCCTGGCCGACCTGGGCTGTTGCTGCTGTCGCTAGCGCATCAGTCTGTACTTCCAGTTCATCGATCCGCTCACGTGCACCATTCAGATCGCTTAGGGTCTGGGCCTGAGCAGTTTGAAGCTGACCAATAGTCTCCGCCTGGCTGGTCGTAAGCGCCTGGAGTGTCTGCACACCCGCATTGGCCTCGCGAATTTGCTGTGGTGTGGTCAGATCGACACCTGCCCAGTAGAGAATGCCACCTGCAACCACCAGTGCCAGGACCACTGCTATGGCTAAGGTGAATAACCAGCCGATGAATCCGATCAGCCGACTCAGACAACTGCGCGATTGGGTTGGCGGGGGCGCGGTACGTGCTGGTACCTGGGGTAGAGGGTTTTGATTCGGTTCAGGTTGGGTCATGGTCTTCTCGTCTAATCTGCGCGGACACACGCGGTATCATATCATATCATGCGTAGCAGTCTGATCCACACGTTGAGATGATATGGTGGGTTCGTAAGATTGCAGATAGTCTCGTGTAGAACTTATTTCAACAAAACATCTATGAGAAGGTCGCTCAATTCATTACTGACAGACTCTATGCTCGTAACGAGCATGTACCGCATCCCCATGACCAGCAGGGTCAACGACATGACACGTGCCGGATCGTGAGCACGGCTACTCCACACCGCGCACCACGCTTATGACGAGTAGAACCTGTTTCAAAAAACATCTACGAGAAGGTATCTTCTTCATTGCCGCTCGATTCCATGTTTGTGACGAGCACACCCGGCCTCCGCGTGACCATCCGGGTCAACGACGTTGCACGCACCAGATCGTGAGCACGGCTGGCGCGGCAGCCATGCTGCCGCACTCCAAACGACGCCACATGCGGATGATGAGCGAGCAAGGCAACCAATCCAGCACGTGATGGCACCGGAGATGGTTATTCGAGCGCGACAGTACAACTTTTTATGAAATAAGTTCTAGGTAAGGCAACCCATCCAGTATGTGATGGCACCGGAGATGGTCGTCAACATTTCTCGCTGCTATACCGGCGGCCTGGGAGCAGGATATGTAATCGTTGGTGGTTAACAAGCGTTCGTGTACCTGTGCAACAGTCTGGCAGCACAGCTTTTATGAAATAAGTTCTACCATACGCCACTTGTCATAAGCCTGATCCTGAATTTTCAGCATGTTGACCGTCTCCTGTCTTCACCGTGTGATCCGTTGCAGGGACTTCGGTATTCTGTACGTTCGCCACTTTGCCGGATTTTCCATCACTAGAACCTGTTTCAAAAAACATTTACGAGCAGTTATCTCATTCATTCTTGACCGTCTCTAAGATCGTAGCAAGCA
>NZ_DAOUBI010000063.1:0-22155 GCF_034432675.1 Chloroflexus sp. | reverse complement strand
GCTCTGGATTGGTATTGTACCACAGCGGTCATCTAGAATGCTGACCGGTGATTGGCGAAGGGTTGCGCACCGGGGGCACCGGTATGGAGGAAGCGTGAGCAGAGCACGATGCACTCCTGGCTCGACCCGGTGTTCTGATATATACACCGGGTCAGGAGCGCAAACGTTGCGCGAAAAGATGACAAGGGAAGCATGGTAACCGAATGAGGGAGGGTTGGTGTGTGGGATGCACCGGTGATAGTTCACCCAGCGGTTACCAGGGCCGCTCTCCTACCAAGAGCATGCATGTCATGGTTGGGCATGAGCATAGCACCGCTGAGAGCGGCGAAAGCCTGACCCGCGATCCGATGAACACCCTAGCGCTATCCCCTGAATGCAACTACACGTGCACCGGTCACCTCGTCTGCAACGACCCACCGATGACTCGCCAGTAACATGCCCGGTGGTTATTCAGCACAGGCATGCCAACCTGGCTAATGCACAGTGTCAGTCAAGATTTGATATGACAGTACTCGGCACTTTCCGGCATTTTTCATTTGACCAACAAGCGATTGAGAACATAGCGTGTAGAGACGGGTATATCATCACGTCTCCAGATAACAGGATGCAGCGTCACGGCATTCTTTGGCTCACCCGTATAACCCGCAGGGAGGAAGTGACACGTCACCGAGTGCTCTTTGCGCTACACCAAAGAGGTAATGTCTGAAGCGAGGAAATATTAACCAGCTCCGTCTGTAGCTAAATGGTTTATGACACAAATCTCCTTGTGTTCTTATGCAGCAGGTCGCGCAATAGTTGACTTCAGCAGAGATCCTGCAATCTCCATTTTTTACTAGGAGACGGTGAAAACTATTCAACAACGACTAATAACGCACTGGCAATCCGCGGCCCTAACACCAACACTTGCTGATCCACTACAATCACATAGCGCTGGAAGGGATCGGGCACACGCACAAAGCTACGTCCCGGTAGAAGCTCATGACTCCACAACCGCTGCAACAGGTGCGTTTCATAGCCTATCCACTCGGCAATACGCGTCAGACGACAACGCTGCCCCATCGGTGCATTCGGTAAGCGTACCTCTGTTGTTAGCAGATCACCACGCCCATGAATCGGATTTCCATGCGGACAAACTGTCACATGGCGGGTTAAGTCAACCACACGCTCTAGAAACAGGGGCGAAACAACCGGCGCTAGCCGAGCAGCTTCACGATGAACAAAAATCCACGGTACGCCAACCACATCCAACAAAAACCGCTCTAACAATCGATGGCGGACGATTAGGTGCTGGGCCAGCAAATAACCATTTGCGGTTAAAGCCAGTCTCCCTCGCTCTAAAGCCGTAACCAACTGGCGCGTAAATAGCTGTTGCAATGTCTGCAACAGCCGCTCAGGCTCAATATGTAAACAACGCACTAACTGGTCAGCGAAGACTGGATCGTCGTATTCAGACAGATTGGCCAGAGCGAGCAGGCAGGTGGCTTCAGGTTCGGCAAGACGCATAGTTCCTTGTACGAAAAAGAGCGGTATATGGGATGTAACCATGAATGACGCTCCTGTTGAATTGCAAGCAGCCCCCTGTCGGGTTACAACATTCACAAAAAGTATGTCAATATAATGAAGATCGGCATCATATAGTACCAGAAGTGGTTTCACGACGCCGATCTACTTCAATGAACAGTGTTTCCTCTCCAATACGTGAGATGTTTACCCACTCTCAATGCCAGATACCGATCAGTTCGATCTTTGTCAAAACCGTAAGCGCCATCACTCACCATGTACTTTGAACGGCTTCCCCCGTGGCTCAGGCACCAGATCAGGCCGAGTTGTATCGAGAATAATCTCGTGCAATTCGAGTTTATTTGGAGCAATGAATGCCTCTTTTGGCAACGTACCGGAACGAGCGTGACCCTGACGAAATTCCTCTGAGCGCACCCACGCTTCAAAGTGTGCCCGGCTCTCCCACGTTGTCAGCACAATGTAGGGATCACCCGGATTGACCGGACGGAGTAACTGGTTGCTGATAAAGCCGGGCATTCGATCCACCAGACGGGCACGATTGCGGAACGTCTCTTCAAACACGTCTGCATAGTCGGGATGAACAAAGATTCGATTTGCAGTTGTAATCATGCTGTCTCCTTACGTCTCAATTGAAGCCATAGTGTCGGCGTGTACGCAAGATCAGGGCCAGAAAGAATGGGCCACCTGCAAATGAGGTGAAAAGCCCTACCGGAATCTCAGCCGGTGCTGCCAGTGTACGAGCCAGCAGATCGGCCAGGATCAACAGGGTTGCGCCACCAAAGGCACAGGCCGGAATGAGCCAGCGATGATCGGGACCGATAGTCAGACGCACCATATGGGGAACTATCAGACCGATAAATCCGATTGGTCCGGTCAGCGCGACCGCTGCGCCGGTTGCCAGCGCCGCCATCAACACCGCCGCCCGCTTAATCCACTCAACATTCACACCAAGATGCCGGGCTTCCATCTCACCCAGAGCAAAGAGATTAAGATAAAATCCCAGCCTCGGCGCTAGCACGAGCACGATTAGGATTGGCGGAGCCGCAGCCAGAACCGTCTCCCACAGCGCTCCCCCCAATCCACCTAGTGTCCAAAAGACAATCGAACGCAATTGAGCATCATCGGCAAGGTAGGTTAGCAGACCGGTTGTTGCCCCGGCCAATGCATTAAGAGCCAGACCAACCAGTAAAAGCATAGCTATATCGGTTCGACCATGCCGGCGCGACAGTCGGTAAACGAGCAGTGTCGTTGCAGCACCGGCTAGGAATGCAGCAACCGGCAAGGTGTAGATACCAAATACTGCCAAACCACTAATGATGGTGAAGACAGCTCCCAACGCTGCCCCGCTACTCACCCCGATCAAACCAGGGTCGGCCAGGGGATTACGAAAAATCCCTTGCAAGAGTGCTCCACTCACCGCCAGCGCTGCACCGACCAACCCGCCGAGTACGACTCGCGGCAGACGAATATTCCACAACACTGCCATCTGTTGTTGAGAAACCGCTGTTTCAACTGTAACACCGATCTTACTGAACAGAATGGCTACTACCACATCAGGCGGCACAGCCACCGCACCGATACCGACTCCTAACAAGAATGCTACTACCAAAACCACTGCCAGCATCGGCAGAATCCAGCTCCGTCTGGCAAAACGTAAGCGATGGTCAGGAGCAACAGAAGTAGCGCTCATGATCCCCCCGTTTGGGCTACGGAATCCTTGAATGCTGCCACCAGATCGGCCAATGCCTGACCAGTGCGTGGCCCCATACCCAACAGGTAGAGATCGTCAAAGTCTATCACTCGACGCTGTTGACCGGCTGGGGTGTCGGCAAGACCGGGAATTTGCAAGAGACCATCAACGCCACCAACAGACTCCAGACCTTTGGTGAGGACCAGAATAACATCAGGCTGCGTAGCGATCACAACCTCTGCGCTCAACGGCGCGTAGTTTACGATTCCGGCCTCAGTTGCCGCATTGACACCACCGGCTGCGGTAATCATAGCATCAATTGCAGTATTGGCACCTGCTACCTGCTGAACATCAGTTCCTCGCAGGTAGAGGAACAATACACGAGGTGGTCGGGGTAGCGTCGCAGCATCAGCCCGGACACGCGCAATCTCAGCCTCCACCTGGCCTGCCAGCTCATACCCCCGTTCAGGAATACCAAGGGCGCGGGCCACAAAGAGAATCTTCTGCATCGGTGAATCCATCGTCGGCGGATCGGCCACCAATGCTACCGGAACACCCGCAGAACGAATCTGTGCCAGCACCTCCGGTGGGCCGGCAGCCTCATCACCAATCACCAGCGTTGGGTTCAACGCTAGAATACCCTCGGCATTCAGGCGCCGTTGATAGCCAATGTTAGGCAGAGCTTTGGTCTTCTCGGCAGGGTAAGTTGCACTGGAGTCGACACCAACAACATAATCACCCATTCCCAACGCGAAGATAATCTCGGTAATATCGCCGGTAAGGCTGACAATCCGGTCAATGGACTCAACAACTACCGTCTCACCCTGATAATTGGTTACCGTTGCCGGTAAAATAGGCGTAAGCACAGCACTGGTCGGTGCAGGTTCAGCGACCGGCGCTGTCGTTGGCGCAGGAGCGGCAGTCGGTGCAGCAGCGGCAGTCGGCGCAGGAATTGCGGTTGGTATCGCCGTCGGTTCAGGTACTGCCGTCGGTACTGTTGCCGTTGATCCGGCACCACAAGCACTCAGCAAGGACAGTACAAGAGCAAGGGTTAGCGACTTAATGAGCTTCAGCCACATAGGTATATCTACTCCCTATCATATCTTCTGGTAAACTTAGAACAAGCGGTGTCGCCGCTCGCGGATGTGGTTGCACCGTAACCGGTACACCGTAGACATCGCTTAGCAACTCAGCACGAAGGACATCCCATGGCGTTCCAAGTGCACATAGCGAACCTTGATGCATCACTCCGATGCGATTGGCGTAGAGTGCAGCCAAATTCACGTCGTGCAAAACAATCAGAGCGGCGCCACCCTGATCGGCTGCACGACGGGCGAGGTGTAGCACTCGATGCTGATGGCGCAAATCGAGCGCCGCAGTCGGTTCATCGAGCAGCAGAATTGGCGTGGTTTGGGCCAGCACCCGCGCCATCTGAACCCGTGCCTGTTCGCCTCCGGAAAGCGTCGGTAAGGGGCGTGCAGCAAACGACGCTGTTTCTGTTTGCACTAAAGCTTCCCGGGCGATGGCCCGATCATGATCGCTTTCCGCATAACCACGTAAATGCGGCGCCCGACCCATAAGCGCCACTTCTAGCGCAGTAAAAGGGAAAGTCACCACAATTTGCTGGCGCAACACGGCGCGCCGTTGCGCCTGTGCTAGCGCCGATAGTCGATGAAGTGGCTCTCCTTCAAGCCAGATTTCACCGCTGGTAGGGAGCAAATCGCCGGCCAGCAAACTCAAGAGCGTGCTTTTGCCGGCACCATTCGGGCCAACCAGAGCAACAACCTCACCAACCGACAGGGCCAGCGATACCGACTGCACCAGCCAACGTCCGTTAACGTGATAGCCAATATCTTGTGCAACCAGGAGTGTCATAGGCAGTAACTATCGTCTAGGTATGTGCTAAGTGACGATATTAGAATACTCTAATTTAACTAGTTTGTCAACTAAAAACTGTAAAAACTAAACGCTTGCAAGGTAGTGCTCTGGCGATGCTGTCATTGATAGCAACGCGCAGACCGCGTATATCAAATCTGGTAGCTAGCAGTCATGACACGGGGTCAGCACTGCGCAACCCCTGGGAACACAAGCCTTCGGCTCACCCGCTACCTGAAACCGGGCACCATACCTTCTTCCGGTGGGGTATCGCCCCATCCCGAACCGGCGTACGAACGCGGGCGTCATCCGGTACTGGTAGTTCAGCGGGTTCAGGGGCGGACAAAAATATGAGTATCAAATCTGGTTTCCTAGAAGTTCGCTCGTGAGCGCACCATCACGCCGGTGACGGCCACAGGTCCGGCGAACGACGTTTCCGCCTTTCATACAGTGGTATGACGTGCTCGCGTGGATACGCTCTTCAGACCGGGTTGTCTGTGGCGAACAGTTTGGTGTACGGAATCCACGCTTCTGCATCCACCGCGCACACCTGCGAGCGCGGGGCGCAGCACTTACCGTTACCGGTACGTTACCCTGGTGGGGCAGGTTATCAGCCTGACCATCGATCACGCTATGACCTTATATTACACCAGATTTGATATAACACAACGTCTACCGCATCAGAAAGCCCAATGCAGACTTCTACTCTCCCCTTATTCTACGCTACGGGCGAAAGATCGGAGGCGAGGGCATTCAGGGTGTCGGCAAGCTCTATCTCTCAAACGCGCTCGCGTGTTCTGTCCACCCTTGAACTTTAGCGGGGGGCGGGTGAGGGTAGGGATGTGTCGCAGGGCATTGCTGAAAGCAGCACTATCGTCACCCACTCGCCATCCATTACGCCAGCGCTGCTGCTACACGCAACTGCCCGTAAACCGGTTCAGGCGCCCGTGCTGCCTTCTAGCAGTTCACCGGTAGTGCTTGCTCCCACCAGCACATGGCCAGGACAATCTGAATGATGCACAGTCAAGATTTGCTATGACGGTGACGACATGCGTTCTATTCACGATCATCTGGTTTATCAATGGTTCATGAGGTGACTGCTAACTATGGAAATCGTTCGGACAAGAAAAAGAGGCAGGCGTTTGCCTGCCCCTTGTCTCGCCGCTGAGCCGACGCTCTTTACCAGACACGCCGTCCTGGTATGTCGAAGGTTGCCGTATTAAGGATGTCAATAATCGTCGGCAGATAGTTGATCAAGATCAACACAGCCGCAACCGTCACCCACACCAGCAACCGGTCGAGAATTTTGGGCGCATCTTCCGGGCCGGAGAGGGCACGTGCAAAGGTAATATCAGGAACTTCGGCCAGCTTCTTTCCTCGCGTCAGCGTCATTATCATATTGAGGTAGTAGAAGATGGCGCTGACAAACATGATCAGACCGCCGATCATGGCAAAGAAGAGGAAGAAGCGCCATTCGTCTTGCACATACGGTGCACCGCCGATGTCAGTACGGCGTGGCATGCCACGCAGCCCCAGCTCGTGCATGAAGTGCGAGAAGAGCCCCATACCCACGAACCAGAGCCACGCCTGCGCCACACCCAGACTCTTACTCCACAGGGCACGTCCCGTCAGGTGCGGTACCAGCCAGTACGTAATCCCCATAAAGCTGAGCGCCACTGCTGTGCCGACGGTCAGATGGAAGTGACCGGAAATCCACGAGGTATTGTGGACGACCAGGTTGATGTTGTACGAGGCATTGACCAACCCACCAATGCCACCGAAGGCAAAGAGCATCATCGCCACAATCTGGGCCGAAATCTCGGGTTTACCCCACGGCAGGTTGAAAATCCAGGCCAGCCAGCCTGCTCCGCCGTTACGCCGTCCCGCATATTCCAGTGAAGCGACAACGTTGAAGAAGGTGAGCAGGCTGGGGAAGAAGACGCCGAAGGTAAAGATGGCATGCACCAGTTTCCAAATCTCCGAGATACCCGGATCGGTCACTTGATGGTGCATACCGATGGGAATTGACAGAATGAGGAAGAGAATGAATGAAACACGGGCCATTGGATCGCTGAATAGCTTGCCACCCGCCTGCTCAGGCACCAGCGTGTACCACGAAATGTACGCCGGCAACAACCAGAAGTAGACAATCGGGTGACCGGTGAACCAGAAGAGGGTGCGTGCCAGCACCGGATCGGTACCACCAACCAGGCCCAGCGACCACGGAATCACCAGGAAGATCATCTCACTGGCGACACCGATAGTTGAAATCGTCCACATCAGCATGGTCACAATCGCCATAAATGCCGGCAGTGGTGTGCGTTGACCGGGGTTATCGGCCAGCCATGCGTTCCGGGTGAGAATCATGTTCACCAGCAACAACCAGGTACCGGCCACCACCAGCGTCAACCCAATGTAGAAGAGTGCATCGGCTTTCAGCGGTGGATAGAAGGTAAACATCACGGTTGCGTTGTTGGTGAGCAATGGGATGGCTGCCAGCACCAGACCGGTAACCATGACCCAGAGGGTGGCCCACGCCAGCCGGCTGTTGGCGAGAGGGCGATTGAGTGCTTTAGCAAAGATGTAGGTCAAAAAGCCGATGATGTAGAAGGTGGTAAACACGAGAACGTTCAAGACCCCATGAACTGTTAGACCCTGGTAGTAGCCGCCAGACAAGACAGGTTTGATTGGTGTATAGAGATCAAGCCCGTTGTAGCGCAGGATTTGTAACACACCCATTAACCCGCCTACTGCCAGAGCGGCAAAGGCGATGAAGATGTTGATCCCGGCAAGCCTACGCTCAACGCTCAAATCGGCGCTGATTGCCAACGGGCGAGCACGTGCTGCGATACTGGCCATGCAATTCTCTCCTTGCATTCTAGCCGAGCGCTACATCGCTCAGTTCACAATGACCTTACCGAACATGACGTGATGGCCGGCCCCACAATACTCGTGACACACAATCAGATATTCACCAGGTTTATCGAACGTTGCCGTTACGCGCGAAACCTGGCCGGGAATAACCATTACGTTGACCGGTGCACCCTCGATTTTGAAGCCATGGATCACATCTTTGCTGGTCAGAATAAAGGTGACTTTTGAACCGGCAGGGATCTCAATCGTATTCGGCGTAAACATGAAGGTCTGCGCCAGCATGATTGCCTCATAGCGCCCAGGGGCAATCTCGCGGAGACCAGTCTGGCTGAAGGTGGCATCAGCACTGGCTGCTACTGCACTGACACTGACTCTCCCAGCATTCGTAGGAACGCGCACACCTACCGCAAAAGCGGTTACCAGAATGGCGACCATCATCGAGACCGGTATCGCGACACTGGGAAGAATCCAGGCCACCTCAAAGAGATAGCTGATAAATTTCTTGTCTTTCATGACGCTGGTATCCCTCCATTGTTCAACAGAGTCAGATAGACTTGCATCCACAGGATGCTCAGTGCGAGCAAGAATCCGAGCGTGATCATGAGAGCACCACGTGGCGGTTCATGATCGTCGTCGTGCTCGTCGTCCGACGGGCGGCGATACTCTGCCATTCTGTCCTCCTCGTTTTTACTCCGGATAACACACAAATAGATGAGACGCTTCATACACAAGCCGCATGGCTCCCTGGCTGCCCATCTCACGGGCGATGAGATCAATGTCGCGCAACGCGGTAGCCAGAGGTGGCCCTTCAGCCGGGTACGAGGTGCGGATCATCCCGCTGGGATCAATGAGAAACGTTCGTCGCTCAGCGTACAACTTGCCATGTTCGTCAGGTTCGGTGTAATACACCCCAAGTCCACCACCGACGATCAGTTTTATTTCCCGTGGATCGCCGGTCACAAACCTCCAGGTTTGCGGATCTACCCCCAGCTCGCCCGCCAGTGCCGCAAGGTCGGCCGGTGTATCGTGAGCAGGATCGAGCGTGATCGTAAGAAAGAGAACCTCGCTCCCCAATCGCCCACTGCTCTGCAGCACCTGTCGCAATTCAAGTAAACGCCTTATCTGCTCGGCACATTCGTCACCACAACGATGGTGCATAAGACTGACAAAGACCATCCGCCCTCGTAGATCACTGTCGAGCAAGCGCGTGCCCCGTTGATCGGTAAGGGCAAAGGGCGGAAACGGTTCACCGCGTGGCAGTACTTTAACCGGGCGGGCAACTACGAACCAGATGAGTGTTGCCAACAGTCCGGCCAATAATGTTGACATCAACGCTATTCCCAGGCGCATGCTGAATCCGTCTAGCTATACGCTCTCGCAAGCCGAGTATACAGGTCTATTGCGTACAGCAGAGTAAAGCGGCTATAACAAGCAGTTGTAGTCTTACAACTGTTTGCTCTTGTATTCACCGTGAATTCAACCACGATATACGAATAATTCGTCTCGTGCATAGAACGTCGCTACACCAAATTGTTATGCCGGGGTTTTCGATCTGAAGCACACGACGCCTTACGTGCGATAACGGCAACGTGCTGCCATCCCCAGTAACTCCTTCACCTGAGCACTTTCGCTTCACACCTAACCTTACCTTTGTATGGTTGGGTATCACTTCTCTGTAAGTCTCATATCACCCTGGCAGCACAGAGGCCACAGAGGATGCAATAATACCTCTGTGACCTCTGTGACACTGTGGTTTATCGATAACCTGCCACAGAGCGATCTCTATCCGTTGACGATAGTTCAGGCCGTTATAACTACGGTGGAGCCTGCATACCCCATCCGGTTGTTATCCTTTCACTTCACGGCAATAAATTCTTTCTACACACCTGCACATCTCTCTTTACAATCGGCATGGCCGGTCTTCGTCTGGCGTTCCGGCACGCCATCAAGCTTTCCAGAGGTACTTGCTGTATGGGGCAGAAAAAGATTGTCGTGATTGGTAGTGGATTTGGTGGCCTGAGTGCAGCAATTCGCCTGGCAGCGCAGGGGCACCTGGTTACGATTCTCGAACAGCGCGACCGTCCCGGGGGGCGGGCCTATGTCTATCAAACCAAAGGTTATACGTTCGATAGTGGCCCAACGGTGATCACCGCCCCCTTCATGTTCGATGAGCTATGGCAGCTTGCCGGCAAACGACGGGAAGATTACTTCACGCTGGCGCCTTGCCGTCCCTACTATCGCCTTTTCAACCACGAGGGCCACTATCTGGAGTACGGGGAAGATGAAGAGGCATTGCTCGAACAAATCCGTCAATGGAATCCGGCCGATGTTGAGGGTTACCGGCACTTCATCGCCAGTACACGCCCGATCTTCGAGAAAGGATTCAGTCTTATTGATAAACCGTTTCTCCACTTTGGCGACATGCTGCGTGTAGCCCCCGATCTGATCCGCCTCAAATCGTACCAGAGTGTCTATCAATTCGTCTCGCAGTTTTTTCAGGATGATTTTCTCCGCCGTTGCTTTTCGTTCCATCCGTTGTTTATTGGCGGTAATCCCTTCGATGCGACCTCTATCTACGCGATGGTGCATTATCTCGAACGGCGTTGGGGAGTGTACCACGCTCGCGGCGGAACCGGCTCGATTGTGAAGGCGATGGTTCAACTCTTTACCGAACTTGGAGGTCAGCTTGAGCTGAATGCCAAAGCCGTTGAGATTGTGATCAATGGGCGGCGTGCCCAGGCGGTGCGCACGCAAGATGGCCGGTTGTTCCCTGCCGACATAGTGGTCTCGAATGCCGATGTGCCACAGACATATATGAACCTCATCCCACCGCGTTACCGCAAAGTGCAAACCGACCGACGTCTCCGTCGGTTACGTTACAGTATGTCGCTGGCTGTGATCTACCTGGGCATTAACCGTCGCTACGACGATGGCCGGCTGGTGCAGCACAACATCATCTTCAGCGAGCGCTACAAAGGTCTCCTCGACGATATCTTTAACCGCAAGCGACTGGCCGATGATTTCTCGCTCTATCTGCACCGACCCTCGCACAACGATCCAACAATGGCGCCTCCCGGCCACGAAGCGCTCTACGTCCTCACGCCGGTACCCAATCTGGCAGCGCCGATTAACTGGTCTGTCGCCGGGCCACGCCTGCGCGAGGCGATTTTGACCTTCCTCGAAGAGCATTACATGCCAGGATTACGCCGGCATATCGTGGTCGAGCACATGGTCGATCCGCGCTATTATCGCGATGCACTCAACAGCTATCTGGGCGCCGGCTTTTCGATTCAACCCATTTTGACGCAGTCGGCCTGGTTCCGCCCGCACAACCGCTCGGAGGATATTGACAACCTCTACCTGGTTGGTGCCGGTACCCATCCGGGTGCCGGCTTACCCGGCGTGATCGCATCAGGTGCAATTGTCGCCAATCTCGTAAGCCAGGAACAGGCGTGAGGAAGCAGGAGGAGAGGGCCAGTACCGTTCCTCTCCTCCCTGTGCCCTCGGTGCCTCTGTGGTGTTCATTCCAGGCACCGGCTTACCCGACGTGATCGCATCAGATGCAATTGTCGCCAATCTCGTAAGCCAGGAACAGGCGTGAGGAAGCAGGAGGAGAGAGGGACATCAGAACTTACTTCATCAAGCTGTACCGTCGTGCTACCCGACCATCACCCAGGCTCATGAACGCTTGCCAATCACTAAGGACAGTATATCCTGCTTCCAATCTGCCGGTACAGAAACGAGGCGGGCTGACGACCATCTCCAGGTCAATCACTCGTCGGATTGGTTGTCTTGCCCGCTCGTCATGCGCGTGTCGCAGCGTTTGGAGTGCGGCAGCCATGCTGCCGCAGCAGCCGTGCTCACGATCCGGCGCGTGTCACACCGTTCACCCCGCTGGTCACGGGGATGCTAGAACTTATTTCATAAAAAGTTGTACTGTCGCGCTCTCATAACCATCTCCGGTGCCATCACGCGCTAGATTGGTTGCCTTGCTCGCTCATCATCCGCGTGTGGCGTCATTTGGAGTGCGGCAGCCATGCTGCCGCGCCAGCCGTACACACGATCTGGCGCGTGCAACGCCGTTGACCCGGCTGGTCACGCGGAGGCCGGGTGTGCTCGTCACGAACATGGAATCGAGCGGCAATGAATAAGATGCCTTCTCGTAGATGTTTTTGAAATAGGTTCTATATGTATTCGTCACGATCAATAAGATAACTTCTATAGTTACCCCTCTTCACCTCCCTGTGCCCTCTGTGCCTCTGTGGTGTTCATCCCATCCAGAGCACTATCGGCTTTCAGTTCGCGCACTCACCTGGCGAACCGTCGTCTTATACCCTCGAACAACACGTACAGAGCCGCCCCACCTCCACCCAATCCTATCAGCCCGACAAGCAAACCAGGAAGATCGTCGGGCCAGCGATACGCAGAAAAAGGCGTCGCACCGGGTATCAGCTCTCGCATATACCACCAGCCCAGGCCGACAACAACACTGGTAATGAGGGAAGAAGTCATCCACTTCCACAGATCTGGCGCATGCCAGATACCCGGCAGATGTCGTCTCAGCATCATCGCGAGCAACAGCGCCTCAATTGAATTCGCCATACTGAAGGCAATAGCCAGACTACCAATATCCCCACCTCGCGCCAGCAATACCATCCCCAGCGTGATATTGATTGCTACCTGCATCAGTCCAATCAACACGGGCGGCCAGGTACGTTGCATCGCATAAAAGGTGCGGATCATAATCTCTGAAGCGGCAAACGCCGGCAAAGCAAACGCATAGCCACTCAACGCGGCTGCGGTATATTGCAGAGACACTGCATCAAACGCCCCACGTTCAAACAGCGCACGGGCAAGGGCTGGACCAAGCGTGATCAGAGCGGCAGTTGCCGGCAGAGTCAACCAGAGAATCCGTCCCAGTGTAGCCCGCACATCGTCCATCAATTCCGGCAATTGCCCCTCTGCGACCAGCCGGGCCAAACGGGGGAAGGCAACTGTGCTCAGGCTTAACGCAAACACGCCATACGGCAGCAACATTAATTGATACGCCCAACGCAAACCGGCCAGTTTGGCATCACCATCAGGCAAACGGGCTGCCAGTGCAAGCGTTGCCACAATACTCAGGTGGGCTGCTGCCTGACCAATAACGCGCGGTCCCATTGCACGGGCGACTCTCCCTAGCTCTGGCAAGTGACGGCCAAGGTGCGGTCGCAGGTGCATCCCTAGATCGCGTAGCGCCGGTATCTGAATGCACAAATACCCCAACGCACCAATGACAACCCCCCATGCCATGCCCCAAATGCCCAACCATGGTGCGCATAATGCGCCGGCGGTAATACCGAGGTTGTAAATACTTGGTGCTAACGCAGGCATGGTGAAGCGATCCCGTGCGTTCAGCGCAGCCATTGCCAGACCACCCAAACCTAACAGCAATGGCGAGAGCAGGAAGAGCCGGGTAAGTGCTACAATCAGATCAAGCGTCGCCGACGAAAACCCCTCTCCCCCATACAGCAGTGGCACCAGCCACGGCGCGGCCAGGAACAGGATGGCACTGGCAACGCCGAGAATAATCAAGGCCCAGGTCACAACCGCTCCGGTCAGCTCCCATGCTCGTGCCGGATGTTCCCGTTCCCACAATTCAATAAACACCGGAATAAAACTACTCCCCAGCGCCCCACCGATAATCACCAGGTAGAGCAGATCAACCGTGCTGATAGCAGCACCGTAGGCAGCCATCTCAGCCGAAGTACCAAAATAGTATGAAGCCACGATGTCACGTATCAGCCCGGTTATCCGGCTCAAGATAAAACCACCCATGACGATCAGACTGTTACGCTGAGCGCTCAGACGGTGGAGGACGGTACTCAGTTGCACGGTCGGCGTTCCTATGCTATACTTCAGAACTAGCGCGGCGAGCGCTTGCTCGCCGCTTAACGTGTCATATAACGTGCCAATTATATCCGAGGAGTTTGACCTTGGCGAACACGAAATCGGCAAAAAAGCGAATTCGGAGCGATGCGCGCAAGCATCTGCGCAATCAGTCGTACCGCTCGCGGGTAAAGACGATGATCAAGAAGGCCGAGCTGGCACTCGCGAATGGCGTTGTTGATGAAGCCGCTCTGCGTATGGCTTACAGCACGCTCGACAAGGCGGCAGTCAAGGGCATTATTCACAAGAACAATGCTGCTCGCCGTAAATCGCGGTTGGCCCAGAAGGCAAAGAAGGTTGCACTGGCTGCCCAGGCTGGTTCTGCTACGTAGGTTTGGGTAAGGGCAACACTTTCCATAACACAGTGTTGCCCTTTTTTCTTTCTACCCTTTACATGTATAACCGTATTTTTTCCCGTAACTGCTCTGTAGTGTCTGTGCTGGGAGCTGCTAACGCTTTCCCACCTCTTGCGGCATCTGACACACTTCCACAACGAATAGTTCAAGTGCTGTTTCGGCCTGGATACGTCCGGTCTTGATCGCGTGATCAAGTTCGAGCAGACGATCATGGGCGTGTATCAATTCGGGAAGACTGAAGTTACGCGCCTGTTCAGTTGCCTTTCGCGCCACGAATGGTTTCAGGTTCAGCTCGGCTGCAATCTCATCAGCGCGACGCCGTTGACTGAGCAGTTGCCTGACCTGCAAGAGAATTCTGATCTGACGAGCCAGCATAAAGAGCACGTAGGGCGGTGCCTGGCCATCTTCAATCAGTGCTCGTGCGCCGCGTAAGGCCGGCCCTAACCGTCGCGAACTTAATTCATCGAGAAAGGCAAACAGATTTTGCTCTTGTTGATCAGTAACCAGGCGATCTACAGCCCGCAGATCGATCTTCCCATTGCGCCCCACATAACTGGCCAGTTTGGTCAGCTC
This sequence comes from Chloroflexus sp., assembly GCF_034432675.1. GTDB lineage: Bacteria > Chloroflexota > Chloroflexia > Chloroflexales > Chloroflexaceae > Chloroflexus. The sequence goes on along the minus strand of NZ_DAOUBI010000063.1, from coordinate 7,338 downwards.
GTTCGCCAGTAACCGGCTATCATTCCCTGCCAGTTCGACCAGACGTTGGGCGGCGGCAGGTTCAATCGTCGCGTGCAGCATCTTCGCCCGCTGCTCAATCCAGCGGAGTAACGCGGCTCCCTGGAGCAACGGGAATTCACGAACGGCACCATGCTTGCAGAGGTATGTAAAAAGCAGATGTCGGCGATCAACTTCTTCTTGCTCCACAAACACCAGATCACAGGTTGCCGGCACACGCTCGCAATAACTACGTAATTCTTCGCGCCCCTTCCCTGCCTTACTATGCTTCAACGCATCGTAGACGATCACCAGTCGTCGCTCGGCAAGAAACGGGTGTGCCTCACATGTCGCAACCAGTTGCTCGATAGTCAGCTTCCGCCCATCAAGCACACTAATGTTGAGGTCAGCGACCTCTGCCGGCAAACCGGCCCGCAACTCAGCCACCGCCTCGCTGCGCGCCAGTTCATTGGGTCCGTAAAACAGATAAATCATGGTTATTCTCTGTATCAAGGGCCTGAGCAATTGCCACCACAACTCGGGCAGCCCGGTCGGCTAATGATGGATCGAGGACTGAAGCGCGCTGAGGTATGGCTTGAATACTCAGGGTGCGAAATCCACGCTTCCAAAATGGTGACAGCAGATCATCATCACTTGACAGCGGCCGCGGTTCGAGATCAATGCCTGGGTCGTTGCGATCAGCGATCATTGCTAACTGGAAAAGGGGCGGATCGGCACCGATCTGACGAAAGATACCGCTCCGACTAATCACCGCAAGCTGACCGCCGGCAAGTGGCCCCAATCCAATAACCGACGTATCCACCGGATCAAACGGATAGCGTTCGAGCAACATCTTTATCCCATTGCGATCATAGTATGCCGCACCTACAGCGACGGCCCACACCTCAACGTGCTGCAACGCGGGTAGTTGTTGACCGGCCAGTACCAGTGCTGCCAGTGCCGCCAGGCCACCATCAGGCTGGGACAATGGTGGCTGACGCCAGCACGCCCACCAAAAGCCAAATGCTCCCCCTAACCCCCCAATGATCAATACCCAACGCCACTCCAGCCATATGGTTGTACCAACGGCTACCAGAATTGACAAACAACTTACACTCAAACGGGCAAGTAAACCTTCATACGTCGGCGCAATCAAGACCGTCATACCACGCCAGGCTGGAGGTGTATCAAGCGGAGCCAGGATGATCAATCTGTGCCGTGGCCGGCGAGGGGTCTGGGCGGTTAAGTCTGCAACCGGTCGTGCTGCGATAATATTTTGGCTGGTGTGCCGTCGTTGCCAGACAGGAAGTGGCATGTACAAAGCATCAACCAGCAATAGGACCATCAGCCATGGCCCAAGGATCAGTCCAATCAATGGGTACCAACCGGCCAGCATGGTAATTATCGCCAGAAATAGTGCTACCGGTACAAATCGACTTCCCGGACGATCAGTTGCCGGTAAGGATCGCGTATCAACGCTAAAGCCCGCCTGTCGCAGGCGGGCATTTATTTGGGCTGCTGCTATCGCTTCTGCCGCCGACGTTGCTCTACGCGGACCAATTTGTTCATTCAACTCAGCCAGTAAGCCGGCGCTGTCTATTATCCGAACCGGCATTGCTTTTCTACTACTTCTAAGGCTATGGTGTTGGTGTTGGCGTATTTATTGGATCAGTTATCCACGGCGCTTTAATCGGCGTTGATGTCGCCGGTGGCACCACAGGATTGCCCGGCTGGCCGGGTAGTGGCGACGCTGGCCGCCGACAATCAGTTTGACCAGGCAAACAGAGTAACAAGACCAGATCATACCTGATGAACTGATTGCCGATGTCACCAACATTTTTCACTTGTACAAAATAGAAACCATCAACGCTAGGGGTAAACTCAATCTGTGAGTCAAGCGTATTCCCACCCGGCACATCATCGTTGATGTCAAGAATACTAACCCCATCACGGTCAGCCAGCACCAGCAACGTATCCGCACCGGCCTGGGTATCATTATTAATGGTGTTTGATCCTCGATAGCGCCGGGTATCGGTGTAAATCACATAACGCTTCCCGGCCTTGGCAAAGAACGTCACCCAATCAGCATCACCGGTCGGGCACAGGCGTCGATTTTCCTGAACTTCGTTAGACGTAATCAGGCGTGCTTGCTCAGGTAAGCCGTCTGGTTCAAAGATATCAAGACAAACTGACTCAGCAGTTGCCGGGGTCGGGCCACTACTCTCGTCCAACAATACAATCACGTATGAATAATCGATACCACCTCTGCCGGCCGTATCACGTACTTTGATGTAATAAATACCATCGGCCGGAATACGAACCGTAATCCGTGGCCGCGTATCACCGGGGTTAGGATTAGCCGGATCGCGATTGTAGAAGTCATCGTTAAATGCCACCCGGTTCAACTGGCTATCGAGTAATTCTAATGAAAGGTCAATACCCGGCCGCATCACTGGGACATCAATCGTGTAAACCTTACCACCTACCCCACCGAAGTAAAGCCAGTCCTCATCACCGGTCGGACAGATCACGTGTTCTTGTGGAATCTGGACATCGATGCGCTTAGCCTGCGCCGGATTGTTATCTGGCTCGAAGCCATCACTGCAGATAAAGGCCGGAGTTACAGTTGGCGGCAAGGGAGTGGCTGTTGCCGTTGGCGTTGCTTGCGCAACCTGAACAATGATACGGAAGAGAGAAGTTACGCTTGGTGTGCTGGTACGAAATGCAAATACATCAATCGTGTAGGTTCCAGGGGCAGCAGAAGCCGGAATGTCAAAAAAGAAGGTAAAACCCTGCGTAGCATTGGATGGAATGTTAATTGGCTGACCAGGCGCGATAGTCAGCGCTGGCCAACCTGACGGCATAGTGGCAGAAACACCAAAACTATCTGCCGCTCCACGGTTTTGCAGCGATGCATTAACGACAAGCGATATTTGTCCGGGTTGTCCACTGGTTGAAACAGAGGTTGGGGTCCAGGAAAAATCAATTACCTGTGCAAACGGCGCGGCAGTAACCGGAATTTGGGGACGGGCAAGAAGCAATATCAATAAGGTCGTCCATGCAGCGACCAGAACGTTCCGCGTGCGTGATGAGATATTCATGCTACTTGCCAGCTCTTACTGCATACAAGGCAACGAATCCGATAACATTATACAAGGAAGCTAGCATAGGTGTCAAACCTTTTGTTAGATTCGCGACCACTCACCTCTCGTTCATCCTCTCTCGAAAGGAATACGCCGGCAGAGAGGCGTGCTCTTTCTCTTCTTACACTGTTATCTCTCCAGGGTAAATTGCTCAGGCTCTTTTTAGTCCTTGGCAATATGATAAAAATATCAAATATTAATAATTAAAATATCTATACCTCACGTAACTATCTTCTCTCTTGGCAAACCTGCCTGTAGCGATATGCTGTACGGTAGGGGAGTGTATCTTCTTCAAGGCGCCAGCACGGCGCAGGAGGGAAACCATGGATATGACAACCGAAGTCGTTCATGGCTGGCGCTTGCTTGCTCGCGTGCAAGAGCTGCTTGATGAACCAGATGTACAGCAGGTGGTAGTACGGCACGATCAGGGCGATTCACTTATCAGTATAGATGTTTCCTCTATGCGCTCCGACTTGACAACGCGACCGGTGCTGTTAGCGGTAAAAGCGATTGCCGATGAACTATCCTATGTCTTACTGGAAGTGATGCGGAGTGGAGGTTTAGGGCGACAGGTTGGTGAATCGATAACTAATGAGGAGTTTGATCGCGCTATCGATGTGATCGAACCGGTGTTTGAACGCTATTAGCAGCTATCTCGAACAGAGTACACTGCTGAATAATCCTTATACTTGCTACCTGGTACAGCGTGTGGAAGCAGCATAGCTTCCACACATATGTTTCCTTCCCATCGTCTATTCCCAACTGACAGCTTCCCTGAGACGTTCATACTCTCATTCCAGACCTAAACCGCCGGCTTGTAACCCTGCTTCAATTCAGCGATGCCCACAGGCTTACCTATCGGTGTGGATTCATCCCCCCATTTTTACCTGAAACCGGTGCGTTACATCTTCACCATACTACGTGGAAGTCGGTAGGTTGAAAGACCACCTCAATACTTAAAAACCTCTGTAGGTCTATGATATGCCATTACTCTCTTCCCTTCTTTAACTGATAAGCACAACATTGCCCAAATATGGTATACTCTATAAGGCGTTTTGCGCTCAGTGAGGAGAACTTGTATGTCAACTCATGCTCCTGCCGAACTCGATCTGGCAGTTGCGTCCCTGATTATGGTGCAACCAGATGAAGATCGCGCCGAATACGAAGAACAATACGAGAGTGTGGCCGCTGTACAGGATCAACTGCGCGAGCTTGGAATTGATATTGATCTGCTCAGCCAGCCCGGTGTCGAGGTCTGGGAAGGGTCAATTGAAACGATGGGGGCACTCTATCAATTGGCTCGCATGGCTGCCCACCTCGAACGTGGCAACGATCTGGCACCAATTATCGCCGACGGCCCGGTGCTTGAGGAAGATCTCGACCGTGCTGTAACTGATGTCTGGGATGAGCTGGTACCTAGCCGGTATCGTCATCTAATCAACTTGCAAGGCATCAATAGCTATTATCTGCCGGTTGATTTTACCGATCCTGTTTATCTGCCGTTTGAAGATGACAATGGCGAGGAAGACCAGGCCTTCTTCGGCTCGTCGGTTCAGTTGTTGCGTGAATTGTCGGAGCTGGCTCCACAATTGATCAAGGCTGGTGTGTCACCACGTTCCGACGCTTTCCGCTGCCTTGAGTCGCTCCGCGAGGCAGCTCGCCAAAGCGTCGAGTGTGGCTTACCCGTCATCGTTTGGTAAGGGTTCCATGCAGGACGTGATCTTTTTCGACCAGCGCCCCCGTCCAGATCGTGATCAGACGCCGCGCGAGCGGCGCTATTACGTCTGGACTGTTGGGTGCCAGATGAATATCTCAGACTCTGAACGGCTTGAAGCTGCGCTGCAGGGTGTAGGCTATAGCCCGGCAACCCGTCCTGAAGATGCCAGCTTTATTGTGCTGAATTCGTGCAGTGTGCGCGCTTCAGCCGAAGAGCGTATCCTTGGTAAGCTCGGTGAATTGGTCCGGGTTAAGCGGCAGCACCCCGATACCCGGATTGTACTCTGGGGTTGTATGGTTGGCCCCAATAATCGCTCCATCTTCGCCGATCAATTACCGATGGTTGATCACTTTGTTTCACCTTCGGCTGTCGATGAGGTAGTAGCCCTGGCGCCGAACCCCATCTACACTCTTGACGAGCCGGCCTTGCCTGTGCGTGACTGGAGCCATCCGCCGGTATCGGTGCATGTCCCCATTCAGTACGGTTGCAATATGACCTGCTCCTACTGCGTGATTCCGCTGCGCCGGGGTCGTGAACGCTCGCGACCACTCGCCGAGATTGTCGAAGAGGTACGCCGTATTGTCGCTCGTGGCGCGAAAGAGATTACGCTCCTTGGTCAGATTGTCGACTCCTGGGGGCATGATCTACCCGGTCGCCCTGAACTGGCTGACTTGCTTGAGGCTGTTGATTCCACGCCGGGTTTGCTGCGCTTGCGCTTCCTGACTTCACATCCGGCCTGGATGACTGACCGTCTGATCGAGACGGTTGCCCGTTTGCCGCGTTGTCAGCCAGAGATTAATCTACCGGTACAAGCTGGTTCTGACCGGGTCCTCAAGCTGATGCGTCGTGGCTATACGGTTGCTCGCTACAGGACGCTGATTGCCAAAATCCGCACCGCAATTCCTGACATTTCACTGACGACCGACATTATCGTTGGTCATCCCGGCGAAACTGAGGACGATTTCCGTCAGACAATGGATCTGTGTGCTGAAATCGGTTTTGATAAAGTCCATATCGCGGCCTTCTCTGCCCGTCCTGGTACACGGTCTGCCGAACAGGAGCAAGATCCGGCTCTCGCTGTACCACCAGCCGTGAAAGAAGAACGCCGCCGCCGACTCGAACAGTTGCAAGAGCAAATTGCTACTGAACGCATGGCTCGCTTCCTCGGCCAAACGGTAGAGGTATTGGTTGAGGGTGAAAGCAAAGGGAAATGGCGTGGTCGTACTCCTGGCAATCGACTGGTCTTCTTCAGTCATCCTGCCGATCTAACCGGTCAGTTGGTGCCGGTAAAGATTACCGCTACCAGCCCGTGGTCGTTGCAGGGAGTGCCGCAGTTAGATAGTTCTGTTAATGCTCAATCCAAGGAGAATGGCCTTGTCAAAGCAGGATGAAAAGATGCGCATTCGCCGCCGCTTGCAAGAAAAAGCCATTGAACTGGCTGCCCTTAACCGCTGGCAAGAGGCGGCTGATTTGAACCAACAATTGTTGCGGGTAGGTGAGGATGTTGAGACCTACAATCGGCTCGGAAAAGCGCTCTTCGAGCTGGGCAAGTACGCCGATAGTCACCGCGCCTACCAGAATGCGTTGCGTCTGAATGCAGCCAATCCCATTGCGCGCAAGAATGTGGCGCGCCTTGAAGCATTGCTGGCCCGTGGCATCACCGAGACGCCTATCACCCGCTCAACCCGCCAGCAAGTGGATATGCGCATGTTTATTACCGAGACCGGACGTACTGCACTGACTTCGTTGGTTGATGTGCAACGCGGCCCTGCGGTCGATGCGCTGATCACCGGTGAGAAGATCGAATTGCGGGTTGAAGGCAAGATGGTGTATGTCGTTGATCTCGATGGCAACCTGATCGGACGCATCGAGCCGAAGCTGAGCCATCGCCTCGTTGAACTGATCAACGGTGGTAATCGTTATCTGGCAGCCGTGGTGCAATCAGACTCCCGCAACGTTCGGATTCTGATTCGTGAGGTGTACCAGGATCCGAGTCAGCGCGGTCGGGTTTCATTTCCTGGTAAGCTGGGTGAGGGTGCCACAATCCTCTCCTCGTTGCGCTTCGACGACTACGAAGATGTGCTCGACGAAGAGGAATTGGTTGAAGAGCCAGAAACGTTCGATGATGACTTTGTCAGTAGTGATGATGAGGAAGAGATTGGTCTTGATGAAATCGATCAAGACATTGGCGATGATGACGACAGTATCGAAGAGTAGGATGTTCGTCTGAAACTTATATATCTGCACAAACACAGGGCGATAGACATATCGCCCTGTGTTTTTTGTGCGAGATGAGTCTCGGGCTGAGATGTGCCATCCGCGAGTCAGTAGGGGCAACATTTGATATGAGAACGTATCTCATAACGCATCTCATAAAGTGGAGTGCGGCAGCGTGGCTGCCGCAGCTGTAATGCTCCCCAAAAGTCAAACCACTCGGACGCCTTCTTTGGACGGCACATAGGGGCGCGGCTCCGCCGCGGG
>NZ_DAOUBI010000062.1:0-12561 GCF_034432675.1 Chloroflexus sp. | reverse complement strand
TCTGCCAACGGACCAGTCGCTCACAACAGCACCCATAGCGATCATCCCCGCTGATACGCACGTGGTTGACACCAGGTATGGGTAATGCATAGTCCCAGCGGGGGGTCAGGAGGGTACCGGGATTGCGGTGCCCGGCAACCCTTGCGGAGGACGCCCCTCCCCCCTCCCCACTCCCTACTCCCTCCTCCCCACTCTCCACTCCCCACTCCCCACTCCCTCCTCCCCACTCTCCACTCCCTCCTCCCCACTCCCCTGATGAACGGGAGCTGGAGGGAGGTGAGGGGCTTCTCTCCTATTTGCCTGCTCTCCCCGAATACGGGTATACTGGCAAGAGGATAACTGCCAGTATAGGATGAGACTATGCAACCACATCTCTTTACACCGTTGACGATTGGCGCAGTGACGCTGCGTAACCGGATTGGGATGTCGCCGATGTGTCAGTACAGTGCGCACGATGGCTTTCCCAGTGATTGGCACGTAATGCATTTGGGCGCCCGGGCTGCCGGCGGTGTCGGACTGGTGATCTTAGAGGCAACCGCCGTCTCGCCAGAAGGCCGCATTTCGCCCTTCGATCTCGGTATCTGGAGCGACGATCATATCGAGGCGCTGGCCAGGCTGGTTCGTCTGATCGAGAGTTTAGGGGCAGTGCCCGGTATTCAACTGGCGCACGCCGGGCGAAAGGCGAGTATGGGGAGGCCCTGGGAGGGCAGTAAGCTAGTGCCGCTGGAAGCCGGTGGCTGGTCGGTGGTGGGACCGACGGCTGAGCCGTTTGCGCCCGGTTATCCGCAACCGACGCCGCTCGATGCGCAGGGGATTGCGAAGGTGGTGGCCGATTTTGCCGCTGCCACTAGGCGGGCATTGGCTGCCGGTTTTCGCTGGGTTGAGATTCACGCTGCACATGGCTATTTGTTGCACAATTTTCTTTCGCCGCTCGGCAATGACCGTACCGATGCGTATGGCGGTGATTTGCGCGGTCGGGCGCACCTGCTGCTCGAAGTGACCGATGCTGTGCGTGCCGCCTGGCCAGCCCAGTTGCCGCTCGCGGTGCGGCTGTCGTGTAGCGATTGGACGCCGGAAGGGTTGACGATTGCCGATACGGTGGAGGTGGCCCGGATGCTGCGCGAACGCGGGGTTGACCTGATTGACTGTAGCTCCGGTGGGATTGCCCCCGGTATCAGCATCCCGGTCGGTGAAGGTTATCAGGTGCCGTTTGCCGCACAGATACGCCGCGAAGCGCAGATCGCGACTGCCGCAGTGGGGATGATTACCCGCCCGGAACACGCCGATGCGATTGTGCGGAACGGTGATGCCGATCTGGTGCTGTTGGGACGTGAGCTGCTGCGCGATCCGCACTGGCCGCTCCGCGCTGCCCGTGCGCTGGGCCACGATCTCGCCCCACCACCGCAATACCTGCGCGCCTGGTAAGCTGTCCAAGGATGCTCATCCATGCCGACGCCCGGTTCGATTGTTCGTTGTCGCGAACGCGATTGGGTGCTCTTGCCCGGTAGCGATGATGACCGCATCCTGCTGCGGCCACTGACCGGGCGGAGCGATGAGGTGGTGGCGATCTCGCGGGTGTTGAGCGAGGTGCTGGCCTACGATCTGCCGACCGAACGGGTGAGTGAGGCGCAGTTTCCGCTGCCGACCGCCGCTGAGGTGCAGGATGCGCAGGCGACCAGGCTGCTCTGGTAGGCGGCGCGTATGGCGTTGCATAATGGGGCCACTCCCCTGCGCACGCTGGGGCGGATTTCGATGCCGCGGTGGTTGCGCTTCATCCGGCCAGATCACCCGCAATCAGTGACACATTTCGTTCTTCAGCGTGCTAGGCGATGATGTGTAGCGAAATGAGATTACGTATCATTTGAGCAATCTCTCGCTTTCGATCTCGCACTGGGCTGTCCCAACTGCCGAATTCCCGCCCATCCATCTTGTCGCGATTGACCAACCGTCAGGCACCATCGATCCAAACAGCCGTCCACGCTGGTCACCTCATACGTTCATGCCGCAATACCCCAATCAGAGTGATGCGCTGCGGTGCCGGTTGGAAGTATACTATCGTACCACGCTCGAACAGGGTGAGCAAGTGGGTGAGCATTTGCGCGCAGGCGTCGAACAGGCGCTGACGCCCCTCGCCAACGGCTTTCTGTCCGGCAGCTACCGCCCCAGCGATCCGCTTCTGTTCTACGGCGCTGACAAAAATCCGCCGGCGGTCGAGCTGGCCCGCGTCGTGCTGTGGATCGAGTCGCACGATGTTGCTCAATCGCTCACCTTCCTTGACCACCGCATCAAATGTGATGCCTCGCTGGTGGGGGTAAGCGATCTGAACGTGATAGGCGTCGGTATTCCCGACACCGCCTTTCAGTCGCTCTCAACCGACAACAACCAGATCACTGCCGGTATCTGCAAACGCAACCGCCACGAACAGGCTGGGCAGATCGAGATGGCACTGTTCGATCAGCAGCTCGATCCCGATCTCGGTACCCTGGACCGGTTGATGATGGAGGTTGATGCCATCCCCAGCGGGGTTCCTCGCTAACACGCTTCCGCTGAGGGGGGGTCCTCGCCAGCACGTTTCCGCCGCGGGGGGTTCCTCGCCAGCACGCTTCCGCCGAGGGGGGGGTCCTCGCCAGCACGCTTCCGCCGAGGGGGGGTCCTCGCTAACACGCTTCCGCCGAGGGGGGAGGTTGGGAGGGGGGACGCGATCAAGGTGACCGGAAATCACCTGGAGCACGTCCATCTCCCCTCCTCACTTTCTCGGAGGGAGCGGAGCGAGAGCTGGAGGGTAAGTGAGAGCGCGGAAATAGGAAGGCGGAAACAGGAGGGAGGTAACTAGACCGACAACCTTCCCCTACGCACCATTCACCGCAACAGCGTGCGCCAGACGCAAGGCCGCTTCGGGATTCGGCGCCGTAGCAATCTCTGCCAGCCCAACATTCAGATGCACCAGCGTCTGCGCCACCGACGGACCGATCCCACTGACAATCGTGCGTGCACCGAGCAGCCGAATTGCCGTTGCGGTGTCGATTAGCGCCTTCGCAACGGCAGTATCAATAAACGAAATACCGGTCACATCAATAATCACTGTATGGGCCCGATGGCTGACGACCATATCCAGCAACTGCCTACGTAACGCTTCGGTACGCCGACTATCGAGATAACCGACCAGCGGCGCCAGCAGCACCTTATTGTCAATCGTCAACACCGGCAACTCCAGCACATTGATCAACTCAAGCAACCGTTGCTGCTCAAGTGCCCGCTGCTCGATCTCCCGCCGCGCCACCTCCGTAGCCTGGCGAGCCGCATCGGCTTCATCGGCCCGCTGTTCGATGAGCCGCAATGCCTGCATCTGGGCTGCCATGGTCCAGTCGAGAAAGGCCCAAATTGCAACAAACAGCGCGACAATGCTGCTGGTTTCCAGAAACATGAGCAGATGTGGCGCAATGCGGGTGTCGGTGGTTGAATGGTTCAGAACAACTAACGGAATTGCTACCACCACGCACAAAACTGTCGCGTTAAGTGAGAAGCTGCGCTGCCTTTGCAGCCCGGCTAGCAAAATGACCACTGCCAGAAAGGGGATAGTTGCAAGCCGTAATTCGGGTAGCCAGATCGCAACCGCCACTTCACAGGCAATGATCATGAGAGCGAAGATAACAATTGCCTGCCAGAGTGGTTGCTGGCGGGCTAACACCAGCAACGTGATCGCACAGCCAATCCCGGTAATCAGCGTAATATTCAGAATGACAACTGTAAACACACTCTGGCTAAAGAGAGAGGCCAGCAGAGTGATCACGAACGCAGCGATCGAGATGATCAACGTACCGAGTGCAATAGACCGGGTAATCTGCCGGTGCGTGTGTTCGAGAAATGTTTGCGAAGTACCCATTGTCGGACTCCAGTCAAGATAAATAAATGTTTAGCCATGCGCTCGTGACGATGACGAAATTGTAAGGTGTACAATTTATTCCCTACTTGTGATAAGCAATATCACATTATATAGCTTTTTGGAGCCATTCCGACACAGGTTTTCGCGACATCTTTTTCGCCTTCGCCAGCAGTCGACGTTCCAATCAGGCCTGCCACAGAATATTGCCGAGATGAGAGATGGCCTCTCAACGTAATATCACATCTGATTCCATAACAGTCATTACACGCTCTCTCCCGTCACCCTCACGCTTTATCCCTTGAGTATTTCATCGAGGTATGTACGCGCCGGTATGCTCTGGGAGCGCGAGCATCCGCTCGCTCATTACCTGGTACCGCCCACCATCCCTGCTGCTCGCGGTGTTGTGTACCCCTGCACCGGCTGCACCGGCGCACGACAGCGAGCGCCATCCGGGATTGGTAGTTCCCGCCTCCAGCGGGCAAGGATGGGGGTGGTATACACACCCCTGCTGACAGTAGTATCGGTGTACCACGCTTACCCCTATCACCCTGACGCTGTGCCTAATCGTCGATGCGGTGAACCGGTCAGATGCCTGCGCCAGCAACAACGCACTGACGGCTTGTCAATGACATACACGGCAGTGTTCCTGCATGACTCTGAGAACCTGAGTAATGGTTGGTCAAGATTTGATATAACGATACCTTCTCGTTGTAGCGATGGCTTGTCGAGCTGTAGCCTAGTCCACCGGCTTACCACGGCACCGGCGTTGGTGCTTGCGACAGATAGAGCGAACTATGCTGTTTTAGGAATAGCATATATCAAATGAAAATAGTACTACCGGCAAAGCTACTTGAAAAAATATCCATCAGGAAATATAATTTACGATGTACTGTCGTCTTTGCATGCCACTCGCACAGGAGCAAACAATGCACGTTCTGACAGGCATTCCTGCTGCTACTCCTTCCCGTTGGTTCAACGCCCTTCGCTCCGAAATCACCCTTTACTGGAAATTCAATCGGTACGACATTTCGGCAACCGTGATGCCGGGTATGCTCTTTGTACTGGCAGCTTGGCATAGCCAAAACCCTGATTGGGCCGCCTTGCCTAGCCTGATTGTCTGGGGCACCATCTACTTTTGGCTCTACTGTACCACCTTCTGTATTTCCAACCAGTTGGCCGGTGAAATAGAGGATCGGCTTAACAAACCAGACCGTCCACTACCGAGCGGTCTGGTCTCGCGGCGTGGGGCTTTTGTGCGCTGGATTGTTGCTATGGTGCTGTTTGCCGCAGTCGGTTGGTGGTTGGGAGTACTGGAATGGACACTGCTCTGGCAGGTGACGTTGACCCTGCACAACTTCGCTCAATTGGCCCGCCACTATTGGTTTAAGAACCTCTCGATGGTATTTGGGGCGATTGCGCAACTGGCCGCAGCCTGGCAGATGGTACGGCCATTGACCCCAGAAGCGTGGAGCTGGCTTCTGGTACCTGCCATTACTCTGCTGTCGCATGCATCATTGCAAGACTTGCGCGATATGGAAGGTGATCGGATGAACCATCGTCGTACACTGCCAATCGTGTTCGGCGAATGGTCGAGTCGGGTGTTTATCGCCATTGCCTTTGCTTTGCTGGCCGTACTCACCCACGCTGCACTGTTCGTACCCAATGGCTTAAACGTCGGAACGTTGTTGCTCGACGGCCTGCTGGCCGGGCTGTGTCTAGTGATTGCCGGTCGGGTATTGTTACTGCGTAATCCCGCTGCCGATCACGTCTCGTACATGCTCTACACCTACTGGTATTGTCTGGTACTGGCAGCGGCCATTGTCGCATTGTAAAGAGGTCGCGCGCCATTGCGCTCCCTCAACAGATGGGGTCAATCCGGGGCTGGGCCGGTGCTTAGAACCGGCTCCACAGATACTGATTGGTCACTTCGTGGTGGAATTGCACCTCGGCCCGCTTAATCAACGTACCGAGCTTGCGCGGGCAACGATCGGCGACCGTCGTCTTCAGATCGGCGAACCGGCTGTGTACCTCTTCACCGAGAATGCTGGCCAGGAAGGTGCTCTGGCGGAAGTTGGTGATAGCGTCGTAGATGTTATCGGGAAGCGTCGCTGTGCCGTTGCGCACATCGGTCGTCGGCAGCGGCCCTTCGAGACCAGTGCGCAGCAGCGCATAAATCGCCATATAGGGATTGGCATCGGGTGCAATCGAGCGCACTTCAATCCGGGCCGAGCGGGCATTACCAATCGGAATACGGATCATCGAACCGCGGTCGGTGGGTGACGCCTTAATCTGGTTTGGCGCCTCGTAGTGTGGATCGAGCCGGCGATAGGCATTGACACTCGAATTCAGGATCAAACAGAGTTCCTGACCACTGTTCAGAATACGGTCAATAAAGCTCCAGGCCAGCTCGGAAAGCCGCTCCGGACCATTCGCATCGTAAAAGAGATTCTCGCCGTGGCGCGACAACGAGATATTGGTGTGCATCCCATTACCGTTCACCCCGGTAATCGGCTTCGGCAGGAAGCATGCTGTCATATCCAGTTTGCTTGCCACCTGGCGACAGATCAACTTATAGAGCAGAATCTGGTCAGCGGCGATAGTAGCCTCAGTATAGCTATAATTCATCTCAAACTGTGACGGCGCCACTTCGGGGTGATCCTTCTCATTCTCAAACCCCATCGCTCGCTGCGCTTCGGCAGCCATATCAATGAACTGACGCAGCGGATCGCCCGGCAACGAGTGGTAATAACCACCGGTACTGACCATCGTAAACTCACCGGTCTCGCGGAAGCGCTGCTCGGCATTGCGCCCTTTAAACAGGAAGCCCTCAATCTCAGCAGCCACATTGCAGGTCAGCCCATCGCGCTGATACAGCTCATGCAAATACCGGTGCAACCGCCCCCGCATATCAGCCTCGTAGGGGCTACCGTCCTGATTCAACACAAACCCAAAGACCAGCACCTTACCAGGGCCAAAAATATCTGCCGGCAACCAGTAAAAAGCCGACCAGTCAATCGCCAGGCGCAAATCCGACTCGGCCTGCACCGAAAAGCCGCGCACCGACGAACCGTCAAAGGTCAGATTATCGGCGGATGAGAGCAGAAACTTCTTGTCGTAATCGAGCATATGCAGCCGGCCTTCGAGGTCGGTAAAACAGACGGTCACCGCCTTAATCCGCCGCTCGTCGCTCAAATAGCGCATCCGCTCTTCGCGCATCACATCAGGCGAAACGCGGGCCAGACGCTGCCGCTTGACGCTCAGATTCAGCTCTTCCAGTTGCTCGTAGGGGATTTCGAGAAAGTCGCGTAGCTCGGTCATGGGAGTTTTTCCTTTTCTCTAGGCAACGGTGACGTTGTTAGAGTACATTATACTCTGAACCATGATGGTGGCTTGCAATTTTGGGCAGAGGTGTGATGCAAGCGGAGTGGGCCGTTGAGTGTTGCTGCGGACAATTGCTTAGAATACAGCGATCCAGTTCGTTCTGCGCTCCTAGGCGTCACATACATCTGGCATCATCGATGTTGTCACCATCCTAGGAGCATATACCTTCGACACGACTGTTTACGACGAGACAAAACAGCTCGCTAACCACAGGTTTGCCCGTGCTGTAGCTTGTAGTGTTCTGCCTACCCCTGCATACCGCTAGAAGTAGGTTTTTAGCCTACCCAGAACATCCTAACGTTGTCCGCCATAGCGGCTTGTTGCTAGGGTAGACCATAGTATTTCATTTCTTGAATGCCGAGGCTTCGGGAACGTCATGAGAAGAGTGCCGAATCTCGGTCACTTGCCAGCCACGTATCGTCAAGATGACAGTTATCTCAAACCGTTCTTTTCCATGATGGCAGGCAAGCTGGAGAGGAATAGTTAGCCGAGTTCCAGGTAACGGCCAATCGGAGAGGCGGTATGGCCCAAGAATAATCATCGGTGGTTGATGAACTTGTTGCCAGGCATTGATCAATAGAGGAAGTGCCGCTGCTTGACGAGTCTGGTGGGTGACCGTCCGGAGCGCCGATTGGTCATTACGTTCGATACTACGGAGCAGCTCATGGATTGGTGCCGTCGGTTGGCGAAATGGTCTGCTGAGATGTGCGATACTATCTGTCCAACGCTCTGATGTTATCGGTGTGCAGCAATTAAGGATCGCGATACTCACGAATCCGATAAGGAATAAGCGTAGCATAACCTTTCCTTTTGCTGGATGAAACGAAACCGGCGACGATCCTAAGGATCGCCGCCGGATGCTGATCCTTCCTCTAGTTAAGTGTACGTAAGTAAGCCATTAAATCTGCCATTTGCTGGTCGGTGAGCTCCTGCGGTGGCATGTATCCAATCTTGCCGCTACCACCGGTGAGGACCCATTCGGCGACGTTGGCTTCGCTGCGCTCTTTCCCGTTAGGCAACAAACCGTTATAGTTTACCCCCTTCGGCAAGGCCGGGCCATTCGCACTGAACAGGCCGGCTAGTCCTGGACCGACGAGCATATCTTTCGTCGCGGCATGGCAAGCTTGGCACTGACCAAAGATTTCTTGTCCGCGTTGCGCGTTGCCTTTGGCCGAGATTGATGTGTCAAGAAGCGCTGCCGGCAGTTCGTTGCTTGCGGTGGGTGGATGAAGAGGATGAAGCAGCTTGATTGTTGCCGCCATAACCGGAAATCAGTGCAAGCAGAAACAGAACAAACATCCATGTACTTAAGCGTTTCATTGCTTCCGCTCCTTCGTTTACTTCTAAAATTGCTTAGCGGCTGTGTGCATCAGAGCACAAGACATACCGACGGGGTTTTGGACGTTCAGGCGCCCTGGAGTCGTAGAGGTAATAAACGAGGAGGGGGTGTGGGTGGGGAGCACGAAATACCAAGTGTGAAAGTTTGATGTCGCAGATGGAGGAACAGGATGAATACGATAACAACAATACCGATTATAGGTATTGGTGACAACGAATCGTAGACAGCACGGGGCTGTACTGTTGTACGAGGAGATGCAGATTGTTTGTGATCAATGGGAGCGAGCGATGGTGCATCGCAGAGGAAGAAGTTAACAGAGTCATGGTTATGGTTATGCACCCAGTCTTGGATGAGACAGTGCAAAATGCAGCTCAAAGGGCTAAGTAGTCCTAGCTCAATCACGACCAGAATCACGAGGAGGCGCATTCCCATAATTGTCGGTAACAGCAATCTCTAATTGTGCTATTTTTCACAACCATATAATGCTATACGGTGGATTGTTTGTCAAGCACTTTAAGTAGATCTCTTTTAACTATAACTTCGATAGTTTTGCGCATAGCACGAGGTGTAGGTGTGCAGAGTGGGTAAAGGTAGGAATGCAGACTCTTGGCGTTATGATGATGTGAGGTTGAGAGGAGTGATAATTTGGTCAAGACAAAGGCTCGGTGCGAATATACGTCCCTGGAGCTAAGTGGTTTCCTTGCCAAGTGAATCAAGCATAATTGTCTTGATAGCGTCAGGAGGGGAAGGATGTCCAAACGGATCCTCGTCCGAACGGTCACGGATGCAGAAGCGGCTGCCATCCGGCACCTGGCGGCATCTCGGAACGAGCCAGCCAGGCTGGTGCAGCGGGCGACGGTCATCGCAGCGATGCTAGAAGAGCCGGAGTTGCCCGTAGGTGAGGCAGGGGTGAGGGCCAGCTACAAGAGCGCGGGGATGGGTCCGATGGGAGGCGAGCATTTCAACGCGGCGGGCCTGAAGGGGATCGATGACCGCCCACGCTGTGGGCGGAGGTCGACCACCCGCCGGAGGTGCGGAGGGCGTTGGATCAGCCTGGCGTTACCGACGCCACGGTCGGTGGGCGATCCCTTTGCAGGGTGGATGCTAGAACGACTCCAGAAGGCCTTTGAGCAACGGCACAGCCTCCAGTTGTCGGACGCAACCAACTGGACCTGGATGGATGAGGAAGGGGTCACGGGGAAGCGCCAGCAGCATTGGTTCCACGAGGCAGAGCGGCGCGATCCGGAGGTTGGGGAAAAAAGGGGGCCATCATTCAGGCCTATGGGACCGCACCTCCGGGTGTGCGCGTGATGGGGGGGGATGCGATGGGGCCGCTTAGTGTCCGACCTCCCCTGGGGAGGAGGGGAACGGAGGGCCGAACCGGGCGATCAGCGAACCGGACGATGGTCGGCGGGGCCAGGTGTGGGGGCACGCAGCCTCCGCGCCAGCAGCCGGGCAGGCGATAGGCGTTCTGATTCCCAGCCGCGACAGCGCTGCCCACATCGAATTGCTGGAGAAGGACATCCGCGAATTCCCTGCCGAGCGATGGGTAGTGATAGCGGACAACCTGAGTATTCAGACGCACCGTCAGCCTCAACGCGCGTTGGCCACGTGACCAGAGATGCAGGTTCAGTGTATCCCACAGTACGCCTGTTGGCTGACCTTGATTGAGCTGTGGTGGCAGCAGTTACGCGCGTTGGCGCTCAAAGGCAAGCGTTTCGAGGCCCTGGATGAACTGGCCGCCGCCCTGCAGGCGGCACTCGATTACGGGACCTCATCGGTATCCTTCGCGCTGGAAGAAACGGCCACAAGCGCAGGTGGTCAGGCTGGGTGGCTGCACGTTGTCCAAGAAAACCAGAAAACTTAGCGAGAGAACCATTAAGAAGCAAGCGGCGAGGAGTGAGAAGATATGTTCTCACTCCTCGCTCTACCTTTCTCACTACTCCAACGTGCGCAAATATGCCATCAGATCGACAATTTGTTCATCGGTAAGCGGCATTGGCGGCATATACCCAATACTGCCTGATCCTCCCTTCCGAATCCACTCGGCAACGTTTGCCTCGCTGCGCTCTTTCCCATTGGGTAGCAATCCCTTGTAGTCAACCCCATCCGGTAATTTTGGTCCTTCAACACTAAACAATCCGGCCAATCCTGGCCCAAGCATCGTATTGGTGGTCGTTGAATGACAACCTGCGCATGAAGAAGCAAAAATTGTCTTGCCTCGGTTGGCATCACCTTTGGCCGAGAGGGAATTGTCGGCGAGAGCCGGAGGGAGAGGCACTTCTGTTTGCCCCAATGAAGCAGCCGCATTATCTGAAGAACCGCTTGGATGAGTCGATGAAGTCTGATCAGATGATGTTGTCTGTTGGGATGAAGCTATTGGTTCAGATACCAGAGTCGGATTAGGTGAGGATGTCTGGTTGGCGCTCCCACATGCAGCGAGGAGGGCGAACAGTGTTAGAGCATAAACCCCATAAAGTAAGCGTTTCATTGGTGTTACCTCCAGTAACTAGATAGTCTGACTCTTCCCGTATCGAGGGTTTCAACGCTATTTCTGGATCTCACCAGGGTATTTGGATATATTTCAGGTATGACCAGTATAGAGGAATGATCTTGAAAAGGTGAAGATCTAAAAGCATCAATTTCGTGGACTAAACAGGTCTTCAGGGAGGATACACATAGCTCTTATGAAAGGAAAAAGCGCACAACTGTGCGCCTTCAGTACATTTCCCCCACCGATCACCAGATTGTGAAGCGAGTACACAACAATGTGATGGCGAGAACTGCTTCAGTAACCAACACCTGTATTAAGAAGACTGAGCAGCAAGGGTTGCTCGTGGCAATGTTGTCGGATCAGGGGTCACCGTTGGCTCAGGCGCAGGACCAGTATCTGTCCAGCCTTGACTTTCGAGAGTCATCGGTACGTCGGCAATCACCATGTCGTGGGTACAAACAATCTGGCACGAAAGCCGGTACTGTCCAAGTAGTCCTCGTTCACTCAGTTTAGCGTATTCAGCCGCCGTCATCTCTTCAGGCTCACCTTCGACAAACGCCACCCGGCACGTTGTGCAGCGGGCATAACCGCCACAACGGTGACCAATCGCGATCCCGGCCTGCTCAATCGCCAGCACCAGCCGGGTACCGGCTGCTACATCAACCGAACGATCACCAATCGTGATCCTGGGCATACATCCTCCCTCAACAATGTGTCAATTGCGATAGTATTATACTTTCAAACTACCATGAGACGAACACGGTGTCAACACCGGCGACGTTCGCCGCTGATCTGGTCGTGCTGCCACGCTGCTGTCGTAGGAACAGTCGTCCTGGCCTCGATACTAGCGAAGATCAACTTTCTCCATTAACAGGCGTACATAATTGCGCAGTTCAGCCGCAGTACTACCGGTAGCGTCATCCACGACCTGAGAATCGGCGAGGGTGTCAAGCAGTGTTTGCGCACTGCGTAGAGTACGGCGTGCAGCTTCAGGTTGCTGAAGCTGTGTATACACATGAGCCATACCAATGTACCCGATAATCAAGCGTGGATCGAGATACACACTCTGACGGTATGCAGCTAATGCGGCTTCGAGGTGACCAAGATACTCGGCGATTTGACCCTGTAAATGGTATGCGGGCGCAAATAGCGGATGAGCTTTGATTAGGGCTTCAATCTGCGTCTGCGCCTGTTGCCAGTTCCCTCGATCAGCAGTCGTGCGTGCCACGTACAGTAAGTCTTCAGCACGGGCAGGCGCAGGAGTCGATACACCTGGCAGTACACTCGGTGAGGCAGGAGTAGACGATGCACGGAGAGGTAGAGGGAGTGATACCGGAGAAGCAGGCAGAGTTGGCCGAGACGCTGACACTATGGGCCCAGATTGATCCGGCGTTGATGGGTTAGTAAACAACGGTGCGTGTAATGGTTTGCGGTAAAGAATGGTTCCCGGTGCGGTATGGGTTT
>NZ_DAOUBI010000061.1:0-31440 GCF_034432675.1 Chloroflexus sp. | reverse complement strand
TCTGCCAACGGACCAGTCGCTCACAACAGCACCCATAGCGATCATCCCCGCTGATACGCACGTGGTTGACACCAGTTGTGGGTAATGCATAGCTATAACCGGCAGGGCTGGCAGAGGCGGGCCTGGGTTAGACGACCTCGACTTCCAGGGCGACCGCTTCACCACCTCCCAGACACAGTGCGGCAATCCCGCGCTGGCCGCCGCGCTGGCGTAACGCTGAGATGAGTGTCACCAGGACACGTGCTCCGCTGGCTCCTATCGGATGGCCGAGGGCAATCGCGCCACCGTAGACATTGACCCGGTCTGCATCGAGAGCCAGGGCACGCAGGTTCGCAATGACCTGTGCGGCAAAGGCTTCGTTGATCTCGAACAGGTCGTAGTCGTCGAGGGTACGGCCTGCCCGCTTCATCAGCCGTTCGATGGCAAACGTCGGTGCGGTGAAGAGTTCAAGCGGCTTGACGGCGGCCTGGGCGGCTGTGCCGATGCGGGCTAAGGGTTGCAACCCCAATTGGGCTGCCCGGCTGGCTCGCATCAGTACGACTGCTGCCGCGCCGTCGGTAATGCCGGGGGCATTGCCGGCAGTGACGGTGCCGTCGGTGACAAATGCCGGTTTGAGCTTTGCCAGTGCAGCCAGCGAGGTGTCACGTCTGGGGCCTTCGTCAGCCGTCACCAGATTGACCTGGCCTTTCGGCCCTGGGACGGTTACCGGTGCAATTTCGGCCTGGAAGGCGCCGCTGTCCTGAGCGGCTACTGCGCGTTGGTGTGATTGCAATGCGTAAGCATCTTGCTGTTCGCGAGTGACATTGAAGGTGTGCGCAATCCATTCAGCGGCCACTCCCATGTGATGATGCTCAAAAGCGCACCACAGACCATCGTGAACGACAGCGTCGATGATCTGGCCGTGGCCGAGCCGGTAGCCGTGGCGGGCCTGGGGAAGCAGGTATGGCGCACCACTCATGTGCTCCATACCGCCGGCGACAATGACATCAGCTTCGCCGGCCTTGATCAGGGCGGTGCCGATCATAACTGCCTTGAGGCCACTGCCACAGACCTTGTTGACGGTCAGGCCGCCAATTGTATGTGGCAAGCCCGCACGCAGGGCTGCCTGGCGTGCCGGTGATTGTCCCAGGCCAGCAGTGACTACGCAGCCCATAATGCATTCATCGATGGAGTCCGCCTCAGTTCCGGCCCGTTGGACAGCCGCTTGTACGGCGGCTGCACCTAAATCGATGGCACTCAATCCGCTGTAGGCGCTGTTGAAGCGCCCGATTGGGGTACGCGCTGCACCAACAATGACGACATCGTCCATAGTTTGTTTCCTCGTTTGGCTTAGACTGGTGACACTCTATAAGATGTTGACTATTATAACGGGTTTCATAACAGGCAGCTTGAGGTGTCTCTTAGAAGCCTCCCACACCCGTCTCATACAAGCGTCCCACAACGATCAATAGCATGACCAGAATGCCTGCGCAGATCAGCCCCACTTCACGCGGTGTTCGCCCGCGCAGAGCGGCAGCGGTGGCCGGTATTAAGCCGACGGCCACCACGCCGTAGATTACGTGCAGCGCCATGCGGAAGAGATCAGCCTGCCAGAGGAGAAGCAACCCTATCACGGACTGGGCAATAATGAGCAGTTGCAAGATGCCGAGTGGCGCCTGCATGCTGCCCCGATTGCGCCAGGCTACAATCAACGCCCAGATCAAGCTGACGACGATAACCAGCGTTATGGTGAACTGTAAGCGGCTGTGTAAAGCAAAAAGTCGTTCCATGGTGGGATATTGTAGCACGGTATGCGCATTCGCCGGCACGCGGCTGATGTGGATGGAGTTGCACTGTCGTGTAACAGTGTCAATCACTGCCGGCAGCATGGCAGGGTAAATACGGTATACTGGCATTATGACGGACCTCCCGTCGGTTACATACTCCAGGCATATGTCAACAATAGGTTTCACTGAGTGTCTCATTATTTTGCTGCTGGTAGCCGTTGTGGCGGCTCTTGCCTTTCGTGCCGGCTATTTTCGTGGGCGTAATCGGTGATGTCTCTGGACGCATCGCAACGATTGTTTCCGGCAAATCCGGCAATGCTTTGGGCAAGCGATAGTTGCGCAAGAGTGGCTTCTTCGCTTCAAAATGCGACACATGCATTCTGCTGGTACAGCGCTGTGCCGGTATGACGACACCATGAAGTAAGGATACAGGCTGTGGGCATCATCTACGGGTTAATCGCAGCATTGGGTTGGGGGACAGGTGATTTTTTGATTACTCGTGCCTCGCGCCAGATTGGCTGGCAATGGACAATAGTATGTTCGCAACTATGCGGGATTGTGGCGATTGGGCTGGTATTGGGAGTTCGCTATGATCCACTACCACCGCCGGGATTGGCCTGGCTGGTTGCGATTGCCGTGAACCTGCTCAACCTGACCGGTACGCTGTTGCTTTATCGAGCATTCGCCATTGGCACGCTCGCCATTGTCTCACCGATCTCGGCCAGCTTTGCCGCAGTCACTGCGGTGCTGGCGTTTTTAGATGGTGAACAGATAGGCTTGCTAACACTTGCCGGTACGGGATTGGTGATTGTCGGGGTGATGACTGTCTCACGTGGGCCGGGCAAGGTACGCGCCGATCTGCGGGGTGTGCCAGAGGCAATCGGGGTTGCGCTGAGTTTTGGGTTTTTCTTCTGGCTCGTCGGTGATGTTACGGCAACGTTTGGTATTGCGTGGCCAGTACTTATCGGGCGCGTGCTCACGTTGCTGGCCGGGATTGTCATTATTCTGATCGTCCGGCATCCAATCCCACGCCTGAGCGGTCAATATCTGGGTTTGATTATCGCTGCCAGTGCACTCGATACGGTGGCATTTTTGAGTTTCAATACCGGTATTGCCACTGCGTATGTCAGCGTCGTGACCGCGTTGGCCTCGATTTTCAGTGCGGTTACGGTGGTGCTGGCGTGGCTGATTTTGCGTGAGCGATTGGCACATAGCCAGTGGGTCGGCGTGGCCGGGATTCTGGTTGGTGTGTTGCTGGTGAGCTTGCCGTGAGCGACTGTGACTTCTTTTCGTTGTCTACTTAACTTGCTTGTAGTATAGTGTGTTGCTGGTGAGCTTGCCGTGAGCGACTGTGACTCACACGTTCAACATAGGTCGCTAGCAACCGTTTTGTTGGAGGGGATAGATATTCTTACAATAACCCAAGTTGCCACCTATGCTGTGAGCAGGCTATGTGACTGACTGCTAGGATAACAGTACAACGCCGCGCACAACATCGTGCAGCGTACCTGTAGGAACGATGTGGGTAGAGCCAGTTCCCATAGACACGCTCCGTCACGCCTCACGGTGGCAGCTCCGGTTATGCCCACCTCTGTGTCCTCCGTACCTCTGTGGTAACCAAGGTAGCAACCTGGGTTAGATAAGTTCTATAGATAACTGACATAAAAATCGTTCATTTGCGTACCGTGAAGTCTTCCGCACGCAGTGCTGAATCGAAGTTCTGTATCCCGAACGCTTGTTTGCTGCTGTCGCTTACCAGGCATTAGCACGTTCGCATCATCCCCAACGTATGCACCTGCTGGATTCAGGATTTGATATGCTCTTCACCGGCCAACTGGATCAACACCGGCTCCTCGTCACCGCCGATCAGGATTGCCCGGCCTGGAGGCTGCTCACTGGTACATTGTTCAGGGAGCGGTAAATTCAGACCGAGCAGCCGTGTCCCGGACTCGTAGCGTCCCGGCCAGATGACAAGACCATTGCGACTGCTGTCCAGAGCACGCAGCAGTGGATCGTCGGCATACGTGATCCCGGCAGTAACAATCAGATGAAACGGCTCATTCCCGGTTTGGGCCAGTTCGACGAGTTGCTGGAACAGGTTTGGGGTTGCACTGTAACTTTGGGTGAAGTGGTCACGCCAGCGTTCGCGACATAGGTGGTAGTCATCGATGATCACGAGATGGCGAGCAGTCGGATTGCGGCGCAACCCGGTCAGTTCTGCGCTCAAGGTTGCGATTCCCTCTTCATCAGCAACATAGCGTACCGTCTGTGGCAGGGTTTGCACGTGGCGCAGGCTGCGTCGTGGGCCATCAATGATCACCAGGCGAAGTGATGGCTCAACCGTTTGCGCACTCCGCACGATGGTCCAGAGCGCTGTGCTCTTCCCGCTGCGGCGTGGCCCAACGACCAGTGCATGAGGTGCATCTGGGGTCAGACAGATATACACCGGCCCTGGCGGTTCGGCAGCCCAACCACAGGACAGGCGCAGTGTAGCATCGCGATAGCTGGACGGTGGCAGTTGAGCGAATGGCAATTGTTCTGGCAATAAGGCTAACGGTGGTGGCAGCGTCGTAGCAGTGTTACGTGTTGTTGCAGCCAGTGCTGCGATCTGCGTGCGCATAGCAAGAGCCAGTTCACGGCTATCACTGCTGTCACCGCTTCCCACCGGCAACGAAACCTGCACCTCTAGCAAACCCTCATCGGGATGGAGCCAGTACCCACGACCGGGAAGGTGGGGTGGGAGCTGAATGGCAGGCCGTAGCCCGAAGACATCGGCATAATCGTTGAGATCGGGCAGCCGTAGCGCCAATCGTTGTGTGAACTGCGCAGCCAGGCGATAGGGAATGTCGGCAGGTCGATCCGCAGAGACCACCAGATGAAAACCTGCATCACGACCATTCCGCGCCAGACGAACCAGATCGGATAGATCGCTTTCGCCGGCGGCATCGCGCAACTCATCACGCACGGCGGCCAGACGATCCACCACTAACAGCAACGCCGGACCTGGTGATTGACCGGCAGCGATCCGCGTACGCCGTTCACGTACTTGATGTTCGAGCTGGCGGAAGAGTGACACCATGGCTTCGCGCTCGAAGGGGCGGACTAGCGCACCCACATGCGGCAGGTCGGCAAACAGGCTTAACAGACGACCATCACCGTCAATGATATAGCACCAGAGATTGTCTGGCGAAAGGCATCGCGCCAGTTCAAGCACGATTCGGGCCAGGGTTGTGCTCTTGCCACTGGCCGGTCCGCCAAATACTGCTACATGGCCGGCCCGCAAGTCAATCACGAGCGGTGCTTGCCGACTCTGTTGCGGTATATCAAGCAGACCGATCACGGTGTGCAGATCAGATGACAGGACATCTAGCGTTAATCGGGAAGGAAGTGGTGGTTGCCAGATCGGCGTTGGTTGCCAGTTAAGCTGATCGAGATAAGCACGACCGGCGTGGATGAGGCGCTGACCAATGAGTTCAAGATCGCCCAGCCCGTTTGCCTGCCCACTCAATCGCGCAACCTGAAGCAATCGGACATCACTACCACTACGCATGTAAGCACGGCCCGGCAACTGCGACGGCAAAAATGCGGCATCAGGCCGTTGCAACATCTCCCGGCTATCATCACTGCTACCCAAACGGAGTGCGATAAAGTAACTCAATTGGCTGCGAATCTCATCACTGACGACGCGGGCCGGTTGTTGGGTTGCAATCAGCAGATGCACTCCCAGCGAACGGCCCTGTTTCACTACCCGCACGAGTGCGCTAACAAAATCGGGACAACTGCGCACCATTTCATCAAACTCATCGAGCACAATCAACAAATTGGGTAGTGGTTCCAGGCGCTGACGATTGGCCAGCTCACGATAGTCGGTGATATTTTCGATATGAACCCCGTAGCGTTCGGCGACTGTGCGTAACACAGCCTTGCGACGGCGCAACTCACTGCTAATCGCAGCGATTGCACGTGCCGCCAAACGTCCATCAAGGTCGGTCACAAAGCCTGTTGTATGCGGCCAGGCAGCAAACGGCGCTAACGCAGCTCCGCCTTTAAAATCGATTAACAGAAGATTGAGCCGATCAGGGCCGTGGGTAACTGCCAGAGCGGTAATAATGGTCTGTAATAAGACACTTTTCCCGGAACCAGTGGCACCGGCAATAATGCCGTGCGGGCCATGTTGTTGTTCGTTGAGGTTGAGATAGCACGGCTTCCCTTCACTCAATGCCCCAATTGGCACATCATCATGCCAGGACATTGCAGGTAGTTGCTGCCAGCGCACGGTTACAGGCTGGTCGTCTGGAAGCAGCGTCGCTAGCAGATCAAGGAGGCGTACCTGGCGCGGTAGATGATGACCGGCACCGATCTCATTGAGACGCACGGTTGCCAGACGAGCGGCTAACCGTTCAACCTCGCGGCGATCAAGCAGATCGGGCTGGAATGGGGTTACCGGCCACGCCTCACCGGCCCGCGTCCACCGCCCCATGCGTTGATCAACTTCAACCATTGCCGCACAATGCTCAGGAATGTGCGACCAGTCATCGGTTAATACAACAACGATGAAGCGATGGGCACCACCATCACGTAACAACTGACCGAGTGCAGTGTGCGTTGTGATGAGGGTTGCACTATCCACAACGATTAAAAACGGCACCTGATAATTTGTGGGCAATTCACGGCGACGACTAAGTTCATCGAGCAGACAGGTTAACAGCGACTCGGTAGCCTGTGGTTCGGTTGCAATCAATGATCGAGCAACTGAGGTTGCATCGGGAGCCTGACAGTGCGGCAAGCGAGCAATCCACTGCCAGTCGGCAGCAGTGGCGAGGCCGGCAATCACACCAATCCGCAATTCAGTTGGCGCGTGCAACACCGCAGCCTGGGTGAGCATAGCGTAGGCAAGCCCCAATACTGCCGGACGTGGCCCGGCAATGCCGAGTGAGCCAAGCTGGAGCAGTGGAATGCACACCGGTACCTGATGGAGGCTGGCATACTCGGCGATGACCTGATCGATCCGCCGGTCAGCCGGTGCACCGGACGCAACCACAGCCCGCGCCGACGCCGGCAGCGTGCCGCAACCCACCCGCAGTTCAAGCGCATCGTCATCACTCAGGCGCCGTTCCCACAATCGCGGTTCGGGTGATCGCGACCGCTCATCGGCGCCGGCAATCCGTAACAACTCCACCGGATCGGGGGCTAGATAACGCCGGGCTGCCCGCTCCTCCTCGTGCAGGCGACGCAGACGCGACCGGGCCATGGCGAGCCGATCGATAAAGACTGCCTGCTGTTCAGCGTAGGTCTGTGCCTGCCGGCGCGCCGTATCATGTTCGTGAAACAGGGTTACACCACCACTCAGTACTGCCAGTACCAGCGCCGGCACCGCTGCCAGCCACGATCCGTACCCGATCAGCGCTGTGGCCCCAAACAAGAGCGCAGCGATGATCGGAAGGAGTGCCTGCAACCAGACCGTGTTTGGACGTGGCGATGGCGGCGGTGGTGGTGCAGGTAAATCAATCGTTTCCACGCTCCAACGCGGGCGGAGACGGGGTGGCCGATTAAAGTTACTGTCCGGCATTGTGCATCACCTGCTGTAATGAGCGTTCACGGTTGATCCGATCTTGCTCGGCCCGTGCCCGGGCACTGGCCTGAGCAATCGCCTGTGCCGCCTGTAAACAGCGATCACGCAAGCTCGTGGCGGTAACCTGCAGGGAAGCCTGCCGCAAAGCCCATTCCTCCTGGCGTGGACCTTGCCAGGCGGCGAGCAATTCGGCAGCAGCCCGTGCGCGTTGCCCGGTCTCTTCATCAAGCACAGCCGCCATGCGTCGCAGCGCACCGATAGCATCATCAGATGCCCGCCAGTTCCACCAAACATCGGGGCGTCCCGACATAGGCACCTCCTTGTGGGATAACTCGAACTACGTCACAACACAATCCCAGATCAGAATCATTCACGCCCACAACGGTCTACCACCACATCAACTTCTTCAAATGGCAGTGGCGGTATCTCTATCAGGCGGAAGTGGGTCGGATCAACCGTAAACGGCAGCGTTTGGGCAGTTTCCGGTAATTGGGTATAGTCGGCATCTTGATAGGCACTATGAACAATCATCGGCTGATTGATGCGGTTATTGTCTAGCATGTATACAACATCGCGATACTGCTCATCCTCGTGCCCTGCCCCAACCGACAATGCCAGTTTGTCATCGCTGTCAACGTAGTGACGTACAGTCACCGGTTGACCGTTGATCACAGGTGGCACATCGTCCCATTCTCCCTGCGGACGCACGGCCCCCAGAGTGGTCACACTGGCTAACTGAATATTGCGCTGCGCCAGAGCTGCCTGCACTCGCGGATCATTGCTCAGCAGAATACACATCCCACCACCCATACTGTGCCCGGTTAGATGGAGTGTACTGCCTTCCGGCAATTCGTTGATCAAACGCAAGACACGCCCGATAACCACCTGATAATACTGGTTCTGCTCGATATATTCTTTGCCCGCTGCGGTATCGATCACCGAAACCAGACCATTGGTGCCAACAGACATGTTTCTGAGACTGAGACCATTGATGCCGATTGCAAACTCGTTCTTCCCTACCTGAGCCGCCCGCACCTCCTCGCCATAATAAGAGCTAATCAAGCCGTGGGCATTTGCCTGCAATGCCGCTGGAGATACCCGGTACGGTTGCTGTGAGTTGGTCTGATCCTCCAGCGGTGGAAACACGTCGGTGACTGCTGCCTGACTGTCAGGTTCGGCCTCCGAGCCTTCAGCAGGACGGATCGATAGACCAAGCCGAAGATCCCTTCTGAGGCCAGCATCGATTTGTTCCAGATTCGCGGCCAGTTCCCGTATTTCGGCAAGGGTAAGGTACTGAAACGCATCAATCCAGAAGCCGCTCTCGGTGAGCGCCAGAATGTCTGTCGGACTTTGGATAATTTCCGGTAGACGAGGAGCAGCACTGATTCCTGCAACAGCGCCGAACTGTGCCAAAAAGATTGTCAGAAATTGCTGTTGGAAGCCCATCCGTAACATCACATCCGTGTTCAAAATCATACTCTGACTGAGCAGACGCCACATCTGGGCCTGGCTGGGAATAAATGGCCTCAGTTGCGTCAGATGGTAGCGAACCTGTCGCTGCCAGTGCTGCCAGAGCAGATCGGCAGCGAAAGCGGATGTACGAAGCGTAACCTCAGCGATCTGCCTGTGTACAATTGACCGGAAGAGTGCAGGTTCCCACACCATCATCCATCCCAGTGTCCGCAGCGATGGCGCAAGCTCACGTTCGACCTGCTGAAGATGGTGAATAACCGCCTCAAAGCGGTACGTGCTCACCAGCAGATGGATCGCTATCGGCAACGGCTGCAAGGGAAGCAGAAGCGGAGCGTAGATAGATACCCGCCAGAAGAACGACTGCACTGCCAGTGTACGCGAGCCGGGCCAGAGCAGATTGAGCCACCAGCGGTGAACAGGCGGCATCTTCTGTACCATCCAGCCTGCTGCCAGGCAGGCAGCCACTCGTAACACGGTCTTGTGATGGGGGGATAGCGATGGTGAAGAGCGGAGTTGCCATATCACCCGAAACGCTACCCGTGCTCCAATATCAAACACTGGCCCATTGAGCGAGGTCAGACGACGCAGGGCAACCGTCCCGAATGTGGTGAGCGCGACGGTGCTTACATCCCAAAAAGAGGGGCGCCGGAGTGTCCCCCGATCAGCCGCTTCGAGGCGGTCAGCGGTTGTGCGCACCCACTCAACCATCTCGTTAATCGCCCGGCAATGCGCAAACAAGGCATCGCTGAGGCCGTTAATGTGCGGAACCGTATATTCACGACACTGGCCGGAGAAGTAATGCAAGGTATTGGCCAGTCGCCCGGCTTCCGCGTGTAAACGATCATGACTGGTGGTTGTTACCACCGCGAAGCGCCGTAAATGCTCTGGAATAGCAGCAACGGTATTCATGACTTATGCAGCCTCACAGATCCAGGCTCCAAACTCACTCATTTTTGCCCGCAACCCCGGACCACCAGTCGGCCACAACGCCAGCAGATCATCCCGATCAGATGCCGGCGCAACCCACCAGCCCCCATACCGTCCGGCAACGATGATTGCCCCACGAGCTTCTGAGTCAGGCTGACGCAACTGTCGGATCGCCGCCAGCGCGTGGCGGGTTGGTTGGGGGCCAATCATCTCAATCAGCGGACGCACCTTCGCCGGAGTATAGCCGTGCCGTTGAAACACACGTGCTGCGGTATCAAGATCATCGTGTTGCAGGGCATTGAACGCGGTCAACAATCCCTCGCCATCCAGCATGAGCGGCTCTGTACTGACCGGTTCAGGAATGTTCTCCGGCATCACCATGGCCAGCATCGTATCGATAACATGCCCGGCACCGGGAAGTGCGGCAAAGCGATGTACGTCTGGCGCTGGACTGGAATGCAACACAAAGTTCGCGCCGGCGCGACTGATATGGCTAAGGCGTGTGGGTGGCCCGCTGGCGACAATCATCAGACTATCGGCGAGCGCCACTGTACGCAACAACGTCGCCAGATCGGCATCAGGGGTCGGTAGGTGATCAGGCTGGGCCGGTAATTTCAACAGGTCACGCGCTGCCAGACTGCCAACTGCCGCACTGAGTACACCTTCAAGCACCGGTCGCTCCGGCAACACACTCGGCCCCAGCGCAAAAGGCCGGGGCAATTCGAGTAGACCAAGCAACAAAAGTAGCTCGGCATGGCTGATCTGAAAGGTAAGTGACATACGCTGCTCCAGTTTCCTTCTTGTTCAGGTCATATATCGGCACAACCAATTGGGAGGTAAGCCGGTGAGAGGCCGACCCAGGAGCGCACATAAACTTGACAGCCTCTCACCGGAGTGAGGTTCTAGCGCTTACTGACCACCGGCCTGCATGATGTTCTGATTGATCTGGGCTACCTGCCGACGCAGATCCTCAAGTGCATCGCGAATTGCAAGCAACTTCTGATGCGTCTCCGCCCAGTGCGAGCGAAACTGAGCGGCCAGACGACCATCCCAGTTGTTGGGGTCCGAGAGCAACTGTCCCTCGCGATTCAAATCGTTAATTTGCTGCAACAGCGGCCCCTGCACAATGCGCTGGAAACGCTCAATAGCTTCGCGGGCGGTAACGGTCGAGAGTACGCGGTCGCTCATGGTATCCTCCTTTGCAAGATTAAAGAACGGCTGCATATATAGAACCGTAAAAAGGGGCCAAAAGGTACGCGGGAAAGGAAAAATTCATCAAAATTGGGGTGATAGGAGGGAGAAAATAGGGCATAGGACATAGGAAATAGGGAGAAGCGCAGGTGGGTTTCCCTGGGCTATTTCTGATGACGGGTGTGGCCATAGGAGGGAGAAAATAGGCAATAGGGAGAAAAACAGGCGGGTTTCACCAGGCTTGTCCTGATTACGGGAATGGGGTGGTCATTGGTGTATAGCCTGTGCCCGGCTCTAGCCGCTGGCAAGTTCAGGAACGGATAGAAGAGATAAGTCTTGAGGACGCCTGAATACCCTCGCCCCCGGCCCTTCTCCCGCTTGCGCGGTCTATGCATCATCCGAGTTATGGGTAATGCGTAGCCACACAACCCTGATACTCCGAATGTGGCAGGAATATCATTTCGTGGAGTTGGTTCTCTGGATGAAGAGCGTTTACTATCACGTACATCACAGGCTCTAACTCGCGTTACCGCAAGCTGCAATCGCTACGATTTGGTGGTATGCTACCAGCGGGCAGCCAGTTGCCATCACGTTCCTCGCAGAGTATTCTGCACATTGAAGTGACGGTTGACAACTTATGAGCAACGACATCCGTTTTCCATCTGATTTTCTTTGGGGTGCAGCAACGGCGGCGTATCAGATCGAGGGAGCCTGGAATGAAGACGGCAAGGGCGAGAGTATTTGGGATCGCTTTGTCCGGCGACCTGGTGTTATTGCTAACGGCGATACCGGTGACATTGCCTGTGACCATTACCATCGCTATGAAGAAGACCTCGATCACATGGCAGCATTAGGGTTAAAAGCGTACCGGTTCAGCATATCGTGGCCGCGTATCTTCCCAACCGGCTCTGGCCAGCCCAATCAGCGCGGTCTCGATTTCTACCGGCGGCTCATTGATGGTCTGCACCGAAGACATATTCTCCCTGTGGCTACCCTTTACCACTGGGATCTGCCGCAAGCCCTTGAAGACCGTGGTGGCTGGACACAGCGCGACACAGCACTGCGTTTCGCCGAATATGCCGATTACCTCTTCCGCACCATTGGCGGTGAAGTGGCCTTATGGGCGACGCATAATGAGCCATTCATTCAGGCATTTTACGGCTACGGCAATGGCGAGAATGCACCGGGAAAGCGTGTGCCGTGGCAGGTGCTGGCTGTCGTGCATCACTTACTGTTATCACATGGCCTGGCGGTCAGTGCCTTTCGCGCCGCCCGCCCCCAGGCGGTGCGCAGTGATATGCCATCGCCTCAGATTGGGATTGTGTTGATGATTTGGCCGCAGTATCCGGCCAGCCAACGGATTGCTGATCAGAAAGCAGCGCAGCAGATCGATGGGATTATGAATCGGCTGTTTTTAGAGCCGCTCTTCTGTCGGCGTTATCCCGCTGATATAATCGATCACTTTGCCCGCCGGCTGGTGTTTGTACCGATTCAGCCGGGTGATTTTGAGATTATCGGTCAGCCTATCGATTTTCTTGGTATCAATACGTACACCCGCTTGCTCAATGCCTTTACCTGGCGGGAGCCGTTTACTATGGCAAAACAGGTACCAGGACCGCTGCCGAAGACGGCGATGGGGTGGGAGATTTATCCTGACTGCATCGTTGAGGCATTGCAGAAAGCACGTTCGTACACCTCTCTGCCGCTGTACATCACTGAAAATGGTGCGGCGTTTGACGATCCGGCACCCGACCCCAACGATCAGGTTGTTGAAGACCCGCAACGTGTGGCCTATTTGCAGGCTCATATCGAGGCATGCAGGCGAGCAATCGCTGCAGGGATTGACCTGCGTGGCTATTTCGTCTGGACACTGCTCGACAATTTTGAGTGGGCAAAGGGCTACAGCAAGCGCTTCGGCATCATCTATACCGACTACGCCACGCAGAGGCGTGTGTGGAAGCGCAGCGCATATGTCTACCGTGACATTATCGCTCGCAATGGTCTGTTCGGTAACGAGCCATCATGAACGCCGATCAACGCTACCTCGCAACAATCGGCATGCTGACCGCCGGCCTGACGGTAGGATGGTTATTTGCGACCATCGCGTATGCCGATCTCGGCTATACCACCTATCGACTCTCCATACTATTTGCAGGTGATCTGGCCTTGATCGGTTTACTCAACAGTGTATCGGTGCTGGCCGGTGGATTGATCAGCCCCTTTCTGTGGCAGCTTGTGCGGCAGATAGGAGCGCGACCGGCAATGATCGGCGGTTGCCTGCTGCACAGCCTGGCACTGCTGGGATTATCACTCGCACCACCGGCATCAGCCCTCTCCCCATTGACGGCGTGGCTGTTGCTGGGATGCGTGGCCCTGAGCGGCCCGGCCAGTGTCTTATTTACGCTGGCCGGGCCACCACTCATGATGCAACTGGGTGGCGCTAACGGCCCTGATCGTCTGTTTGCTCGCAGCGCCGCACTCAGTCTGATCATCAATGGTCTCGGTAGTCTGCTAAGCGGATCACTGACAACGGTGTGGCGACTCTTGCCGGTTGAAGGCGATGCGCTGACCGCCTATCGGCTGAACGCCGTATCAGGTGTTGTCCTGGTGATGCTGGCCGGAGTGCCGCTCCTGGGTTTGCCGGTACGTCCTCCACCAACAGTCCCCACCGGTACCAGGCGCAGCCAGATAAGCGACCTCTGGCAGGCCATGCGATATGGCCTGGCGTTCGTACCAGGGCCGTTGTTAATTTCCCTGGGTGCAGCCCTCTTCATACCTTACCTAGGCTTGTTTTTTCGCCAACGTTTCACCGTCGGCGATGCCATGATCGGCCTGATTCTGGCATTGATCAATCTGGCTACCGGTCTGGCAACACTGGCAGGCCCGCACCTGGCAAGGCGGGTGGGCAGGATGGCCGGGGTGGTGCTCACGCAAGCCCTGGCGATACCGTGCCTGATCGCGCTGGCCTTCGCACCATCGCTACCAGTGGCAGCAGCAATAGCGATGGTGCGTGGCATGTTGATGAATATGGCAACGCCACTGTTTGATGCACAGGCGCTCGCCAAGGCCCCGGCCCATCACCACCCCACCATCATCGGCATGATCCGGGCAGCAGCGACAGTTGGCTACATTGCCGGCCCGACGATAAGCGCCGAATTGCAAAGCCGCGCCGGGTTTGCTCCTATTTTCCTCATTGCTGCACTCTGTTACACGGCGGCGGTGTTGGTTAATGCTGTCATCTTTGTGATCGGGAAGGGTTAGCAGGCGACCTTGTGATCCACGAGGTGATCGTAGTGAGAGAGATGGTTGAGGCGTGCCTGTGACTCTCCCACCAGTCTATGCATCACCTGTTACGGCACCACAGTCCCACCAATCATCTTTGACGATCCTCTTAACGTGATACTGGGATCGTTAGTTGTTAGCTTGAGACCTTAACCTTTGGGAGATGAGATATGTGAGGTATTACTTCCCGCGCACAAATGCCTGTACCAGGGCTTCAATCGCTCCAGGACGGGGTGTTAGTGCATATGGATCACCCTCGATTATCCCCTCGAACACACCATCTGTGTCCAACGCAAAGCGCTCAACACTTGCCAGGTTGACATCCCGCAACGACCAGACCAGTCCCAGGAGATCATCTGCACTGAGATCGGTTCGGATGTGCGGACGTAGAGCAGTGGTAACGTGTGCAGCCAGCTCAACCTGACGAACGGGGTCTTGTTCGCGAATCCGTCGGGCAATCGCTAGCAAAATCATCTGCTGGCGCACCTCACGGGCATAAGCGCTATCAGCGTGGCGTGTCCGGCTCAAAATCAACGCCTGAGCACCATCAAGCCACTGTTTTCCCGCTGGAAAGTAAACCGATGTCACGCCATAATCCATCGTGGGATACAGGGGGTCATAGATCGGCTGCGCCAGCTCAACTTCAATGCCACCGATTGCATCAACCGCGGCCATAAAACCGGTAAAGTCGGCCCATACGACGTGATCGATGGGTAATCCAAGAAGCTGAGAAACAGTACGCCTGGCCAACTCAGCACCGCCAATGGCCGGATTCTGCTCGCCGTACACGGTGGCACTGTTGATCCGCCCATACCCGTAGCCAGGGATCTCAACGATCAAATCACGCGGCAACGAGAGCAAAGCCACCCGGCGCGTCGTCATCTCGATCCGTACCACCATGATGGCATCGGCCCGGGTCGCCCATCCTTCACCGGGACGCCGATCACTCCCCAACAGCAGGATATGGATAACATCATTCGATAGTAGGTTGATCCCCGCTGTTGGCATCAAGGTCGGCACCGGCACCCGGCCATCAATCCCCGGCAAGCGAATAGGTGTCGCTGAAGCCGCAATGGTTACGTCGCGCACAATGGATGTTGGTGTGATCGCCGGCGTAATGTCAGCCGACACTGCAGTCGGAATGACCGACGTCGGTTGGATAACATTCAACGGCTGTGGTGATGAGAGAGGGGTAAATGCTACCACCGACATCGCCGGCGTCGGTGTGGCTACCATTGTCGGCAACCGCATCACTTCCAGATTCTGCCGGATAGTCATCGCTGCCCAAACCACCCGGCCGGTCTGGAAGCCTAACCAGCCGGCGAAGAGTGCCAGGAGCACAACCAGCACATACCGTAACCAGGGTCGTGGTGACGGTGATTGCTCAGGAACGAGTGGTTTGGTCAATAAGTTTAGTAAGAGATCGTGGTCAGTCTGATCAAGCAGAGCACGACAGGCAGAACAATGATCAAGGTGAGCTTTCAAGTGTAATCGGGTTCTCGAAGCAGTGCCGGGACGAATACCGGCTGCCAGAAGCGCACGTGCTTCACTGCATGTCATACGTAAGTCACTTGATCACCGATTGGCAATGTTCGGTAATCACTATTGGCAAGGAGACCATATTACGTAGCAGCTATATTTGATCAATAAAACCTTTTTACAATTTGTACTACCCAGTATACCATTTTGCCTGTTCATCTGCTATGATAAAGAACGTGGCACTCACTGCCTTTTACCAAAACAGGAGTATTAATATGCACCTCTCCCGGCGGCTATGGTGGATCGGCCTACTGGTCGCAATGCTTGGTCTGATCGCCCCGGCCACTGCTGCTCCCATCCGTAACAACATCATAGACGTGGATCAGTTCGGTGACGAATCTGACCTGCCACCCAACCTGCTCAGTGACGAAGAGATCGAACGTATTGATCGGTTGCAGAACGATGCCACCACCCCTCGCGCCATTAGTGACATCAGTCCTGACGATGGCGCCGTCCTGATCAGTTCAGCAAACCAGTTTGGATTTCTCGATATCGAAACCGGTGATACGGTGCCGGTGGATGCGGCAGTGTTTGACTCCTTTGTTCCCCTGCCCTTCCTGGGCTTTGGACAGTTTAGCTGGCAAGACGAACGTACCCTCGGCGTCCTGGCAGTCAATTTCTTTTCGGTTGGTATCGAGGACGCTTTTGTCGCACTCTCTATTGACCGGTATACCGGTGAAGTGGTTGCTACCGCGGTTGGTATTCCCGATGAAAACATCGGGATTGTCTCGGTTGCCCCTAACCTCACCAGTTGGCTGATCGTGCGCGAGCCACCGAATGGAGAGGGATTCACCACTCAGCACACCCTTGGGCTGCCTTCCACAGTTGCAGCACGGGTCAACCGGATCGAATTGCCTGCCCGTTTACAGCGACGAGTTGATCTCCTGCGGCAACAACGGCCTGATCTTGTCAGTCGGCTGCTCTTTCAGCAACAGCAAAACGGAAATACCGTCGAAGCGACGCGCGCACCTTACGACCTCTTCCTGTACGATACTACGACTGGCGAGGAACGTTATGTTACCAGTATTCCATACGCCTCTGGCCTGCTCAACGAGACCTGGACGAGCGATTCGACGTATCTGGCAGTCTCGTTTTTCGGTGTGCCGGACGCTGAGGGTCGTAGCTTCTACAGCGGTTCACTCTTTTCCGAAGAGATCTATCGCGATGTGACCGGTAATCTGCCACCAGGCCAGAATCCGGTCATCCAGAACAACAATACGTATGTGATCGATTTCGCCAGTGGGCAGACACAGGTGATTCGACCCGATCCCGCTCTCGGTGCTCCTATTCTCGAAGCGCACGATTGGGCGCCGGGCGGCCAGTCACTGCTGATTAAGGCCCACCATC
Source organism: Chloroflexus sp. (assembly GCF_034432675.1). Taxonomy (GTDB): domain Bacteria; phylum Chloroflexota; class Chloroflexia; order Chloroflexales; family Chloroflexaceae; genus Chloroflexus. The sequence goes on along the minus strand of NZ_DAOUBI010000061.1, from coordinate 14,343 downwards.
CGGCCTACCTCCAGGGGCGAACCTACCCTGTCTACTATCCACGGTTCTCCTCGCGTACCAGTTTCCGCTTCTACGACCGGGGAAGCGATGGACAATTCCGTCAGACCGGAACGTTCGAGCATCCGATGCTCTCTGGTGGTGATGTTGCCTTTGCGCTCAGCGTTGCCGATTTTGTCAGTCCCGATGAAATTATCGTGCATGGCGTAGTCGGTAGCAATCGCCATCCCTACTACTATAACCGCGTCTCTAAGGATTTGCGCAATCTGGCCGACCGTGCCGGTGCATATTACAACGTTGTGTCAACCAGCAGCAGTACACGCCAGATCGTCTTCACCCACACCTCTTACACCAGTCCACCGGACATCTATCGTCTACGTTGGGATGGAACGGCACTGGCTCGTCTGACCTGGGAGAATGAAGAGTTGCGGGTGGAAGCCAATTTACGACAAGACCCGGTGACCTTCACCCTCCGGAACGGTCAGGTGCGGGTAGGAACGCTGATCCAATCGGCAGATGCGCCCTTCCCACCACGCGATATGCGCCTGATTGTCTGGCAAGAGGGCGGGCCGAATGTGCCGATGATCAATCAGTGGCAGGCCAACGTTGAGAACCCGTATGCGCTCTTGCCCTCATTTGGCTTTGCGCTACTGATTACACCGGTAGCCGGTCGCCACGGCTACACGCCGGCTGTTTACAACTCACTGGTGGATCGGGGTAATTTCGGCCAGATCGATATCGATGAGCAGGCTGAGATCGTTCGCCAGGCAATTGCGCGGGGCTGGACATCAGCCGGCAAGATCGGAATTACGGGATGCTCGTATGGCGGTTATTTCGTTTTGCAGAGCATTGTGCGGTATCCCGATCTCTACGCTGCCGCCAACCCACAATGTGCGTTCATTGACCTGATCAGTGATTGGGCATTAGGCGGTGGCCCGCTAGTGCCGTACATGGAAGGTTTACCCCCGTACAAAGCCATCAGCGAGTACGTCAAAGACTCGCCGAGCTACGGTGCTGATCGAGTGAAGGCAGCAGTGCTCACCTTCCACGGCACCGATGACTTCCTGCCGATTGTCCAGAACGAGAACTTCCATTTACAACTGGTCAACCGTGGGGTACCGGCTCGAATGGTACGGTTCATCTTTGAAGGTCACGGGTTGGCGATGGTAGAAAATCAGCTCTACGCTGCCCAGGAACAGATCACCTGGTTCCGTACCCATCTCAAGTAGGGGCTTACAGGCAGCATGTACGGGGGCAGATCGTCTCTGCCTCTGTACATGCTTATCCGGTCGTGATGAGAGGTTTGTATTAGCTGTAGTAGAACAATGCGCCGACCATTTTATTACCGTTTGAGTGAAGGGATGCGGATTAGCGTGCGTCCCCAATATCTGCCGGGGCACTCATTCCCCCCATTGCAACGCTTCGTCTTCGCCTACGATGTGCGGATCGAAAATATCAGCCGACGAACAGCGCAGTTGATGAGTCGGCGCTGGATCATCTACGACTCGATTGGTGAAGAACTTGAAGTTGTTGGCGATGGCGTAGTTGGGCTTCAGCCGGTGCTCGGTCCCGGTGATGTCCACGAATACCAGAGCTACTGTGTACTCAAGTCGCCACGCGGTTGGATGGAGGGAGAATATTTCTTTCGCACCCTCGATAACACGACATTCGCCGCCATCATTCCGCGTTTCGACCTGATCGCTGATGCGGAGATGATCGATGATGAGGAGAGATTATGAACGAGATCGTCTCCGCTCGCGCCGATAGGTCGTAATGAATACGACGGCGAGGAGAGGCAACAACCACGGCCAATCGCGACGTTCTTCGCGCAGGAGCCGCCAGGTAGCGCGAAGCTGGATTAACCAGGGAAAGCGAGCCAGTTGTACCTCAAGAATTGCCAGGAGTCGGCGCTGCCACTCCGGTGTCTGATCGGTCGTCATAGGTGCTGGTTTCCTTCCCCATCCTGGCAGTGACAGTCGCCATCCCTTTGCAGCATTCTTAACGTTTGTCGAAGGTTTTGGCTTCACCATCGCTACCATATTTTCAGGCTTTATCCCGTCAGTGTCTGTGTTTCCTCTTGTGTGCACAACCCAAACAATCTGACGATAAGTTGCTGTCTGTCATTATAAACGAGGACGGCACACAGCGCACTTTACAACCTTTCCCCTTTGCGACCTATCCAATTACCCAAATGTCACACAGAAGCCAGTGTGACGCCTCATATCATATCATGATAGATACGGTGCCATACGTCACGTACACCGTATGGTCAGGCGATTAACGGCATCCTGCTGCATTAGGCCGGGCTGCAAGCGTTCCCCGTGGCGTGAGTTTCCAGCTTGTGTGTAGGCATGATCTCCACCGCCGTCAGGGGCTGGCCGTGGCCGCTGGTGCGCGGGCACGAACCTAGTGCAACAACACGTCTACGTGCAGGTAGCTCATTGATGCTTGACTGACTCGATGATCGAAACGAGCACATCCAGCATCCCCGTGACCAGGATAGATACGGTGTGACACGCACCGGATCGTTAGCACGGCTGATGCGGCAGCATGGCTGCCGCACTCCAAACCCTGCGACACGCACATGATGTGCGCTTAAGGCAACCCATCCAGTACGTGATCGCACGGCTGGAGCTGCGCACTGCCACCGGGCCAGTTGCCCAAAACAGCACCCAGGGCGATGATCCCCGCTGATACACACGTGGTTGACACCAGTTATGGGTAATGCATAGGTGACCAGCAGGGCTAACGACATACCACGCGCCGGGTCGTGAGCACGGCTGGCGCGGCAGCATGGCTGCCGCACTCCAAACTTTGCAACCTGTGGATGATGAGCGAGCAAGGCAACCAATCCAGCGCGTGATAGCACCGCAGATGGCTGTTAGAGCGCGACAGTACAGCGTTGTATGAAATAAGTTCTAGTGTGCTATGAACCCTACGACACCGACTCGTTCTGCTGGCGTCCGTTGTCGAAACAGGTTTTCCAGGCGATAAAACACATTGCGGCAGCCCGGCTGCCGCAATGTGTCTGTACCATCTAGCCGGCTATCAGGCAAGATAGCGTATCCGCTTTGAGACTACCCCTCGAAGAACTTGCGATTCTTCTCAATATAGCTCTTCCACTGCTCCGGCACCGAATCATCGGCGAAAATCGCCTCGACTGGGCACTCTGGCTCGCAGGCACCACAGTCAATGCACTCGTCGGGATTGATGTAGTACTGATCATCACCCTCGTAGATGCAATCAACCGGGCAGACGGCAACGCACGATGCATCCTTGGTTCCGATACACGGCTCAGTGATAATGTACGGCACTGATGTCTCCTTCCTGTATCTGTGTCAGCGGTTACCCAATGGTTGTTTGGTTTCAGACTACTACAGGAAGAGAGTATCTGTCTACCACTTTTGTACCACTTCGCCACAACGTTGTGGGCGCACGCGCAATGTACGTTCAGGATGGTAGCTGACCAGACCAATCGGCCCACCGGGGATTTTACGGACTGCCCATCGGCGACAGAGATCGACTTCTACCGCCGTATCATCACGCGCCTGACTGTAATACGCTGCCAGAGCGGCTGCTTCATAGATAGTTTGTTCAGGCGGATGATCGGCCCGAATAATCACGTGGGCACCGTGAATATTGCGGGCGTGCAACCACCAGTCGGTTGGACGAGCAATCCGAAAGGTGACTTCTTCATTCTGGCGTGCGGTACGCCCAACGTAGATCGGTAGGCCATCACTTGAACGGATCAGGAGTGGACGCGACCGCACGGGCGGGCAACGGGTGGCTGAGGAACGCAGATAGCCGGCCTCTTCAGCCTCGGCGGCAATCTGATCGATCTGGTTTGAGTCATCAGCTACCGCTGCCAGGGCAATGAACTGGTCGATACCGACCAGGCGTTGTTCAATCTCAGCGAGGCGTTCGGGCAAGATAGCGCGTGCGCTCTTGGCTTTCTCATACGCTCTGAATCGCTCTTGGGCCTGTTCGACCGGCGAGCGTTTGGGGTCAAGCGCAATCCGTTCCCCCTCTACCACCAGCTCAGTAGCCTGGGGCGGCAACTGATGAAGAAAGGCAAAGATCATCTCACCCTCCCAGCGCAGGTGATCAAGTTCGGCAGTGCGTGCCAGCTCGGCAGCGATCTGCTCCCGTTGTCGTTCGATATGCTCACGGCTGGCACGCAAACGGTTCAGCAAATCGGCCCGACGCTGATCACGGCCCAGGGGCTGCTGACGGGCAGTGTAAAAGGCTTCCAGCGCCGCACTCATCCCTGGCATGACAGTGACAGTCGCACCGTCGCCGGCGAGATGCGATGGGTAATATGGCGCAAAAGCCACAGGACCCTGCTCGTTCCTAACCAGATGGGGGGCGGGTGGTTCGGCGAATATCTCACGTAACCGGGCAGCAATGGTGTATGCCGGTAATGACTGCCCGGCTTGGGGGATAGAGCCGCAGGCTCGCATCAACACTTCACGGGCGACCTGGGGTGACACGCCACGATAGGCGTTGACTAACACTTTTACCGGTTCACCCTTGCCCAGCAGGTGCTCGATCTCAGCTGCACTTGCCCGGAGAGGGTCACGTTTATCCGGTGGTGGGGGCAATTCGTACACCCGGCGGGGCAAGACAACCCGACTGCTCATGCGGGGAGAAACCCGCTTGATTGCGTCGAGAATAATGTTATTATCATCAACTAAGATGATGTTGCTGCGCCGATCTTGCGGCTCAACGATGAGATCGCAATGCAACAGATGATCGGCATCAGCCGTCAGATCGTCATCATTCTCATCGTCGGCGATCAGCTCATCGGGATCAAAGGTCTGTTTGCGTGACTCCGTTGGTTTCGTTATACTGAGCACAACAACTCGCTCGTAGGGAGGTTGTTCGATATTAACAATCCGCCCACCGAGCACATATTTTCGCAGCAACAGCAAAAAGGGCGTTTCGCCGTCAACGCCACGGGTTGGGCGCTGACTGATCAGGTGAATACGGGCCATTTGCGCATCGGCGGAGGCGAGCAGGTAGTAGCGCCGACCCTGTCGATACACTTCCAGTCCAATCGCCAGCGGCCCAACCAGGACAACGCGCTGGATGCGACCATCGAGCACCGTTGCACGCAATTCTTCCACGACGGCAGTCAAAGTCAGGGTATCAAAGTACATATAACCACAAGTAATACGAGAACCGACACCTTTGGCAGGATACCACAATCGGGTACAGGCATGGAACCATTTCTTAATCCGATTTTACAGGGCAAACCACCACAGCCACTGCTCGTCGTCATTTCAGGGCCATCGGGTGTGGGCAAAGACTCGGTCTTGATGCGTATGCGCGAGCTAGGCTTTCCGTTTCACTTTGTCGTCACGGCAAACAGTCGACCGCAGCGACCAGGCGAGATTGACGGTGTTGACTATCATTTTGTCACGACCGAGCGTTTTCGCGAGATGATCGAGAACGATGAACTGCTAGAGTGGGCCGAGGTCTACGGCCAGTATAAAGGGATTCCCAAATTCGAGATTCGGCAGGCAATGGCCAGTGGTCGCGACGTTATTCTCCGGATTAACGTTGATGGGGCCGCAACGATCAAACGGCTAGCCCCCGAAGCCGTCTTTATTTTTCTGGCGCCGGCTTCGCTCGACGAGCTACGCCACCGGCTCTTGCTCCGAAGAACCGAGTCGCCGGCGGAAGTGGAACGGCGGTTAGCTATGGTTGCCGATGAATTGGCCCAATTACCCAATTTCGATTACGTCGTTATCAATCACGCCGACCGACTTGATGAAGCAGTTGGTCAGATTCGTGCCATCATTAGCGCTGAAAAGGCGCGCGTGTACCCGCGTCGAATTTCCCTCTAGCTTTTTGAACCGGGGAGTACTACAATGAGTATTCAAGAACGCTTAACGAATGATTTGAAAGCGGCAATGCGTGCCGGCGACAAGGTTCGCGTGAATGCGATTCGGGCAGCGCGGGCAGCTCTACAGGCTGCTCAGCTCGATGCCGCCAAGCAGCGGTTCGATGCGGCTGTGGCCGAGATTGAAGCCCGTCACGCCGGCGACCCGGCAGCCATTGAAGCGGCCAAGGCTAATCTCGCCATAGACAGCCATGCGGCCCTCACTGATGCCGAGCAGGAAGCAGTCATTGCCCGCGAAATCAAGCGTCGGCGTGATGCCGCCGAGATTTATCACAAGGCCGGCCGTAGCGATCTGGCCGCTGCTGAAGAGGCGGAAATTGCCATTCTGAGTGAATATCTACCCAAAATGCTCAGCCCTGAGGAATTACGGCCATTAGTGGCAGCAGTGATTGCCGAATTGGGGGTAAGTGGCCCGGCAGCAATGAGCAAAGTAATGCCTGTTCTGCTCGAACGCTTCAAAGGTCAGGCCGAAAACCGTACACTCAGCCAGGTTGCGCGAGAACTCCTGAGTTCGGCGTAACCCACCCATGTACGAGACGCCTATGAAAGCCATTTCGCACCACCGGCTATCACGCTGGCTTGCTCGTCCACAGTGGTTATGGCTGTCCCGAAAACAGTTACGACAACTGCTGGCGGCACTTTTATTGTGGACTGGCATCTGGGCCGTGTTGACATTCCGGTTGCCTGGGGCCGATGGTTTGCAAGTGGGTCAACCCAGCCCGCTGAGCATCACGGCACCAGAAGAGGTTACCTTCACCAGCAACGTGCTGACGGCAGAACGTCGTACTCAGGCAGCAAATAATCCTGACAACCTGGTCTACTTTAATGATCCGACGATACCAATTGAACAGCGCCGCAATCTATTCACGTTACTGGAAACAATCGGACGCCTGCGTAACGATCCGACGCTAGATGAAGCCGGTCGGCTGAGAGCATTGAGTAATCTGCCTAGTGCCGATGTGCAACTCAACACCGACCAGGTGCGCCTGATTCTTGCCCTCGATGATGAAGCATGGTCGGTGCTACGCACGACCATTCTCAACCTCTATGATCGAGCAATTGAACGGTACGATTACGCAATTGATGAGCGAGCACTCAGCCAACTGCGAGATCGCTGGTTGAGCTTCTGGCTGGCAACAACCTCGCTCGATACCGCACAACGGGAACTCGCTCAACAGATCACGTCGGCATTTCTGCGCGTTAATCGGACATTAGACAACGCCGCTACCGAAGAACGGCGGGCAAAGGCGATGGCCCAAGTCGAACCGGTTGAAGTAAAAGTGCTGGCCGGAGAGATGATTATCCGCGCGGGAGAGATCGTAACGCCGGCCCACATTGAGAAATTACAGGCAACCGGAGCAATGCCGCGCCCGCTGGGTTGGTCTGAACTGCTTGGGTACGGCTTACTGGCAGCGATCCTGACTGCGGGCATCAGTGGCTATCTCCACGTATTCCAGCCTAAACTGATGACCCATACACGCGCACTTATCGTCTTAATGTTCAGTATTGTGGTGACCCTGCTTCTGGCTCGTCTCACCTTGCTGATCTACAATGAACGTCCCATCTTCTTCCCGCTGGCAGTGCTGGCAGTCGTTACTACCATCGTATTTACAGGTCAGATCGGCTTTGCCGTTAGCCTGCTGGCAGCGGTAGTGATTAGCGTGATGGAAGGGAATGATCTGACACTTGCCGCCACCCTTTTTGCCAGTTGCACCAGCGCGATCTTGCTGACACGTCAGGCTGATCGGCTCCGTTCGTTTTTAATCGCCGGTTTCGGAGTTACCGCGACAATTACAATTCTGGAGACAACCTTCTGGTTAAGCCAGCAGGCCATCTTTACCCTTTCGGGCTTTAGTGGGTGGATCGTAACCACAGTGCTAGCAGCACTTGCCAATGGTGGATTGACAACCATTCTCACCTTTGGCCTTTTTAATGTGGTTGGCCGACTGGCCGGGCAGGTAACGGCATTGCAGTTGATGGAACTGGCCCATCCATCACAACCACTCTTACGTAAACTGATTCGGGAAGCTCCGGGTACCTATTACCATAGCGTTGCAGTGGGTAATTTGGCCGAGGCCGCTGCCGAAGCTGTTGGCGCCGATGCGCTCTTACTGCGGGTTGCGGCGTATTACCACGACATCGGCAAAACGATACGACCGGCATTTTTTACCGATAATCAAATGGGGCGTGAGAACGTCCATGATGATCTCGATCCGTACATCAGTGCCCAAATCATTATCGATCATGTACGCGAGGGGATCAAAATGGCACGAGCTGCTCATCTTCCAGAGCAGATTATCGACTTTATCGCTACCCATCATGGAACCGGCCTGGTACGCCATTTCTACCAACTGGCCTTACAACGTTACGACCACGTCGATGAGCGTGATTTTCGGTATCCCGGCCCACGTCCCCAAACCCGCGAACAGGCTATCCTGATGCTGGCCGACTCGGTCGAAGCGACGGTACGGGCCAAAGCCCAACACGGCAAACTCATCGCAAAGCGCAATGGCGACACGAGTGAACGAACAACGCCTGGCGCAGTAACGCTCGATGAGCTGGTGCAATCCATCATCGATGCGCGCGTTCGTGAAGGCGAACTCAACGATGCTCCGCTGACGATGCGCGAGCTAGGGCAGATTAAAACCGTCTTTGTGAATAATCTCCAATCCATCTACCATCCCAGAGTGGATTATGCGCCATCGCTCGTGCGAACCTGAAGGAGTACAGTTGTAATGTACACTGCCGACAGCCCAATTCTTGGCCCACAAACCGCGGCAATGGATCAGATGAGCCGTTATATCCTCAGTCGTCCACACGGTGAGTATACCGAAAAGGATATTGCCGATGTGATTATTCCGGCGTATCTCCGGGTCTGTATCCCGGTCGAGGTTGATCCGGTGCTGGCAGTGGCCCAGATGATCCACGAGACCGGCAACCTCACCAGTTTCTGGAGTCAGCGCCCCCAACGGAATCCGGCGGGAATTGGGGTAACCGGGCAGTGGCAACTTCATCAGCCGACCGATCCGCGCGGGTGGGCATACAATACCCAACGTCAGCGTTGGGAAGCCGGGGTAAGTTTTGCAACCTGGGCGGATGATGCGATTCCGGCCCATATTGGTCGTTTGCTGGCGTATGCTTTGCCCGCAGGAAGTGAAACCCCTCCGCAGCAGGAACTCATTGCCAAATCGCTCAGCTACCGGCCATTCCCACGGGCGTTTCGGGGAAGTGCCCAAACAATCAAACAACTGGGTCGTGCCCACAATCCACTTGGTGCCCAGGGGGCCGGTTGGGCCAGTCCTGGTCATACCTATGGCGAGGCGATTGCACGTCTAGCCAATCAAATGCTGGCTGTGCCGCTGGAATGAAACCGAAAGGTATTCTTCGCTCCGTTATTGTAAGAGAAGGTGTGAAAGTCCTCTCGTTCTAAAGTACTGCAACCCATTGATGTATACAATTACCTGTGAAGGCATGTCAAACGCAGCGTCAATCTATCACCCGTTCACGCTATAGGAGGAAGATGGGTATCATTAGAGTAGCTATTTGACTTGTCACTAAAGTCCGGCAATATGTTATACTGCGGTTAGCACTTGCATACAATTCTACTATAGTGACAGGAACTTGTTCCTATGAACAACGCATTCGTCGCAATTGCCGATGCACTACGAGCACATCTCCCATCGCTTTCTCCTGCCGAACGCCCATTGTTTGTCGCATTAGCCGATGCGCTGAGTACCGGTCATCCCTCATACCTGCGGACCCTGCTGCAGAACAGCGGCTCGATCAGTGCCAGTTTCAACCGCCTTGACGCAGTCCGTCGCCAGGCGACCAGCTTACTGGCCGATAATCCGGCAGCTGCGGGTCCAATTGCCGACATTGTGGCAGAGGCGCAGCGAGTGTTGATTGTGGAAGAAGAAATGTTGCTTCAGCGCGAGCATATGCTCAATCAGCGTCTTGAACAGAGTTTTCTGACCTCACCACTGGCAACGCTCGAAGCTGATCAATATGGGATTATCACCCGCTGGAATCCGGCTGCCGAGCGTATTTTCGGTTGGAGTGCAGCCGAAGCGGTTGGTAAAAATGCGATTGAACTGCTGGTGCCGAATATTGCTCGTGAGCACGTCGAAGGGGTTGTCCAGGCTCTTCTGAGCGGCCAGGCAAAGAATAGCCGCAATGAAAACATCACGAAAGATGGCCGCATTATCATTTGTCAGTGGTACAACGCGGTTTTGTACCATCCTGATGGAAAAGTTGCCGGATGGCTGTCGCAGACTGAAGATATTACCGAGCAGATTCGTGCCGAAGAAGCCTTGCGCGAGAATCAGCGCCGTCTTGATAGGTTGATGCGAAATTTGCCCGGCATTGCGTATCGATCCCGCAAGGATGGGCGCTGGACGGCTGAGTTTATGAGCGAAGGGGCGTTTGAGGTTACCGGTTATCCGGCCAGCGATTTTATGCCGGACGGTGATCAACCGCCACGCCGTTATTTTGGTGATCTCATCCTGCCTGAAGACCGCGAGGCCGTGAAGGAGAGTGTACAGACAGCACTTGCTCAGCAGCGCCAGTTTGAGATCACGTACCGGATCCGTCACGCCGATGGCAGCATTCGTTGGGTTTGGGAACGCGGAACGGGTGTGTTCAATGAGAGGGGGCAGTTGGAAGCTATCGAAGGCTTCGTTACTGATGTCACGGCTGAACGGCAGGCTGCTGAAGAGCGCCAGGCGTTAACCGAGCGTATCATTGCTGCTCAAGAAGCTGCTCTCCGTGAATTAAGTACCCCGATTGTTCCGATCAGTCGAGGGGTGATTGCGATGCCGCTTATCGGCAGTATCGATAGCACTCGCGCCCAACAGGTGATAGAAACCTTGCTGGAAGGCGTGAATGCAAGTGGAGCCCACATTGTGATCCTCGATGTAACCGGTGTGCCGGTGGTTGATACACAGGTTGCCAACACGCTGTTACGTTCGGCTCAGGCTGTACGTCTGCTCGGTGCCGAAGTTCTCTTAACCGGCATCCGGCCAGAAGTTGCCCAAACTATTGTCGGATTGGGGCTTGATATGAGCCACATCCGCACGTTGGCAACCCTGCAAGATGGCATTACATATGCGCTTGGCCGACAATCCCACGGCCAGACCTCAGTTCATCGTATTGGATAAGGAGTCGATGATGATGCTCGAACGTGCCAAGACGTTGGCGGATGAAATTATTCGCATCCGCCGTGACATTCATGCCCATCCCGAACTTGGCTTTCAGGAACATCGTACCGCTGCCCTCGTTGCCGATACGCTCCACGAAATTGGTGGGATCAAGGTTACCACTGGCGTCGCCAAAACCGGTGTGATCGGTGAGTTGGGTGATGGTGATGGGCCGGTCATTGCCATCCGCGCCGATATGGACGCACTTCCGATACAGGAAGAGAACCAGGTCGAATATACTTCGACGAATCCGGGCGTCATGCACGCCTGTGGCCACGATGCCCATACCGCCATGCTGCTCGGTGCTGCCCACCTGTTGCGTGAGCGCTTTGCGGCTGAACAGTTGCGTGGCCGGGTGCGCTTCCTGTTCCAGCCGTCTGAAGAGGGCTGGGACGATGAGGTAAAGAGTGGTGGTTTGCGGATGGTTGAAGAGGGTGCATTGGATGGGGTTGATGCCGTTATTGCCCTGCACGTCGACTCAACTCTGCCCGTTGGTCAGGTGACCATCCGCGGCGGTTGGACATCGGCTGCGGTTGATGATTTTAAGGGCTATATCCGCGGTACCGGCGGCCACGGTGCATACCCACATCTCGGCACCGATCCGGTGTTTATGCTCTCACACGTTCTGAATGCGCTGTTTGGTATTCGCGCCCGCTTGATCAACCCGATGGAACCGGCTATTCTCAGCGTTGGCACCGTGCGTGGTGGCCATGCTTCCAATGTTATTCCGAGCGAGATCTTCGTGCAGGGAACCCTGCGTAGCTTCAGCGAAGAAGTACGCGCTAAACTGGCCCGTGAAGTTGAACGCGCCTTCGCAGTGGCGGAAGCATTTGGCGGGAGCGCTGAAGTCAAGATCACCCGCGGCTATCCCGCTGGTTGGAACGACGAGCGTGTAGCCGAGTGGATGAGCAATGTTGCCGGTGATTTTCTGGGCGCTGATGCGATTGATCGTTCGCGCACCGGGATGGGAGCAGAAGATTTTGCCTACATGACGAAAAAGGCACCGGGTGCCATGCTGATGCTCGGTGCCGCGATCAATGACGGCATCGTGCGCGGGCACCATACCCCCATCTTCGACATTGATGAACGCGCACTACCAATTGGCACCGCTATCCTGGCCGAGACTGCTCTCCGCTTTCTGCGCGGAGAAGTGAAACTGTAACCAACTTCTCCTAGGGAGGATAGAGAAACAACCTGTCCTCCCTGACCTTCACCCTACCAGTCCCCCTAGCTTCTGCCAGTAACGAGCCAGACCACGCCAGCTCAATGTTAATGGGCCGGTCTGTTGAATAATTGCCAACTGTTCGGCTGGCGAGAGCGTAGCCGCTTCATTCGCCAATGCCGCTTCTAATACAGCCGTTCCAGTCTGTTCATCATGGCCGGCGATCAGGCTTTGGCGAACAATCTCGGCCCATTGCTGCAAGCGCAGCCGGGCATCGGCCAGATGAAAGGCGACATCGTCGTAGGCACCAAAGTGGGTCAGACACAACCACTGCGGACGCAATTGCTCAATCAAATCGTGAGTGCGCGCCCAAGCTTCCAGATCGATATCAGGCGGCGGTGTCGCCGGCCTGGTCATCCGCACTCCCGGTAGGCGGACACCGGTATTATCACCCACAAAAGCAGTACTATTCGCCTCATCAAACCAGATCAGGTGATGTTTTGCGTGCCCAGGAGCATCAAATGTGCGCAGTTTATGCCCTCTAAGGTATAACGTCTCACCACCGGTGTAGGTACGAATCCGTTCGGGAGCCACTGGCCGCACATCACCCCACAAAGTTGCCATGCGATCAGCGTAAAGCTGGGCTGCGCTATTCAGCAACCGTGAAGGATCGATCAAATGTGGCGCACCGCGCTCGTGAACATGAATCGTCAGATGCGGATTCTCTGCGGCAAGCAGACCAGTTGCACCGGCGTGATCGAGATGGATATGCGTTAACACAATTGCTCGCAGATCGGCGACCGTCAACCCGTGCGCACATAATCCGGCACGCAGGGCTGCCAGCGTACTAGCTGGCCCCGGATCAACCAGTGCTGGTTCATCGCCCAACAGCAAGAATGTACCGATCACATGAGGCCGACCAAGATGGTGAACATCAATTAAGGCAACATTATGTGGTGTCGGATAGATTTCCATAAGGTTGTAGATAAACCTCAACGACAATTTTGTGATATAAGTATCTGCATTGTAACATAAGGTCGATTCGGGTTGAGTCACATAGGGAGAAATCCAGCCATTGACATTTCTTTCCGGTAGCGATTGCCTGGTAGTGAAGCCATATATCGCCGATTGAAGATCTGTCAACTGACATAACATCGGTTCACCAAAACCATCTGGCACGATGCGAGCGACCGGTGTGAACATTGGTGCGCCCCTGGTATGCAGGTGTCACAGCTATTTCAGGTAGCGCTCACCGTTGCCGGATAGCATCCACTCAACGTGCAGTTCAGGGGCGGACGAAAGACTTTTCCTTCATCAGGAAGCCTTGTATCAAACCGCTGATCTCCCCTTTCGCGCTAGACGGGAGAGAGGCCAGGGGTGAGGGCGTTCAGGTCGTCCGTAAGTCCTACCCCTTCTATACACTCGCATGTCCGTCTTTGAACCACGTGCAGAAGTATCTGTGCCGCAGGTCTGGGGTACGGTAACTGGAGACTGGGAGGTATCTCTCACCCGATACCGAAGCGCACTGGGAGCAAAGGCCTGGCTTCTACCTTGCAAATAATACAACACAGGTACTTTGTGGCACACATTGATGAGATGTGCTAACAATAGCTTATAAACACGCGATACAGCCGTTCTGGCAACGTTGTGCATATCGCTTATCACCTGACCCAAACGGCGCTGCCACGCGCTTCGCATCCGAAAAGTCCGCATCATCACACCTTGCCTCAGATGGCGGCGTGCGTGCGGCTGATGGTCTCCCTCGACCTCAATTACCGCGACATGGAAGAGTGGCTGTTGGTCACAGATCAGGTTCGCCAGGCGTTGGAACTGCCTAAAGTCCCCGATCACCCCACCGTGCAGCGTATGCACGACGATGCGCACGGTGGACGGTGAGCACCTGACGCACCAGCTGCTGGAGGAACAGGGTGTGGACGATGAGGACGTGGCCGCTGACCGCACTGGCTTCGCGCCGGGACCGGCCCGCCGGTATGACCTGACCCGTACCAGACGCCGCTCCCACCGGTGGGTTCAGAGCCTATCCGAAACGGGGCGAGATGGCATCTCGCCCTCCGAAACGTGCC